>JAHEEU010000150.1 GCA_024640545.1 Geobacteraceae bacterium
CTTGGGGGAGCGCATCACCGCGCGCCCAGAGGTGCTGGCCGAACTTGCGGTAGCCATGCACGTTGAACAGGCGCATGTCCTGCTCGGGGTCGGTCTCCATGATGACGCCATTGAGGAGCGGTTTGAGGTATTTCGCCAGGACGGCGCCGCCGCCGCCGGTAATCACAATGGCATCGATGTCCCAGTCGTCGACCCAGAGCCGGTCCACCTCGTTGGCGATCGATGTTGCCAGTTGCGTGAAAACCTGCTCGGTCAGGCTCTTGAGGTCGTAAACCTTGCCGCGGATCTTGATGCTGCCGCTGTCGATGGCATCATAGAGTCGATAGATTTCGACATTGACCCCGCTGTTCTCACGCAGCTTGGACGCAATCACGTTGAAGGCCCTGGCGATCCCCGAGTCCGTGGTGCGGCTGCCGCGCTCGGAGTAGCGCATCTTGTCGGAGATAGTGTAATCGGAGGTGCGGAAGCCGACGTCGATAATGCCGACCTTGTCGCGGACCAGGCGCTTGTCAGCCATTTCGCCAAGGTCGTTGAGCATGACGTTGAAGAGCGAGCCGAAAGGCTGTGGGACGACCCTGACCTTGTTGATGCTGATCGACTTCTCGACCCGCTTGCCGTTGCCGTCGATCAGGGCGACCACGTGTTCGCCGACCAGCAGTTTGGCCAGCTCATCCTTGTATTGCCGGTAATAACCGATCGGCAGTCCGGTCACCAGGTTGATCGGGACGAACCCCTTGACCAGCTGGGCCGCTGCCGCCAGAGCGAAGACCTTGGCGAATTTACCGATGAACTGTGCCTGGTCAAGGGTGAAGTAGCGGACATTGCTCTGCCGCTCGGCCAGCTCGCCGACAAAGTAGGCTTTGCCATCGACCTCGACCTGCAGGTGCTTGTCATCGATATCAGGTACGGCGATCATTTCGTCGCGAAACTGGATATCAGTCGCCTCGCCAAGGACTGACTTGAAAACCAGCGCCTGCTGGCCGTCGGCTGCCTTGGTAAAGCCAAAACCGATATCGATTCCCAGGATTTCCACTCGTACCTCCTTGGTCAGGGGAGCCGCCCGTCAGGTGACCCTTGGTCTCGGAATCACAAAAAAGGTTGTCATCTGGCCCGGTGTGTTGTGCTCTCTACCAGCCGTGAGCTCACTGATTCAGGTAGTAACTATAGGGAATCAGATGTTCAGTTGCAAGGGGTAATCCACCGGCCGGGCGCTAGGCTTTACGGACGAAAATCTCCCTGGCAAGATCCCCGTCGACGGCAAACTCCGAATGTCCGACCTTGAAGATGTAGGATGGAAAAGTCCGCGTCACCAGCAGGTCGCTGCCGGGCAGGACCCCCATGCTCATCAGCTTCTGCATCTTGCTGACATCGGTTGCGGCCAGGTAGGCAATCTCGCCCCGCTCGCCGGCCTTGAGCTCCGTCAGGGCGACCACTCCCACTTCGCCGTCCTGGCGCGCCTGCTCACAGCAGCTTCCCGGGGGAATCGGCTTGCCGTGGGGGCAGGTGGTCGGGTGGTTGAGGAGCGTACAGATCTTGGTATCGACGCCGTGGTGCAGCAGGTGCTCGAATTCGCAGGCCCGCTCGTCACCACTGGCCCCCTTGATGTCGAGGATATCCATCATCAGGCGTTCGGCCAGGCGGTGTCGGCGCACGGTCATGCGCGCTTCTTCGCGGCCCTCCTTGCGCAGGCGGACCCATTCGCCATGCACCTCGACGAAAGCCAGCCGGACCAGTTCGGCCAGGCCCTCATCCGTCGGTGCGATGCCGAGCCGTTCAAAATGGGCGGCATCCTCACCTTTCTCCTCGGTGCTGATCCACAGGGATTCGAGGATCTCCTCGGCCTTGGCAGAAACGATCATTGTGCAAGTCCTTTCCTGGAGACAGAATATAGAAAACAGGATACAGAATATAGAAGACAGAATACAGAATAAGTCGTTCGAGTTCCCTGGCCATGTCGTTTACTGGATAGTGAAATCCCCTTGCCAGGCTGCAGAGGATTCAGTCCCCGGACTTTTCACGCCGCAGCAGCTTTTCCAGCGATTCAGGGACCAACGGGTTTTCCTGCCCGCAATAAGGACAGTGAATCTTGCGGCAGCCGCCAATGCAGACGCCGCAGCCTTTCTCCCGGAGCATCGCCGGGGTCAGCTCATGTTCGCAGAAGGAACACTTCATGCGAGGATTCCCGTCATCAGCAGAAACCTGTTGAGCGCCCAGCCGACGCTGAACGCCAGCCCCGTTACCAGGAAAAAAATCACCAGGGACGTCCGCCAGCCGCGTTCCTTCTGCATCACCAGGAACTGGGCGACGCAGGGGACGAACAGGGTCAGGGTCACGGCGGCGACCGTCAGCTGCACCGGATCGAGCAGGCCCTCGGTCTGCAGGTCGTAAAGCCCGGCCGCACCGAAGTCGCGCCGGAAAAAGCCGAAGATGAAGGCCGCCGAAGCCTCGTGCGGCAGGCCGAGCAGGCGCATGACCGGGTTGAAAGCCTCCACCAGCCATTGCAGCGCACCGGTCAGCTTGCCCGCCCAGAGCAGCACCGAAGCGATCATGAACAGCGGGAAGATCTCCATGAAATACCACTGCATGCGGGTCAGGGTTTTGACCAGGACATTCTGCAGCTGCGGCATGCGCATCGGCGGGATTTCCATGTAGAACATCGGTCGCTCGCCCGGGACGACCTGGGCGGCCAGCAGGCCGACCAGCAGGAAAACCCCGATCATGCAGGCGAGCCAGACCACCAGGGCCCCCGGCACACCGGAGAGCAGGCCGAGGATGACTCCCATCTGGGCGCTGCAGGGGATGGCCAGGGCCAGCAGCAGGGTCGCGATGATCCGCTCCCGTGATGATTCGAGCGTCCGGGTCACGACGGTGGCCATGGTATCGCAGCCGAAACCGAGCACCATCGGGATCACCGCCCGGCCGTTCAGGCCGATCTTTTTGAAGACCCGGTCGACCAGCATGGCCAGTCGCGGGAAATAGCCGCTGTCCTCGATCACGGCGAAAGCGATGAAGAAGGTCCCGACAATCGGCAGAATGATGGCAAAGGCATAACGAACACCGAGCGTGAACAGTCCGTATTCGCCCACCAGGAGCTCATTGAGCCAATACCAGGGGATATACTTCTCGCACAGACCTATGACCCACGGGTTGAGAAATTCCTCGAACACCGTGCCTTCCAGGAAATCGACGATGGTGCCGGCGCCGAAGCCGCCAACGAACTGGTAGAGGCCGAAATAGAGGACCAGCAGCAAGAGGGGGACGCCGGTCCAGGGGTTCATCGTCCAGGCGGAGAAGCGATCGACAAGTGCCGGCTGCTGGCCGGAACGCTGGGTCACCACGCCGTCCAGAAGCCCCTTGCAGATGCGCTTTCGCTCCAGGCTGATGCGCAGGTGCAGGTCGACCCGGCGGGCGAAGATCGTGTCATTGACGGCACTTTCAACGCCGGCGTAGCGATCGCCTTCACGGTCCCTGACCCTTTGGGCGATCTCGTCATCCCGCTGCAGCAGCATCAGCGTCAGACTGCGTCTGGCGAGGATATAATCGCCCAGCAGCAGCGCGCTGATTTTCTGGATGTCCTTCTCGAGGTCGGAGGCATAGGTAAAAGTCGCCTTGCCGACCCGGTACTGACCGATCGCCTCGCGCACCTCGGCGAGGCCGCGCTTGCCGCGGCCCATCGCGCCGCCGACAACGGGCACCTGCAGCTTTTCCTGAAGCAGCGGGATATCGATCTGCATGCCGATCCGCTCGGCTTCGTCCATGATGTTGACCAGCACCACCACCGGCAGACCGGCTTCGATGAGCTGCAGCGTCATCGGCAGCATGCGCTCGAGGTTGCGGGCATCGATGACATGCAGCACCACATGCGGCGATTCCTCGAGGAGAATCCGTCGGGCAACCCGCTCTTCCTCGGTGATCGGCAGCAGAGAATACATTCCGGGAGTATCCAGGACCAGGAAGTTCTCGCTGTCTATCTGGCAATGACCGCGGGAGACCTCCACCGACGTCCCCGGATAGTTGGATACGGTCGTGTAGCTGCCGGTCAAGCTGTTGAAAACCACGCTTTTACCGACATTCGGATTGCCGACCAGGATTATTTTCTTTTCAGCCTGCGGTTCTTTCTGCATGAGTGTGCAAACGGCCTTCCTGACTGCTATTGATAATCATTTTCATGGAATGGGTAAAAAATTATGCCTGGCGGCAACTGGAGCAGGACCCGTAGAGTTCGAGGCGGTGCCGCTCGATGGAGAACCCATGCTCCGCAGCGACTTCATCCTGGAGCTGTTCAATGCGCGGATCTTCGAATTCAACGATCCTGCCGCAGGTGACGCAGATCAGGTGATCATGATGTTCGCCCTGGTCGCTGGCTTCATAGCGGGCCTGACCATCACCAAAATGACGCTGCTCGGCTATGCCGCACTCGGCAAAAAGTTTCAAGGTGCGATGGACCGTGGCATAACCGATCCGGGGGTTCTTCTTACGCAGACGGAGATAAAGGTCCTCGGTAGAGAGGTGCGAGCCGGCACGCAGGAACTCCTCGAGGATCAGTTCCCGCTGCTGGGTGGACTTCAATCCCTGGGTAAGGAGATATTCTCTGAATTTACTTTTCGTCCTGGTCTTCGGCATCGTCGGTCCGTTTGAAAACGGATTTCAATTTAAACAGCCGGGGAAGATTAGTCAAGGTTTAAGTTGCAGCTGGAGGCTGGAGCTGTAAGCTGTAAGCTGTAAGTCGTAAAGCTTATAGCCTTTATAGCCTTATAGCTTTATAGCCCTATAGCTTAAAGCTTACAGCTTACAGATTGATTGTCTTTCCCCTAACCCTGCAGGGGAAACCACTGGTACAGGAACATGGTCAAGTGACCCATCAGGTCAAACATCAGCATGATGCCGACCGCCATCAGCATGATCCCGGCACCGATTTCCACCAGGCGGATATACTTGCGGAAACGGTTGAAGGCGATCAGGAAGTGGTGGAAAAGCATCCCTGAGAGCAGGAAGGGGACGCCCATCCCCAGCGAGTAGGCGGACAGTAGGCCGATCCCTTCACCGACCTGCCCCGAGGTGGCCGCAACCATGAGAATCGATGCGAGGATCGGGCCGATGCAGGGGGTCCAACCTGCAGCAAAGGCGACACCCACTACGAATGTGCCGATGTAGCCGCTCGGTTTCTTGTGCAGCTGCACCCGTTTCTCGCCCAACAGGACGCCAAAGTGGAACAGCCCGGTCATATGGATACCGAACAGTACGATCAGCAGGCCGCCGATTTTCTCGACCCACTCCAGGCCTTCGCGCAGGTAGCTCTGGAATTGACTGGAAGCAATCCCGGCAATGGCGCCCAGCAGAACGAAGACTGCCGAAAAGCCGATGATGAAGCAGAGTGAATGCAGCATCACCGTGATCCGGACTTTTGCGTTCGGATGGGCCTCCTGGAGCTGGCTGAAGGACAATCCGGTGATATAGGTCAGATACGAGGGGATCAGCGGCAATACGCACGGCGAAACAAAGGAGAGTATCCCGGCGGTAAATGCGATCCAGTAGCTTATGTCAGCAGCCTGCTGCAAGCGGGTTATCCTTTCGCCAGCTCCTTGAAATAAGCAACGGTTTCAGGGTGAACCCAGTCGATGGCGCCTATGACCCGGTCATCGATGGTACCATCCTTGCGGATGACGAACGATTCAGGGAATTTGTAGACGCCGAAAAGTTTCTGCACGACCCCCTGGTCGTCATACAGGACGGTGAACGAGTACGGCGACTTGGCAAGGAATGCCGGGACCAGGCTTCGTCCGTTCTGTTCGGTGTTGATTGCCAGCATGACAAACTCTTCTCCGGCCATGGCCTTGTTGAGGGCCTCCATGGAGGGCATCTCCGCCCGGCACGGCGGACACCAGGTCGCCCAGAAATTCACCAGCACGACCTTGCCGCGCAGGTCGGCCAGGGAAACCTTGTTGCCCTTGGTGTCCTCGAGCTGGAAGTCCGGGGCCGGATCACCCAGCTGGACCGCTTTGACAGGCTCGTAAGACGGCCGTGGACTGCCCGCGAACCCCATATAGAGGGAGCCGCCGGCTAGCACGAGCAGGACAACGATGATGAGCAGACGACGCATAGTGAACCCTTTGTTGAGCTAACATAGAAAAAACCAGATGTAACGCCTCATGTAACCCGAGGGGGAGGGAAATGTCAACCGCTCTAGACGGCGGCTGATCCGCCTTGTGCTGGGGAAAACTTGTCTAGTTTTCATCCACCAACGGCGCCATCACTTTATTTCTGGCTTCGGGCGACCTTGAAGACGGAAACAAACCTGGCGTACTGCTCGCCATGCGCGCCGCTCAGTTGACATTCACCATGGAATATCCGTCCCTCCGGTCCTGTTACCCGGGCCTGGGCGGTCACCTGCCCGGCCAGAACCGGCGCCAGGAACTCCATGGACATTGCGGTCGTCGCGAAATGCGTTCCCCGCGGCAGGAGGCTTTTGATCGCCATGGCCACAGCGGTATCGGCCAGGGTTGCCATGGCCCCGCCGTGCATGACCCCGCCGCCATTGGCGAGCTTAACCGTAAACGGCAGCCTCAACAGGGCCTGCCCTTCTCCGGCCTGCTCGATTCGCAGCCCGACAAGCTCCTCGAAAGGCGCGGTGTCGATCCATTCTTCCAGCTCAAACTGGGCGGCGCCCGGCAGCCTTGGGTCATCCGGTTTGGCGAGCAGCTTCATGGTCTCTCCAGTTCGTCAGGGCAATTCAACCAGGTAGCCGCGATTGCCGCGAAACACGGCAAACTTCAGCGGCAGCCGCCCCAGGGTCGCTTCGATGCGGGCGACAAAAGCTTGCAGATCGTCGACGCGCACTCCTTCAACCTCGACAATCCGGTCCCCGGGGCGGAGTTCGAGCCGGGCGGCCGGGGAATCGGCCACAACCCGGCCGACGACCAGCCCCTGCGGGTCCTGTTCAACGACCAGGCCGAAAATCTGTTTCACGTAGCTGCTGGCGTAACCGGCGGGGAGTTCGGCTGTCCGGAACGTCTTCTGCAGCACCTCGACGCCCCTCAGCAGGGTCAGGACAACATTCGAACCGGGGGGGAAGGTGCGCAGTAAAGCAAGGAATTCTCCAGCCGAATCGACCTGAACTCCTGCAACCTCGAGGATGACGTCGGCCGGGCGGATATCGGCAGCCGCCGCAGGCGACCCCGTTTCGATCTCTGCGACCAGGGCGCCGCCGGCGCCTCTCGAATTCGCCATGGTGCGGCTGATCTCGCCGGGCAGGATTCCTGCATGAACCGGCCGCATGCGGCCGAATGCGATCAACTCGGCGACCACGCGCCGCACGACCTGGACCGGGATGGCAAAACCGATCCCCTGGGCCTGGCGGGCGATGGCCGTGTTGACGCCGATCAGCCGACCATTGATGTCAAGCAACGGACCGCCGGAGTTGCCGGGATTGATCAGGGCATCGGTCTGGATGAAAACCCCCACCCCGCCCTCGCCGTCCGGCAGCCGCCGCAGCGGCGCACTGATGACTCCGGTAGTCACGGAGTTT
>JAHEEU010000151.1:0-2152 GCA_024640545.1 Geobacteraceae bacterium
TACGTCCACGACCTCGAAGACGGCACGCATCCCTTCCATATCCGACTGCCCGCAGGCAAAGGCCGCGAGCTCAAGAAGGACGTTGACCACCTGATCGAACGGCTGGCCGAGGAGATCCCCAAGGTATTCGACAGCAAGGAGTACGAGGAGCAGAAAAAGAGGATCGCCCTGGACTACAAGGGCAAGCACGATGCTCTCATCGAGGAGCTCGAGCAGGAAGCGCGCAGCAAGGGGTTCGCTCTGCGCCGGGCGGTGAGCGGCCTGGTCATGGTGCCGGTACACAGGAACGAGCCGCTGTCGCAGCAGGAGTACGAAGCCCTCGATGACGAGGAGAAGGTCCGCATTGATAAAAGCGGGTCCGAACTCCAGGAGCGCATCGACGAAGTCTTAAGGCAGGTGCGCGCCCTCGAAGAGGAAATGCGCCAGAAGATCACGGCGATGGAAAGGGAGATCCTGCTCTTTTCGATCGGTCACCTGTTCGAGGGGCACGAGCGAAAATACGCCGACTTCGCCGGCATCATGGAGCATTTCGACAGGTGCAAGAAAGATATCGTTGAGCGGCTCGACGAAGTGAGGCCGCAGAAGGAACCCCAGGTGGTCCTCCCCGGGATGAAGACCCAGCAGGAGGGCCATACCTTCGGCCGCTACCAGGTCAACCTGCTGGTCGACAACAGCGTGCTGCTGGGGGCCCCGGTGATTTACGAAGCCAACCCGACCTACTTCAACCTGTTCGGGCGGGTCGAGCATGTCATCCAGATGGGCAACGCCACGACCAGCTTCGAGATGATCAAGGCCGGCGCCCTGCACCGGGCCAACGGCGGCTACCTGATCCTTGATTGCCGCGAGGTCCTGATCAACATCTTCTCCTATGAAGCCCTCAAGCGCTGCATCCGCAACCGGGAAGTTAAAATCGAGGACATGGTCGAGCAGTTCCGGCTGATCGCCACGGTCACGCTCAAGCCGCAGCCGATCCCGCTCGACTGCAAGATCATCCTGATCGGCCCGCCGCTCTTCTACTACCTCCTGTTCCAGCTCGATCCCGACTTCCGCAAACTGTTCAAGGTCAAGGTCGACTTCGACGAGATGATGAAAAGCTGCCGGGAGAACATCCAGCAGTACGCCCTGTTCATCGGCACCAAGTGCAGCGAGGAGCAGCTGCTGCATTTCGACCCCAGCGCGGTGGCGCGCACCATCGAATACGCGGCGCGCCTGGTCGAGGACCAGGAACGGCTCTCCTCCTGCTTCATCGACATTGCCGACCTGATTCGCGAGGCGTCATTTTACGCCGAGAAGCAGGAGGCGGAACGGGTTGGCGGAGAGCACGTCGAGCAGGCGATCGAGGCGCACGTCTATCGTTCGAACAAGGTTGAACAGCGCATCCAGGAGCTGATCGAAGACGGCACCATCCTGGTCGACACCGATGGCGCCGTCACGGGGCAGGTCAACGGCCTCACCGTCTACCAGCTCGGCGACTACAGCTTCGGCCGGCCGGCACGGGTCACGGTCCGCACTTTCCTGGGCACCAAGGGGATGGTCAACATCGAAAGGGAGGCCAAGCTGTCCGGGCCGATCCACGACAAGGGCGTGCTGATCCTGAACGGGTTTTTCGGCCAGCGCTATGCCCAGGACAAGCCGCTGGCGCTGTCGGCGTCGATCGGCTTCGAGCAGGTCTACTCGGGCGTCGAGGGCGACAGCGCCTCGTCGACCGAGCTGTACGGACTCCTCTCCAGCCTCTCCGGGCTGCCGATCAAACAGGGGATCGCCGTCACCGGTTCAGTCAACCAGCATGGTATGGTGCAGCCGATCGGCGGGGTCAACCAGAAGATCGAAGGCTTCTTCGCCGTCTGCAAGAGCAAGGGTTTGACGGGCGACCAGGGGGTGATCATTCCCCGGTCCAACCAGAAGAACCTCATGCTCAAACCAGAGGTGGTCGAAGCGGTGGCCGCAGGAAAATTCCATATCTGGAGCGTGGCGACCATCGACCAGGGGATCGAGGTCCTGACCGGCGTGCCGGCCGGAGAACCCGATGCCGACGGCGCCTGGCCGGAGGGGACGGTCAACGCCATGGTCGACCGGCGACTGCGCAAGTTCGCCGAGACGGCGCAGAGCTTCAGCAGCAAGCAGAGTTGAGACGGGCCAGTTTCAGGTCACG
>JAHEEU010000151.1:2252-7442 GCA_024640545.1 Geobacteraceae bacterium
CACCCTTCATGGAGGGCTTAAATTGCCATGCCGTCATATTCTGTTATTTTTAAGAAGAAATTCTTCAAAGGAGAAACCACACCCCATGATACCAAAATCGCTCTTTAGCTTGCTGGTCATAGCAGCCCTATTCCTTGGTGTAGCCAATCCGGCTGCGGTGTTTGCAGAAGAAGGGAAAAACGCCGCGTCGGCGCCGACAAAAGAAGCGCCTGCCAAGAGAGCGGCACTTGACGAAACACTCAACAAGATCGAACTGCAGAAAGCGACCATCAAATCCCAGGAAAAGAGAAGGGACGAAAATACCGGCCGTGCCAGGGACATCCTCGAAGGGCGCCTGGACAAGGCTAACCTGGAATTGCTGGCTCAAGGCATAAAGTATGCCTCCGCGGTAGTTGAACAGCAGGACGAGGGAGCTGACCTGGCCCGCCACCGTGAGCAGGCCATGACCATCCTCGATGAGCAGTACCGCATCGCGAACAGCATCATCAAGAGCATCCGCTCCCGGATAAAAAGACCTGAACTGGATCTCCCGGCGATCCAGCTCTCCGCAGCATATATCGATCTTATCGATGCCCAGGATTCTGTAAACCAGGCTTATGAACTGCTGGCAAAAAACATCGATTTGCAGGGAAAATTCAAGGTTGATACCGCTCAGAAAGGCACCGCGCTCAAAGAGATTATCGAAGACCTCGCTGTATCGCGATCCATTCTGCTCGAGATCGAGCTGGACAATGTTGGCGCCTTGCGCGAAAACACCTCCCTCGTTCCCGATGACAAAGAGATCAAAACCAAGCTGACCATCTCCACCAAGCACCTGAAGCAGCTTGCGGACAATTTCATGCCCCTCCTGGCGTTGATGGATAACCTCACGATTGACACGGCGTCCTACCGTCAGCAGATACTCAATGCCACGGGCACAATCTCGGCAGATTCCGCTCAGGTCGGGTTGATCACCGGCTTGCTGGTCGGTTGGGGGAAAACCACCTGGAATTTCCTGATCGAGGATGGCCCGGATCTTTTGCTTAAAGTGCTGCTGTTTCTGCTCATCGTGTTCGTTGCCCACAAGCTCGGCAACATCTTCAAAAAAATCGTCGAAAAAGCCATCCAGAGTTCACAGCTCCAGCTTTCGGAACTCCTGCGCCGCATGGTGCTTTCCATCGTCCGCAACATCATCCTGATCATCGGGCTGTTAATCGCCCTCTCACAGGTCGGCATCAGTCTCGGCCCGTTGCTTGCCGGATTCGGCATCATCGGTTTCGTCGTCGGCTTTGCTCTCCAGGACTCGCTGTCCAACTTCGCGTCAGGATTGATGATTCTGATGTATCGACCCTACGATGTCGGCGATCTGATCGAGTCCGGGGGCATCTCCGGCCGGGTCAGCCACATGAGTATCGTCAACACCACGATTCTAACGCTTGACAACCAGACCATCGTGGTTCCGAACAGCAAGATCTGGGGGGATGTCATCAAGAATGTCACGGCACAGACTCAACGGCGCGTCGACATGGTTTTCGGCATATCCTATAGCGATGACGTTGCCAAGGCCGAAAGGGTCCTGGAGCAAATCGTAACCTCTCACGCCAAGGTTCTGCCAGAGCCGAAGCCTCTCATCAAGCTCCACGAGCTGGGAGAATCATCTGTAAACTTCATTGTCAAGCCGTGGGTGAACAAGGATGACTACTGGGAGGTCTATTGGGACATCACGCGCGCTGTGAAGATGAAATTTGACGAGGAAGGGCTCTCCATACCCTTCCCGCAACGGGATGTTCACCTGTACCCGCAAGTCAAAACCGAGAGTTGAAGGTTTAAACTCGGCGAGACAGGGGCAGTTGACTCATCAAGATTTAAGACACATCAGACAGGAAAAGGCCTGCCCGAAACGGGCAGGCCTTTTCCTGTAATGCGCGGGATTTCCTGTCAAACGGCGTTACCCAAAAACCGTGTTTTCAGCGCCGTGCGCTTTTAGCTTCGGAAAGCAGGCAGAGGATTTCATACATTATGGTAGCCGCGACCAGGGCCGTGTTGCCGGAAGGGTCGAATGGCGGGGAGACTTCGACCACATCGGCGCCGACCAGGTCCAGGCCACGCAGCCCGCGGATCAGGGTTTGCGCTTCCAGCGGGGTGAGGCCGCCGATTTCAGGCGTGCCGGTTCCCGGGGTAAAGGCCGGGTCGATCCCGTCGACATCAAAGGAAATGTAGGTCGGCCCGGCACCGACCACCCGCCGCGCTTCCGCGATCACCTGTTCGACGCCCAGTTTGGCGAACTCTTCGATATAGATGACCCTGATGCCGTGTTTCGGACCGAAATCCCAGCATTCGCTGGAGTTGGCGGCGCCCCGGATGCCGATCTGGATGGTGCGCTGCGGATCGAGCAAGCCCTCTTCCACGGCCCTTCTGAACGGTGTGCCGTGGCTGTACCTGGAATTCATTTCCTCGTCGCAGCAGTCGGTATGGGCGTCGATGTGAACCAGGCCAAGGGGACGATCCCCGGCGATGGCCCGCATGATCGGCAAGGTGATCGAGTGATCGCCGCCGGCGCTTAACGGGGTCACCCCGCAGGCGTGGAGTCTCTGGAAGAAACCGGTGATGTCGGCATGGCTGGCTTCGACATCGAAGATCCGCTCAAAATTGACATCGCCGACATCGCCGACCCGGCATAATTGGTAGGGGTTGATCCGCGTGACATGGTGAATAGCCCGCATCATGCTGGACATATCCCGAATTTGCCTGGGGCCCTGCCGGGCGCCTGACCTGGCCTCGACCGCACCATCATAGGGGACTCCGACCAAGGCAATGTCCAGACTACTTGGGTCGGCAACATGCGGAGTTCTCATGAATGTGGGGATGCCGCAATAGCGCGGCGCGTGCATTGGGTTATAAGAGTCGGCCCCCATTTTCCTGTTCCCTTCAGTTGGTTTATCTGAAAAGCTCTTTGATCACTTACTGTTAAGCGGCCGTTCCAATGTGGTTGGCGCCTTATCATAGGAGAGAGGATCGTCCCATAAACCAGATTTTCTGTTCAATTGAGCCCCGCACCCTTTTCGTGAACGGGGCTTTTTGCGTGGTTAAAACTTCAACCTGGCGTCTTCCTGTGGTCGGCAAGCAAGGTGCCGGCCTGAAGAACCCTTATCTCATGCTCTTCATCGCGCCAGGCCTCGCCCAGCGCCGAGGCGTACCACTCCTGCATGGCAGGCAGAGCCAGCAGCCGGTTCGCGTATGCGAGCGCGCGATCGGACAGCTGCGGCTCGAAGGTCTGGATCCGGAAGGCCACGGGGGCGAAGAAGGCATCGGCCGCGGTGAACGGTTCGCCGGCCAGGAACGGCCCGCCGAACCGGGAAAGACCATCCTGCCAGAGTTCATCAATACGGGCGAGGTCGTCCAGCGGCGCCGGCGGCCAGGAATCAACCCGGACACGCAGGCCGCAGACCATTGGGCAGAAGTGGCGCAGGTCGGCAAACCCGGAGTGCATCTCCGCTACTGCGGAACGCGCCCAAGCACGGGCGATGGGATCGGCGGGCCACACCCCGGGAAACTGTTCCGCCAGGGACTCGACGATCGCCAGAGAGTCCCAGATCACGGTACTGCCGTCATAAAGGCATGGCACCCGACCGGAAGGCGAGAAGGCGCGGAAAGCGTTTTTCTCTCCGAAGGGGACCAGTTTTTCCTCGAAAGGAATGCCGAGTTCGCGCATCAGCAGCCAGGGGCGCAGGGACCAGGTCGAGTAGCTCTTGTTCGCGATATAGAGAGTGAGCATAAGAAGCCTTTGGCGTTGGTAAATTGCGGGACACAAGTCGACGACAGAATGCAGCTTGCTATAGCAAACATTCCGGGACTTTTATCACGCGTCGAGAAGATTGCAAGCGATCACTCAACCGACGCTGCCCGTATCACGCAGAGAGGGCATCGGCAAGACCGCGCAACAACTGAGCCCCATCGCCGCGCCAGACGCTGCCATGCATGCACGCAAGAGTTGCCGGCTTGGTTGCGGCCAGCCTCTCGATCATGCCACGTGCGTTCTTCGTGTGCGAGAAGTAATCCATCTGCTTCCGGAAAGCCTCGCTGGGGGCGAGAATGTCCGTCTCCGTGGTGACGGGGAGATCGGAACCGCCCTGCGTGAACAGGTCTCCGCAGAACAGCGTCGAAGTCCGCTCTTCCATCAGGAAACCGCACTCCCAGGCGTGCGGCAGATGGGGTGCGTCGAACCAGCGGACCGAGTGCTCGCCCAGGGACAGCAGTTCGCCGTCGGCGAGGGCGCGAGGCGCCCGGTCGGCAAGGTCGGAGATTGAGACCATGGCGGCGACGCTGCCGCACAGTGGCGCCGCATGGGGAGCGGCGGCAAGCCATTCGTTGAGCGAACCGCACTCGTCAGCTTCCACGTGGGAAAACGCGATGTGGCGAAGCTTGGCAACCGGCAGGATGCTGGCCACCGCTTCACGTACCAGGGGGAACATCTTGCGCAGCCCGGTGTGAAAGAGCAAGGGTTCGTCATCGACGATGACATACTGGTTGAACGAGAAGCCGCCGGCGCCTTTGATCTCGATCGGCGTGTTGATGCGATAGATACCGTCGGCGACTTCGTGCACGTTGGTCCCTGACTGCCTGTTCGTGACTGTCATCTGAGACTCCTTTCAGGGGCCGCTCAATCGTGGCGTTCAGTGGTCGCCTGTCCGGCAGGGCCCCTCCAGCAAGTATACTCGATAACGCCCCGCAGTCAGGCGGTCGCAAGTCAAATGGCCAACAGACTTGAAAAGTCTTTGCTTGATGGATTTGTGGCTGAGAACCTCGGAACGGCATGGAACCAAAAAGAAAAACCCCGCTACCTGGGCGGGGTTGAATTGATTGACGTTATCGCGACCGGCTTCCTGCCAATCCGTCGGTGCCGGGGGACGGAAACGGGACGCGCTCAGCTCGTTGACGACCTGATGGCGCCCCACCCCTGGACCGGCACTCTTTCAGGGGTACTTGCCCCTGGCGGATGGGATGCACGGCATCTGGCGTGGGGTCCGATAACGTCAAACCTGGCGGCCATTAATTCGAGTGGTTCGGGATCCTTCAGTCTTCAGTTGAATGATTGGCCCCTGACAGCCGCTTCAGGCGTCCCGCTCGATGGCGGGCTGGCTCACCACGACTCGTACCGGGGCCATTTGCTCTGTTAGTTGGTGAAAGCCCCAAACCACATCGAGTTCGTTT
>JAHEEU010000152.1 GCA_024640545.1 Geobacteraceae bacterium
GTGGCAATCCTGCCCAAAACTAGACTTATAGGATTTCAGGAGGTAGACAAATGAAGAAACTGGTCATCATGGCAGCACTTTTCGCCTTCGTTGGCGCCGGCGTCGCTATCGCAGCGGACAGCTACACCTACGAAAACTCGAAAGGCAACATCACCTTCGACCACAAGGCTCACCAGGAGCGCGTCGCTGGTGACTGTGCCAAGTGCCACGAAGGGACTCCGGCAAAGATCGCCGTCAACAAGGAATTCGGTCACACCACCTGCAAGAATTGCCACAAGGAAATGAACGGCCCGACCAAGTGCAACGATTGTCACAAGAAGTAATTCACGCTGTCGCAATGCTTCGAAAAGGGCGCTGGATTTCCAGCGCCCTTTTTGCTATCGGTATCCAGACGCATTTTTCATGCTGCAGCAAAAGAGACTTTCAGGAAATACCGCCATGAAGTTTCAATACATCTTCTGGGACAACGACGGCGTACTGGTGGACACCGAGCCCCTCTACCTGCAGGCGAGTCGCGAAGCCCTGGCCAGGGTCGGCATAACCTTGAGCGAACAACAATTTGCCCGCATCTCCCTGACCGATGGGCGGAGCGTCTTCGACCTGGCATCGGACCGGGGGCTGCCACACAGCACTATTGCCGAACTGCGCACTTGGCGCAACGCACGTTATGCGGATTTGCTCGAGACGAACGATGTGATTCTCGATGGGGCGAGGGAGGTTCTCGAAGCACTGCATGGCAAGGTTGGGATGGCGATTGTGACCAGTTCACATAAAAACCACTTCGAGATCATTCACCGCCGCACCGGCCTGCTCGCCTTTTTTGATTTTTGCCTGACCCGAGAAGATTACTCCAGGAGCAAACCTGCTGCCGAACCTTACCTGCTGGCCCTGCAGCACAGCGGCCGCCAGGCACAACGGGCTCTGGCCATTGAAGACTCGCCGCGCGGACTCAGCGCCGCCAAGTCGGCCGGGCTGACCTGCTGGGTCATCCCGGGGCAGCAGACCAGGGGCGAGGGTTTTGCACAGGCGGACAGGGTCTTGGGCAACATCGCCGAGATACCTGGGCTGGTTTTGTGAGCCCGCGACCGCAGTGCATTTTTCTCACAAATTTCTTATATTTTTGTTGTAAAAACATGTTTGCTTTGGTAAATTTAATCAACTCTTCGATTGCCTGCAAGCCGAAGAGCTCTATGGACCCCGCGTATCCCCCCCCTCCTTACGCGGGGTCTTTTTTTGCCTTTTACATAGCTCCAGCCAAACAGCCGATATGACTTTACTCTTGGCCGTAACATTGGCACCCCGTTACATTTTCCCGTATTCCCCTAACAATTCCTGACAGTTGTCAGGGGGTTGCCCCGTGGGCCCCCTCCTTCGCGGGACTACTTTTGCTCCCCGGCAGAGTTCTCCCTGTCCAGATATCCCCGGACATCCCCCATGCCGATCAGGTCTTCCACGATGCCGCTCCCTGGGACGCCGGCATCATCGAACCAGACATAAAGGTTGCCGCTGCCGGTATCAAAGATTTCGGGGTCGATCCTTACCTGCAGCAGTATCCCGTGGGATGGGAAATATTTCTGCTTGGCCTGCTGCTCATGTGTCATGACCTGAACGTCTATGTCGGTAAATTTTCCTCTGGAATAGGTCGGGATAAGCAACCGAGCGCCGCGCACCAGGGCACCGTATACTCCGATGCGCAGGTTGTAGAACGCCGCCAACATATCGACCGGTTGTTGCCCCTCGGGAATATCATGCTCTGTCAGCGCACGCGATACGCCATTGCCGCCTTTTTCATTGAATATCTTGCCATGCTCATAATCGTAACGATAGCGATACTCCCGGTTCTGCCGTTTGCCCCAGCGGCGCTTGAAAACCTTGGAAACGTACTCGACCGTGCGCAGAGAACCATCCCTGGTCAGCTCCATCAAGGATGAGTAGGTCTGGACGCGCTCACCGGACATCCAGGAAACGACCCCCAGGGACCGCCCCGCCAGTTCGGCACGAAACGCCCCGGGCTGAGCGGTCGCCGAAAACCGCAGTTCACCCTGCGCCACCCGGTGAAAAACCAGGAAGTCAATGGCGTACCGCAAGTCCTCGCCAACCAGCTGTTGGATGGTGGTCGGGGAACCGACCTCTTGAGCTGGCAGCGACCGAGCCTGAAAAACCAGCAGTATCGCGATCAGGCCAACCAGGCAAGTTCGTCGCAGCATCATCTGAAAAGGCTCACGACAAACACAAGATACGTCCCTAACAGCACCGCGCCGCGTTTGCGGTCGAGCAGCAGACGCGGCGGCATCATGGTCAACAGCGCGACCAGCAGCGCACAGAAAGCCAGCATGATCGGGAAATCCAGCGTCAGGAGCCTCGGTTCAATCGCGATCGGCTTGATCATGGGGCAGACTCCGAGCACGAAGAGCACGTTGAAGATATTGCTGCCGATCACATTACCGACACTGATATCCATTTCCCCCTTCCAGGCACTCATCACCGACGCGGCAAGTTCAGGCAGGCTGGTGCCGACGGCGACAATCGAGAGGCCGATGATGACCTCGGAGACCCCGAGCAGGGTGGCAATCATGACGGCTCCCCGGACCATCAGCTCGGCGCCCAGGGCGAGACCGGTCATACCAAGCAGGACCAGCACGACATTCCTGCCGCGGCGTACGGATGCTTCATCGACGGCCTTTTCGACCGCACCATCAAGCGGGACCGAAAGGTCGCGAGCCGTCAGGACGCAGTAGGCAAGAAACACCAGCAACCCCATGAACAGGAGCAGCCCATTGACAAATGCAAGCTCGCCGTCCAGGGCCACGAGATAGACAGCTACCGACGCCACCACCATGAGCGGAACTTCGCGCACCAGGGTGGAACGCGCCACGGCAATCGGCGCGATCAGGGCGGCAACGCCGAGGATCAGGCCGATATTGGCGATATTGGAGCCGACGATATTGCCGGCAGCCATCGACGAAGCTCCGCGGGTCGCCGCCAGCAGGGAAACCATGAGCTCCGGCATACTGGTCGCAAAGGCCACGACCGTAAGACCAACCACCAGGGGACGCACGCCGAAAGATAGAGCCAGGCGCGAACTGCCGGTCACCAGGTATTCAGCTCCGTAATACAGCAGCAGCAAACCAGCCAAGACAAGCAAGGTGCCAAGGAACATCAAAAACCCCTCAATCCATACAGGAGACAAACCTCCGGAGAGGTTCCAGTCTAGCAAACCTTCCAAGATTTTTCACTTGAATAGCCACATCCCCGGCTGGCAATGACCTGCTGCAGGCATGAATAATAGCTTGACTTTTTTCTGGTTGGATAATTAATATCCATATATTCAATTTTCTCTTAAGGATCAATTATGCCCATCGTTGAATTCGATAAATCGATCTGTTTTGACCGAGAGGCAGAGATCCTCAAGGTTCTCGGCCACCCGGTAAGGCTGAAAATTGTCGCAGGCCTCATGTCCGAGTCCTGCAACGTCAAGAAGATCTGGGAATGTCTCGAGCTGCCTCAGGCGACTGTGTCACAGCACCTGGCCCTGTTGAAGAACAAGGGAGTCATCGAAGGCAAGCGCGAAGGGGTTGAGGTCTTTTACCAGGTCACCTCTGAAGAAGCCCGTAAAATAGTGGAATCACTTATGGCGGGATTCAACTGCGCCTAGCAGCCGGCCGGCCTGACGCAGCCGTTATCTTATTCGGTTCCAGGTCGTCCCATACGAACTAAAACGGGGGTAGCATGTTGACAATGCTGCCCCCGTTTTTATTGGCCAGCTGGGCAAAAGATCATCATTCCTGCGCTTTTCC
This sequence comes from Geobacteraceae bacterium, assembly GCA_024640545.1. Classification (GTDB taxonomy): domain Bacteria; phylum Desulfobacterota; class Desulfuromonadia; order Desulfuromonadales; family BM103; genus JAHEDT01. The sequence goes on from JAHEEU010000152.1 coordinate 3,798, forward strand.
CGCCAGCGCAACAATAACCTGGTAGCTTGCCGGCAACCCGGCAGCACACCGATATGTCGCTTCGTAATGCTTGGTCATCAATTGCATCACCCGGCGCGATGCCAAGCCGCGTGGCCGGTCCGCTACGGCGTTGCTGGCACCGATCTGCTTGAGCTGACGAAGGAGATCGGGCACATCCAGATGATATTCAACTTCCATCGTACTGAACAGATCGTGGCAGGTGAAACGAGCGGCGGCGAGTGCCGCAGAAACCTCGGCGAGCGTCGGGAAGTTGTGGACGTGCGAGGCCGCGTGCCGGCTGCTCTGGGCGACCGCCTGGCAGTGGGCCGAGCGCAGTTCGTGCAGGGTCCGCTCGCCGAACAGGGCCATGGCAAAGAAGCCGCCGGGCCTCAGGACCCTGGCGACCTCGGTAAAGGCCGCGGGCAGGCAATCCACCCATTGGTAGACTGAGCTTGAAACGACGCCGGCAAAGACGCCGCTGGCAAACGGCAGGGCCCTGGCATCACCGTCACAGCCGGAAACGACTGGCAAGCGCTTTGCGGCTTCGCGGGTCATGCCATGAGCAATATCCATGACAACCAGCTGCCGGTTCGGCGCAAGTCTGAGCAGTTCCGTGGCGAGGGCGCCGGTTCCGGTGCCCACATCCAGCACCAGACCGGGCTCCGCGGCCAGCGCCGGCAGCCGGCCGCCCAGCAAAGCGACCACCCGCTTCTGCACCGACGCATAACGGTCATAGGAGTTGGCCTGGTTAGTGAAGTTGCCGCGCATATGCCGGCTGTCAATTGCCTTGATCGGGGCCATCAGCAAAACTCCCGGATCAGGTCGGCGACCCTGCTCGGCTGGCTCAGGAAAGGCCCGTGACCGATCCCGGCAAAACCGGCAAAAGCTCCCCTCGGCAGCGTCTGCGCCAGATACTGCCCGGCGGCAACCGGAGTGATCCGGTCCTGGTCGCCGTGCAGGACCAGGGCCGGTTGCCGGATTGCCGCAAGGCTTGCCCGTTGGTCCTGGGCGGCCAGGACGTCGAGCAAACCGCAGACGGCGGCAGGTTCAGGCAGAGGGCTGCGTTTGACGGCAAACCGCCGGATCGCCAGCAGCCTCTCACTGTCAATCTCCTCGCCGGCGAAGGCCAGGGAGAAAAAATCAGCCAGGGTTGCCTCGAAGCGCCGCTCCAGGTTTCTCCCCAGGGCACGGACCTGGGCAGGCGGCAGGCCGCAATCCCAGTCGTCATCGAGGGTAAAGCGGGGTGTGGTACTGATCAGAATCAGGCGGTCAACCGGCAACTCTTGCTGCCGGGCCATCTCCAGGGAGAGCATGCCGCCCAGCGACCAGCCGACCAGGCCTGGCAGCACCGGCGAAACCGCGGCCAGCCAACTCACCAGGACCGAGGCAAGACCGGCCAGGTCATTCTGCGCGGCCGGCGATGATTTGCCGTGCCCGGGAAGGTCGGGCACCAGGAGACGAAAATCAGCGGCCAGCAGGTCGACGATTTCGCGGAACACGGCAGCGGACATGGCCCAGCCGTGCAACAGCACGAGCGGCTTGCCGCGGCCGGCCTCGTACCAGGTCAGCACACGCCCGTCCGGCAGGTTGAAGCGGGCTTCCTTCACGGGGCAAACTCCCGGTAAACGGCAAGGATCTGGTCGGCAGCGTGCGCCAGGTCGGCCGCGTCGTGGCTGGCCATAACCGTGGCGCGCAGGCGACAGCGGCCTGGCCTCACGGTCGGGGGACGAATGCCCTGCAGGAAGATGCCGTCCTCGAGCAGCCGGCCGGTCATCTGCATGGTCGGCGCCGGCTCCCGGGTCAAAACCGGGATAATCTGGGTGGTGCTGCCCAGCAGGTCCATGCCGCCCGCCGTGAGGGCTCCGGCCAGCTGCCGGCGGTTCTGCGCGAGCCGCTCGCGCAGCTGCCGCCCCTCGTCGCTGTCGACCAGGTCGACCGCCGCCATGGCCGCAGCCGCCACCCCCGGCGGCAGGCTGGTGGAGAAGATAAAGGAGCGGCTGTGATTGATCAAGGTATCGATCACGACCCGCTCCGCGGCAAGATATGCCCCGGCACAGCCGAGGGCTTTGCCAAGGGTTCCCATGTGCAGGTCGATGCGCTCGAGACAATGGCAATGTTCGCCTGTGCCCCGGCCCCTGGCTCCCAGCACCCCGGTGCCGTGAGCATCGTCGACCATCAACAGGGCATCCTGTGCTTCCTTGAGATCACAGAGCTCGGCCAGGGGGGCCATGTCGCCGTCCATGCTGAAAACACCGTCGGTCACAATCAGCCAACGCCCTTTGCGGTCGGCCCGCTCGCGCGCCATGAGTTCGGCGAGCGCGGAGGTATCGCAGTGGGGATAGACCAGGGTCCGCGCCCGGGCCAGGCGACATCCGTCGATGATCGAGGCATGGTTGAGTTCGTCGGAGAAAATCACGTCGTCCGGGCCGAGCAAACCCTGGAGGATCCCGATGTTGGCTGCATAACCCGAGTTGAACAGGAGCGCTGCTGGGGTTCCCTTGAACTCGGCGATGCGCTCTTCGAGGGCGGTGTGAGGCGGCATGGTCCCCGAGATCAGGCGGCTGGCGCCGGAACCGGTGCCGAACTCCCGGGTCGCGGCAACCATCTTTTCAATCAGGGCGGGATGATCGGCGATGCCGAGATAGTTGTTGGAGCAGAGCAACAGGACTTCACGGCCGTTGACACGGACTTTCGGCCCCTGGCCACCCTCGACGATGCGCAGCGAACGCAGCATGCCGCTTTGCGAGAGGCCTTCCAGCTGCAGGTGCCAGTCAATCATCGACACCATCCCATTTTACCGGTGGCGATATTGCCCCCGCAGCGGTAAACATAACCGCCTGACACTCCAGGTAATCGACCAGCGCGGCCAACGAAACCTTGGCCTTGTCGACGAAGAAGATTCGCCCGCCGCGCATGTCGCCGTCCGGTTTCATGGCCGTGATCCTCTGATAGCCTGCCCGCCGGTCGGCAACATAGCCGGTAGCGTAACCGGGGTCGTCGGACCAGCAGAGCTCCGCCACCATGCCGGGCCCCTGCAACACCTTGCCCGCCAGGGCCAGGGCTTCCAGGACGCGCGGATGCTCCAGACCTGCCGCGGCCAGCGTCTGCTCCAGCTGCGGACGCAATTCCACTGACAGGTCCATTCTGGAGACCCTGACGCCACGGGCCGGATCGCTCTCGAGGCGTTCCCCGGTAGCGGCATCCATTATCACGGCACCACGCATCACCGTGCCATCCGGTCCGGCCCCCTTGGCCAGCACGTCCACGGCCTGCCTGGCAACGTCGGCCGAGACACCGGCCCGGACCAGCAGGCGCGTTGCGGCCTGACGCCCTGTACGCCAGTTGTCGACCTGGTAGGTAGAGATATCGGGGAGCCGACCGGTGCAAAGCCTGGCCGGGTCGATCCGCTCCAGGCTGCAGTGAACTTCGGTGGCAGGCCCGCCGGGGCAAAGCATGGCGCGCTGCGTCAGGGCCGCGGCCGCTTCACCGGCTGCCTCCGCGGGGACAATCCGCTCAGCGCCGGACAGGTGCCGGCCGTGGGCTGA
>JAHEEU010000153.1 GCA_024640545.1 Geobacteraceae bacterium
TCCTTGCCCTGGTCGTAGGGAATCCCCTCGAGCAGGGCCGGAACTTCACCGTAAAACTCCTTGTGGGTGATGCCCATCTCCTTCTTGACGATCGTGGGCTGCACTTTCGCTGTTGGCATCGGCTTTCTCCCTCGTATCGGGGACGCTGCGGCCAGCGTCCGTGGCTTCAGCGAACGACTTCCGCCCTGGCAATCACGGCCTGCAGCGACTTGAGCTGCGCCTTGGACATCTGGCCGGCCAGGCCGAGGTCAAAGAACTGCTGAGTGCCGGCAGAGACCTTCCCCACCAGGTTGCGCTGCACCTGCTGCACGCGGCCGGCCGAATCCCGGACCTGTATGATCAGCACGATATTGCCGATATCCCGCGGGGTCGGATTGATGACCTGGGCGAGGATCCGGCCCTGGTTGTCTTCGCCGGCTCTGACTTCGACATATTTGCCTGGATTTTCCTTCAGGTCCAGGTCCACCAGCGTGCCGTAGGCCTGCTGACCCACTTCGCCCTGGCTGCCGGCGACCTTGGCATAGTAGTCCTTGGCATCGTTCAGGCGGCCGGCCTTCTGGGCCAGCTTGCCGAGCAGGTAGTAGGCGTCGGCGGTGGGCAGCAGCGCGACACTGCGCTCCAGGTCAGCCTGAGCCTTTCCAGCCAGGTTCAACTGCTCCTCGACCTTGCCGCGCTGCAGGTAGTAATTAAAGAAATTCGGATTCAGGCTGATTGCTTTGTCGTATTGAGTCAGCGCTTGTTGCGGACGCTGGCTTTTCTGTTCGACGTCACCCAGTAGTGCATAGAAGTGACCCTCCCTGGGCTCCAGCGCGATGGCTTGCCGGGCCAGGCGGCCGGCGCCTGCCAGGTCGCCATTGGCGAGCGCCTTGCGGCCGTCGTCATAGACCTTGTAGGCCGGCTTGGTCTGCAGCAGGTGGGCGACCTTGGCGCGATAGCGTTCGACCCCCAGGTCGCCGCCCCTGGGCAGTTTCGCCGACTCCGCGATATTGTTCTGCACCCGCTCCTGGGACGGCGGATGGCTGGCAAACAGACCGGAAATCCAGTCCTGCTGCTTGCCTTCCGCAAGCCTGACGAAGGTCTGCTGCAGGGTGACGGCGGCCTGCGGGTCGTAGCCGGCCCTCACCATGTACTGCATGCCGTAGTAATCCGATTCGCGTTCGGCGTCGCGGCCGTATTTCTGCGTGATCAGCTGGGCCCCGAGGCCGGTGCCCATCTGGGCCAGGCTGGCGTAGCTGGTCCCTTCGGTGGCGATGGCGACGCCCATGGCGCCGGCCTGCAGCAGCATCCCCTTGGAAATGCTCTGGGCGCCGTGCCCGGCGGCGGCGTGCACGATTTCGTGGCCGAGCACGGCGGCCAGTTCGGCTTCATTCTGCAACTCGGTGAGCAGGCCGCGATTGATCGTGATCTTGCCGCCGGGCAGCGCCCAGGCGTTTGGCACGGAGCTGTTGAGGACCTTGAACTCGTAGGGAAGCTTACGGTCGCTCACCGCGGCCAGTCGCTGCCCCACCTGGCTCACATAGGCAGTCAGCTCCTGGTCCACCGTGTAGTCGCCCCCCTGGGACTGGCGCGCCGGTGCATACTGTTCGGCGCCGATGGCCAGTTCCTGTTGCTCGCTGACCAGGCTCAACTCGCTCTTGCCGGTCACCGGGTTGACAGCGCAGCCGGCCAGCAGGGCCAGCGCCGCCCAAAGTAACAGTTGCTTCTTCATCATTGCAGTTCCTTTTCGCTGGGATTGACAATTACATTATGGTTGTTGATGGCCGGGTCTTCAAGTCCTGCCTGCAGTTTATTGCCCAGGGCACGCTTTTATGATTTGTCCCGGATGTCGGTTTTTCAATTGCTTCGGCTTGACAAATATGACCAGATAAGTAACATATTAACAACAGCACAGGCTTTTTCATCTTTTGCTCCTGAAAAACCGGACACATCTTTGCCCCACAGTTCATCCTCCTGACTGTGGGGCTTTTTTGTACCCGGGACTGCGAACTATAATAGGAATCAAACGTGCAGACATCCCTGGAGCAGCGGCGTCTATCGTAAGTGTCGACTGTTTTTTCCAGAGGTGTAAGGAAAACTCTGTCCAAAACTGAAGAGGAGTCAAGTATGCAGCTTGCTGAATATTTCATGAAACACAAGGGAGTCGGGGTGCTGTCTACCGCAGACCGGCAAGGCAAGGTTGATGCCGCAATCTACGCGCGGCCCAATGTTCTGGATGATGGCTCACTGGCATTTATCATGCGTGACCGGCTGACCCATCAGAACATCACCGGCAACCCATACGCGGTTTATCTCTTCATAGAAAATGCCGCCGGCTACAAAGGGGTGCGGCTGTACCTGAAAAAAATCAGTGAGGACGATGATGCCGAGTTGATCCGGAGCATGACCCGGCGCTGCCTGACGCCTGAAGAGGACGCCGCCAAGGGGCCGAAATTCATCGTCTATTTCAAGGTAGAAAAAGCCCTGAAGCTGATCGGCACGGAAAGCCCCGAGCTCAACCGGGCCTGACCACCAGAGGCGGGGACAGGCAACGGGGACACTCTATTTTGAGTGTCCCCGAGCAGTTATTCGACCCGCACCCTGCGCATCACCAGGCGCAGCAGGGCCGGCGAGAACCTCTGCAGCAGCAGGCCGACGCGCTCCTTGCCGCCGGGAAAGACTTCGGCGCGGTCTTTGGCCATGGCGGCGACGATCTGTTCGGCGCACTGTTCGGCGGAGATGGCCGCCGCCTGGGCCGGGTCCATCTTGCCGTGCAGGCTGCCGTCGCCGCGCAGGGCGTTGCGCGAGACGTCGGTGTTGACGAAGCCGGGCGAGGCGACCAGCACCCGGATGCCGGCATCATGCACCTCGGCGCGCAGGGCGTCCATGAACCCCTGCAGGGCGTGCTTGGCGGCAGCATAGCCTGAGCGCTGCGCCGAAGCGAATTTGCCCATCAGGCTGCTGACCGCGACGATCTGTCCAGAACCCCGCGCCAACATCCCCGGCAGGACCTTTTTGGTCAGGTCGACGGCCGCCGTGAAGTTGACCTCCAGCAGCAGCCGGTAGACCTCCATGCTGGTCTCCGCCACCCGGGCGCGCTGGGTCATACCGGCGTTGTTGACCAGGATGTCCACCTCGCGCGGCACCTGTTGCAGGGAACTCCAGGCCGCCTCGATCGCGGCCTGGTCGGCGAGGTCCATCACCAGGCAGAGGTGGTCTTCGGGCGCCCTGCATTGCCGGCGCACCGCGTCCAGCCGGTCGGCGGAGCGCGCCGAGAGGATCAGCCGGGCGCCGCGCGCGGCCAGGGCCCGCGCCAGGGCGGCGCCGATCCCCGATGAGGCGCCGGTGATCCAGATGGTCTTGCCTGAGAAGTCATGCATGGGCTTTTCTCCTTAGAGTGACAGTATACCCATTCTTGCCTGACCGCGACAGCCCTGCCGAGACTTGGGCCGGCGGGGCGTGACGCCGCATGAATGTTTGCTACAATGGTGCTAGCGGCTGCCCACGCTGACCGAGACCAGCATTTCTTCTCCAGACGACATTGCGAGTTATCGATGAAACAGGACGATCGGCCCGAGTCACGCCAAACTGTTCGTGTCGCAAGACCGCTTCGTCGCTGGTTGCTAGGCGTCGTTATCGCCCTGCTGCTCCTGCTGATGGCGGCGCCGCTGATCACGCCGTATTTCATCGATTCCGCTGCGGTCAAAAGGCAGATCCAGGCAGCGGTTTCCGAGCAGATCGGCGGCCAGTTCGACTATCAGGCCATAGATTTCCTCTTCTTCCCTCGTCCGGCCATCGAACTCCACCAGGTCAAGCTGGTGATTCCGGACCGGATTCAGGGCCAGGTCGACACCCTGTTCCTGGTGCCGAAACTCTTCCCCCTGTTGAGCGGCGACCTGCACCTCGCCGCCATCGAGCTGACCGCGCCGCAATTCAATCTCGACCTGCCGCCTACTGCTGAGACAAACGTCTCACAAAGGCCGCCGGAACAGTTCGCTCCGGCCATGGCCCTGATCGCGATCCTCGAACCGCTCCAGCGCGTGACCCCCACCCTGAAACTTGTGATCAGCGGCGGCCATTTGACCTTTCACCAGGGAGGGCGTGAACTGGTCGAGCTCAACGGCCTGGAGCTGAAGGTCGGCCTGCTGGTGAGCGTGGCCGAGACCACGCAGGCCTCGCTGGAGGGGGCGCTCGCCGGGCTGACCCTCCACCGCAAGGGGCGCGTCGAGACCCTCCGGAACGCGACCCTAGAATGCAGCGTCATGCTTGCCCAGGATGATCTGACCCTGAAACTTGATCGCCTGACCCTGGCCGAACCGGCCCTCGCCCTGGAAGGAGAGCTGGTGCTGACACGGAACGGTGCCGGCAATGCCCTGAAGCTGACCGGCAGGGGACTTGACGTCGACGCGGCCCGCCGGGTCGCTTTGAACCTTGCCGGCGACCACCCGGTGGCCGCCGGCATCTTCCGCTACCTGCGTGGCGGCCGGGTGACGCAGATCAGTGTCCACGCCCAGGCCGCCACGCCCGGTGAACTGGGCTCTCTGCCGAACCTGCGCATCGCAGGGCAACTGCAGGGCGGGGCCGTCTCGATTCCGGAACTCGAGCTCGACCTGGCCGAGGTCAATGGCGACGTGACCGTTGCAGACGGAATCCTGCAGGGGAGCGGGCTCTCGGCGCGTCTGGAAGGTGCCACCGGCCATGCCGGCTCGCTCAAGGTCGGACTCGGCGCGGCGCGTGACCTGTTCCAGCTGCAATTGACCCTGAGCGCGGACCTGGCCCAGGCCAGGCAGGTCCTGCAGCGGATCGTCGCAAATCCCGACTTTAGCGATGTGCTCGGTAAAATTACCGACCTCAAGGGACGCGGCTCCGGAACCCTGGTCCTGGGTGACAGCCTGGACAGTCTCAAAGCCCGGCTGGATGTTACCGAGTTCAACCTTTCGGCCGGCTACCAGGGGGTGCCCCTGCCGATGGTGATTTCCCAGGGGCAGCTGTCTTTCACGGAACAACGGATCGACATCAAGACATTGAACGGCAGCCTTGGCCGCTCCGAGTTCTCGACCGTCGCCGGCAGCATCGCCTGGCAGAAAACCCTTGAACTGGACCTGCGGGCCGGTCCCACCGTCCTTGACCTGGATGAACTCTACCCCTGGCTGGCTGCGCAGGACCGCCTCAAGGAGGCCCTGGAGGAGATCCACCGGTTGTCAGGGCGCCTCGAGCTGCAGAGCCTCCAGGTCACGGGGGCTCTCGACCAGCCGGGAGCCTGGCAGCTGGCTGCAGCCGGCGCGCTCCGGGAACTGCTGATAGAATCGCCCCGCCTGCCGTTCGCGGCCAGCCTGGCCGAGGGGGATTTCAAGCTCGAGTCCGGCACCCTGGCTTTTCAGTCTGTCAAGCTGGCCGGCCTGGACGCGGACCTGGTCATGAGCGGTAACCTGCAGGGCTTCCCGCAGCAGATCACACCGCTTGAACTCAGCCTGGATGGGACGCTGGGCGCCGGGGCGGTCGCCTGGCTGCGCGGCGCTTTCAATCTGCCCGACGCCTATACCTTGCGCACCCCTTTGAGCCTCTCCGGCACCAAGGTCCTCTGGAGCGCAGACGCGACGACCGCCCTGACCGGCAATTTGACCGTCCTGCAGGGGCCGGAGCTGTCCTTTGACCTGATCTATCGCCCGGAGCATCTGCACATCAACCTGCTGACCATCAGGGACCAGGCCTCGGACGCCAGGCTGGGCTACAAGCTCGACCAGGATGAGCTCAACCTGAATTTCAGCGGGACCCTGCGGCACGAAACGCTGACAGCCCTGTTCGTCGACCCGCTGGTCGGCCAGGGGCAGGTGTCCGGCGAGATCAGCATCAAGTCCCCCAAGGGGGACGAGACCGGGGTCGTTGCAAACGGCCACCTGCGTGGGGAAAATCTGGCTTTCCCCCTGTCATCGGGCCGGCTGATCGCCGTCGAACAACTCGATCTGGAGGCCAGCGGCAGCCGTGTCGATGCCCATACGACCAGCTTCACCTGGGGGGACCTGACCTGGCGGCCGCTCAATGCCGAGATCAATTTCCAGGAGGACCGAACCCTTGTCAAAATCAACCAGGCCATGTTGTGCGGCATCGATTCGCCGGGACTGGTGACCCTTGCCGGCCAGCAGGTGGCTCTCGATCTGACCCTGGCTGGCAAAGGGCTGGATGTCGCTACCAGCTACAACTGCCTCACCAAGGGCAAGGTCAAGATGACCGGGTCCCTGGATTTTACCAGCCAGCTTACAGCAAGTGGCGAACCCCGGGAACTGGTCGGCAGCTTGCGGGGCCCTCTCGAAATGACTTTTACCAAGGGCGTGATCAAACAGGACAAACTGCTGGCCAGACTGCTGGAGGTGCTCAATGTCACCGAGATCATCAAGGGCCGGCTGCCCGACCTGGGCAGCAAGGGCTTTGCTTATACGTCGATCATCGTGCAGGGCGAGTTCAAAAAAAGCAAGCTGGTCATCGACAAGCTGGAAATGGATGGTGAAACCCTGGATATCCTCGGTTACGGCAAAATCGATTTGGAGCAGCAGACGATCAATGTCGAGCTCCTGGCCGCCCCCTTGAAGACCGCTGACACGATTATCAAGAACATCCCGGGAGTCAATTATCTGCTGGCCGGGACCCTGGTGACGATCCCGGTCAGCGTCAAAGGCGACCTGTACGATCCCAAAATCAGCGTGATGTCCGCATCCTCAGTCGGCACAAGCCTGCTCAACCTTGGCGAACGAACCCTCAAGGCGCCGATCAAGCTGATCGAGACCATTCTCCCCGGAAAAAAAGAGACCAAGGAATAGCCTCGGGTCGCACTGCATTGCGACTCCCCCATGCCGCAAGCCTCACCGCGGGCAGACCTGGAAGAGCGATTCAGTGCGCCCGGCGCGGTTCGCTGCCGGCCATCCGTCGGACAAACAGGATCAGCGGCAGCATCAGCGCACAGGCGCAGAGATAGGGGAGGGCGTGATCGACCTGGTACAGACTGGTGCCGACCACCGGCCCTAGGACAAACCCCGCGGCCGGGCAGGCGGACACCATGCCGCTGACCGCTCCCTGCTCCTCGGGACCGACCGCCAGCGAGGCGCCGGCGGTGAAGCCGGGCGAGACCATGCCCAGCCCCAGGCCCAGGATCCCCATGAAGATCACCAGGACCGTGATGCTGCCGGCAAAGACCAGCGTGCCGAAGCCGGTCATCAGGATCGGCAATCCCAGAGCCATCAGCCGGACCGGGCCGATCTTCACCCGCCCGACCAGGAACGCCTGGGCAAAGAACGATGTGGCCGCCGCCACCATCATCCCCATGCCGAGGGCCTGGGCCGTGCTGCGGCCGTCGAGGGCGAAGCGGTC
>JAHEEU010000154.1 GCA_024640545.1 Geobacteraceae bacterium
AAGCAGATTGCCGAGAAGGCTCTGGCAAAGGACATCAAACAGGTGGTTTTCGACCGCAACGGCTTTCTGTACCACGGCCGTGTCAAGGCTCTCGCCGATGCGGCTCGTGAAGCTGGTCTGACTTTCTGAGCGGCAAAGGAGAAGAGCGTTGCAACGCGTTGAAAACAACGAAACAAATTTAATCGATCGCGTAATCCACATCAATCGCACCGCCAAGGTTGTGAAGGGCGGACGTCGATTCAGCTTCTCTGCCCTGGTCGTGGTAGGCGACGGCAGCGGCAGCGTTGGATACGGTCTGGGCAAGGCCAAAGAGGTCCCCGAGGCGATTCGCAAGGGGGTCGAAAAGGCCAAGAAGAGTATGATCTCCGTGCCTATCCAGGGGACGACCATCCCTTACGACGTGATCGGCAAATTCGGCGCCGGCAAGGTTTTGCTGAAGCCGGCTTCCGCTGGTACCGGGGTTATCGCCGGTGGTGCAGCTCGGGCCATCCTGGAAGTTGCCGGCATCAGTGACATCCTCTCCAAGTGCCTCGGTTCGAACAACCCGCACAACGTTGTCAAGGCGACCCTCCGGGCGCTGCAGCAGCTGCGTAGTCCGGATGAAATTCGTGCCAGACGTGGTCTTGGGGAAAACAGCTCGGACGAGAAAGCCTGAGACGGGAGTGGAAAATGGCTGACATCAAGGTAACTCTCAAGCGGAGCGGCATTGGCCGCAATAAATACTTCACCAAGGTGCTCACCGGGTTGGGGCTGCGTCGGCTGCATCAGACCGTTGTCCTGCAGGACACCCCTGAGATTCGCGGTATGATCAATAAGGTCAGCCACATGGTCACCGTTGAGGAATAATCGCAAGGATAACAACCATGGATTTAAGTAATCTGCAACCGTCATACGGTTCGACACATAGCAAAAAGCGCATTGGCCGTGGCCATGGTTCCGGCACCGGCAAGACTTCCGGTAAAGGGCACAAGGGTCAGAAAGCCCGCTCCGGCGGCAGCGTCAAGCCCGGTTTCGAGGGCGGTCAGATGCCGTTGCAGAGGCGCCTGCCCAAGCGCGGCTTCACGCCGTTAAGCAGAAAGGTCTATGTCCTGGTCAATCTCCGCGATCTGGAGCTATTCGATGCCGGGAGCGTGGTGGATATCGAGGCGCTTGGCAAGGCCGGCCTGATCGGTCAGCTGAAAGACGGCGTCAAGATCCTCGGCGATGGCGAACTGACCAAGACCCTGACGGTCAAAGCCCACAAATTCAGCAAATCCGCCCAGGCCAAGATCGAAGCTGCCGGCGGCGCTGTAGAGGTCATTTAAGGTGTTAGCGAGTATCCAGAACATCTTCAGCATCCCTGAGCTGCGTCGCCGCATCCTGTTTACCCTCGGTATGCTCGCGGTTTACCGGGTCGGCTGCCACGTGCCGCTGCCCGGCGTCGACCGTGCGGTTCTCGCTCAGTTTTTCGAGGGGACCCAGGGAACGCTGCTCGGGCTGGTCAGCGCCTTCACCGGCGGTGCGCTGGAGCGCATGACGGTGTTTGCCCTGGGCATTATGCCGTATATCAGCGCCTCGATCATCATGCAGCTGCTTACGGTGGTGTTCGAACCGGTGGAGCGTCTCGCCAAAGAGGGTGAGCAGGGTCGCAAAACCATGACCAAGTGGACTCGCTACGGCACGGTCCTGCTTTCGGTCGTCCAGGGTGCCGGCATCGCCGTCGGCCTGCAGACCATGCGCGGTCCTGCAGGTGAGCCGGTTGTCGCCATGCAAGGAATAGGCTTCATCCTGTTGACAGTCATAACTCTGACGGCTGGCACCGCATTCATCATGTGGCTCGGCGAACAGATCACCGAGCGCGGCATCGGCAACGGCATCTCACTCATCATTTTCGCCGGTATTGTGGCCATGATTCCCTCGGCCCTGGTCAACAGTATCCGCCTGTTGAAGACCGGCGCCATGAGCCTGACGATCATGTTGATCATCCTGGTTGTCATGGTTGCTGTCATCTGGGCCATCATCTTCATGGAGCGCGGCCAGCGCCGCGTGCCGATCCATTACGCAAAGCGGGTGATCGGCGCCCGGAATATGGGCGGTCAGAGCAGCCATCTGCCGCTCAAGATCAACATGAGCGGGGTTATCCCGCCGATCTTCGCCAGTTCGATCATCATGTTCCCGAGCACCGTCGCAAACTTTGTCGATGTACCATGGGTGCAGACGTTTGCGGCGATGATGACGCCTTCGCACTGGCTGTATAATGTTTTTTATGTCGCTTTTATTGTCTTCTTCTGCTACTTCTACACGGCTGTAACCTTCAACCCGGTCGACGTCGCGGACAATATCAAGCGCCAGGGTGGTTATGTCCCCGGGGTTCGGCCCGGCAAGGCGACCTCCGATTACCTTGACACGGTCCTCGGCCGGCTGACTTTCGCCGGAGCCATTTACATATCGGTGGTCTGCGTTCTGCCGACCCTCCTGATCGGCCAGTTCAACGTGCCCTTCTTCTTTGGCGGTACGTCGCTGCTGATCGTCGTGGGTGTCGGCCTGGATACGGCCTCGCAAATCGAAGCTCACTTGATTTCGCGCTCTTATGAAGGCTTCATGAAGGGTGTGAATATCAAGAGCCGGCGCGGTTGATCGAGAGTGGCCCTGATGAAGCTGATTCTGCTCGGACCTCCCGGCGCCGGTAAGGGAACCCAGGCCAAGATGCTGACGGAAAAGTTTTCGATTCCGCAGATCTCAACTGGCGATATCCTGAGGGCCGCCGTCAAGGAAGGGACCCCCATGGGGCGCAAAGCCAAGGCATTTATGGATGCCGGTGGGCTGGTCCCCGATGCAGTCGTCGTCGGCATCGTCAGGGAGCGTTTGCAGGAGGACGATTGCCGCAGCGGTTTTATCCTGGACGGGTTCCCGCGTACGGTTGCCCAGGCGGATGCCCTGCAGGCGAGCCTCCAGGAGATGGACAAGGAGCTCGACCGGGTCGTCTCACTGGCGGTGGATGCTGAAGCCCTGGTTGAGCGCCTGACCGGTCGACGCACCTGCCGGCAGTGTGGTCGCGGCTACCATGTAAAGTTTGACCCTCCGCAGCAGGCCGGGATTTGTGACGCCTGTGGTGGCGCCCTGTTCCAGCGGGACGATGATCAGGAGGAGACGATTCGCAAGCGATTGCAGGTCTACGCAGACCAGACGGCCCCGTTGATCAGTTACTACCGGCAGGCTGGCGTGCTGATGGAGCTGGACGGGATGCTGCCGATTCCGCAAGTCCAGCAAGAGATGCTTTCGCGGTTACAGGCAAGCTAGCGTGATTGTTTTAAAGAGCCCGGCTGAAATTGACAAGATGCGGGCTGCGGGGCGCATCGTAGCGGAAACGCTGGCCCTGCTGGAAAGCCGGATCGAACCGGGGGTTACAACGGCGGAACTGGATCGGCTGGCCGAGCAGGAATGCCGGCGCCAGGGAGGTCAACCGGCCTTCAAAGGCTATGGTGGTTTTCCCTACGCCATCTGCGCTTCGCCGAACGACCGGATTGTTCATGGTTTTCCTGATGACAAGCCGCTGCAGCCAGGGGATATCCTGAGTATCGACTTCGGTGTCCTCTACAAGGGTTTTTACGGCGACTCGGCGATTACGGTTGCCATTGGCGAACTGGACGAAGAGACGCAGCGCCTGGTTGAGGTTACGCGTGAATCGCTTGTCCGGGCCATCGAAAAATCAGTGCCGGGAGGCAGGCTGTCGGATGTGTCATACGCCGTTCAGTCCTGGGTAGAGCCCAAAGGGTTCAGCGTAGTCCGAGAATTTGTCGGCCACGGCATCGGGCGCAGCTTGCATGAGGCGCCGCAGATACCGAATTACGGACCTGCCGGCCAGGGCCCGCGGCTCAAGCCTGGCATGACCCTGGCTTTAGAACCGATGATTAATGCCGGCGTGCCCGGCGTCAAGATACTGGAAGACGGCTGGACGGCAGTAACGCAGGATGGCAGGAAGTCAGCCCATTTTGAACATACAGTAGCCATCACTGAGAACGGCCCGGAGATTTTAACCAGGCTCTGAACAGTCAAGGCGAACCCCGCCGGCTAACAACCGGCACGGTTTAAAGGAAAGAACCATGAAAGTCCGCGCATCAGTTAAGACAATTTGTGACAAGTGCAAAGTAATCAAGCGCAAGGGTGTTCTCAGAGTCATCTGCGAAAATCCCAAGCATAAACAGAGACAAGGTTAAGTATTTAGGAGGATCGGACATTGGCTCGTATTGCTGGTATCGATTTACCCAGAAACAAGCGGATCGAAATCGCGCTGACTTATATCTTCGGCGTAGGGCGTTCCACATCTCAGGACATCCTGTCAAAGGCCGGTGTTGATTTCAACACCCGGTCAGATAATTTGACTGAGGAGGAAGTGGCCAAGATCCGTAAGGTTATTGACAGCGAATTCAAGGTCGAGGGTGACCTGCGTCGTGATGTGACTATGAACATCAAACGACTCATGGACCTCGGTTGTTATCGTGGTCTGCGGCATCGTAGAGGTTTGCCGGTGCGTGGACAGAAAACCAAGACGAATGCCAGGACCCGTAAGGGGCCGCGCAAAACTGTCGCCGGCAAGAAGAAGTAACAGGAGGAACCATGGCTAAGCCTGGTAAACGCGTACGCAAAAAGGTGGAGAAGAAGAACATCCCTACGGGCATAGCCCATATTCAGGCGACGTTCAACAATACGATCGTTACGATCACAGATGTGGCAGGCAACGTGATTTCCTGGTGCACCTCAGGGTCGAAGGGTTTCAAGGGCAGCCGCAAGAGTACTCCCTTTGCTGCCCAGATGGCTGCAGAAGACGCCGCAAAGAAGGCCCAGGAGCATGGGCTGCGCAGCGTGGAAGTGTGGGTCAAAGGCCCCGGTTCCGGCCGTGAATCAGCACTGCGGGCTCTTCAGGCAGTCGGCCTGAACATCACCATGATCAAGGATGTCACTCCGATACCGCATAACGGGTGCCGTCCACCCAAGCGTAGAAGAGTCTAACCAGTCATTAAGGAGGACGAACGTTGGCGAGACACACTGGACCCGTTTGCCGCATGTGCCGGCGGGAAAATATGAAACTGTTCCTCAAGGGCGACCGTTGCTACACGGACAAGTGTGCCCTTGAACGTCGCAATTATGCTCCGGGTCAGCATGGCCAGGGGCGTATCAAGGTCTCCGACTACGGCACTCAGCTGCGTGAAAAGCAGAGAGTCAAGCGGACCTACGGTTTGCTGGAAAAGCAATTCCGCGACTACTTCGAGCGGGCTGACCAAATGAAGGGCGTGACCGGTGAAAACCTGCTGGTTCTCCTGGAGCGTCGCCTTGACAGCATGGTGTACCGCATGGGCTTCGCGACCTCACGCAATGAAGCTCGTCAGCTGGTTCGCCATAATCACTTCAAGGTCAACGGCCGTAAAGTGAATATCCCGTCTTACCTCGTGCGCCCCGGCGATGTCGTGGAGCTGCGTGATAAAAGCCGTAAAATTGACCGCATCAATGAAGCGCTCGATGGTGTGATGCGGCGCGGCCTTCCCTCATGGGTCGAGCTGTCCCGCGAAGTTTTCCAGGGGACTGTCAAGACCTTGCCGGTCCGTGCCGAGATGACTACGCCAAGCTTCCAGGAACACCTGATCGTCGAACTTTACTCGAAGTAAACCGGCGATCCTGGCGGTTTAAACTTTGAAAAGCAACCTCATAACGGAGGATTCGCATGTATAAAAACTGGAGAGAACTGATCAAACCCAAGCGTCTCCAGGTTGATGCCGATTCGCTGACTGCCACATACGGCAAGTTTACAGCGGAACCATTTGAACGTGGCTTCGGTACAACCATGGGCAATGCCCTGCGCCGGGTTCTGCTCTCCTCGCTGCAGGGGGCGGCCATCACCTCGATTCGCATCAAGGGTGTTCTGCACGAATTTTCCACTGTGCCCGGAATGACGGAAGATGTGACGGACATTATCCTCAACCTGAAGGGAGTCCTGATCAAGCTGCACGGCCATGAATCCCGCAATATCCGTATTGTCAAAAAGGGTTCTGGAGTTATCAAGGCCGGTGACATCATTACCGACTCCAATGTGGAGATTCTCAACCCTGACCACCATATAGCGTCCTGTGGCAAGGAAGCCGATGTCGAAATGGACATGGTGGTTGCCATGGGCAAAGGCTACGGCCCCGCCGAGCGCAACCGTGATGAAAAAGCGCCGGTCGGAACTATACCCATTGATGCCCTTTTCTCGCCGATCAAGAAGGTTAACTTTACGGTGAGCAACGCCCGTGTCGGGCAGGTCACCGATTACGACAAGCTGATCCTCGAAATATACACCGATGGCAGTGTCAAGCCTGATGATGCCCTGGCTTATGCTGCAAAGATCGTCAAGGAGCAGATTCAGCTGTTCATCAACTTCGACGAGGCCCTTGAGCCAGAGGCCATTGACGAGGGCGAAGGCGCCAGACAGCCTATCAATGAAAATCTCTATCGTCGCGTCGATGAACTCGAACTGTCGGTGCGCAGTGCAAATTGCTTGAAGAACGCCAATATCCGCCTGATCGGTGAACTCGTGCAGAAGTCCGAGGCGGAAATGCTGAAAACACAGAATTTCGGTCGCAAGTCACTTAACGAAATCAAGGATATTCTTTCCGAAATGGGTTTGACACTCGGCCTGTCCATCGACGGCTTCCCGGACCCCGAATATCTGAAGATGATCGAAAAGAGCGAGGAAGAACTCTAGGGTGCTGCCCCTGCCGGAATGTTATTTAGAGAAAGGACCTGATATCAATGCGCCATAGAAAATCCGGTAAGCGGCTGGGCCGCAACACCAGTCACCGCAAGGCAATGATGCGCAATATGGTGACCTCATTGTTCGACTGCGAAAAAATCACCACCACGGATGCTCGTGCCAAAGAACTGCGTAAGATGGCCGAGAAGCTGATCACCCTGGCCAGCCGCGGCGATTTGCATTCCCGCCGCCTGGTACTTGAGGTTGTGCGCGACAAGAAAACGGTTGACAAGCTGTTTGAAACCATCGCCCCGCGTTATGCCGACCGTCCCGGTGGTTACACGAGAATCATCAAGCTCGGCCACCGCTCCGGCGACAATGCGGCCCTCTCCATAATCGAGCTGGTCGAGGAGACGTTTACCGCCAAGCCGAAGAAGAAAAAGGCCCCGGCAAAAGAGGTGCCAAAGGCCGCTGCAGTGGCACCGGTCGTTGAAGCTGCCGTTGCAGAGGAAGCCCCCGTTGCTGAGGAGGCTCCTGCTGCAGAGGAGGCGCCTGCTGCAGAGGAAGCGCCTGCCGAAGAGAACAAGAAATAGTC
>JAHEEU010000155.1 GCA_024640545.1 Geobacteraceae bacterium
CAGCAGCAACCAAAACCCGATACGAATATTCATGGTCTCCTCCTTTAACCGATGAGAGGGACAATTCCCCCCAACTTACCACGCGGTTTATTTTTGTTGTTTGTTGGACTCTTGACTGCGTGCCGCATGTTCCTGCATTCAGAACCCAGCAGGGATGAGCCTGCTAAAGGGATGCAGGCCGGTACCGGCTTGGAATAGACCGTCCTGGCGGTCTCTGCTGCTGCACCACCGGCATAGGCGTTGCCCGTGCTTTTGAACCCTGCTTCAGCAGAGCAAAACCTGCCCGCTGGACAGAACTGCTTGTCGCCGCTGCAGGCGCCATGAACAGAGCCGAAGCGCGGGCCGATTGCCAGAAGACCGACTGGCGCATGACCTTCCTCCTTGATGACGGGCTCCCCTGGAAGTTAGAGAAGTCACTGGCCGCGTTCAAGCCGCCTGAAACGATGCTAAATTGAGAGCAGTGGCAAACCGAAGGTTATGCATAATATTCAATGAGACCACAGCTTGAAAGATATAGAACGGCTTTTTATTTGTCAACGGAAATGCCGCCAAGCTTCTTGAATAACGGGTTGTTTCACTTCCTGGCATGGTCTTTTCAAAGGTCTGGTTGGTCAGGCTCGGGCCGCCCGGTTTTGCATTTGACATGGTCCTGGCCATGGAGTAGTAGATAAACAGGATAGCTAACGGAGATTTTCCCTTGGCAGGGCGATATTGAGTGGTCTGCCGGGGCCGGTTCGCCTGGGACGCTGCAGTCTAGCAGCGCCACCAACGAAACGAGGCTGGGTCATGGAACAACTGCAACCGATGACCGAGGAGTCGGTCAAGGAGATACTTGAATCAGCCGGCGCGCGGGTGATGTCGCGGGGCGGCCGTACGGAGAACTACAGCGCACCGCGGGAGTTTTCGTTCGAAGTCAAGGGCGCCTTCCCGAATGGCCTGATGCTGCACGTCGTGGCCCGGCAATACGACTACCGTGACCCGTGGGAGGCGAGCGGGCGCGTCAACGAGATGGTTGATGTGGTTTTGATGCGCGGCGGGACTTTCTCGGAGTTGCCGAAAGGGTATGACTGGTTCCAGGGTAAAGACGAGGAGACCGGAGTTGACGAGAGCGGGCTGAAGGCCATCGTCGCCTGCGTCAAGGGCCTCAACCCCAAGCTCTTCAAGCTGCAGCAGCTGACCGGCGACCTTTGAACCCGTGGCCGGACGCGGGACGGGACGCGCGAAGAACCCCGCCCCTGCTACTTGACGACCATCAGTCCCGGATGTTCGGCGACGATCCGGCCGATCTCGAAGGCATCGCATCCGGCCGCCTCGAGCAGCTTGACCAGTCTTTCCAGCCGGTCCGCCGCAACCGCCATCAGTAACCCTCCCGAAGTCTGCGGGTCGGCGAGAATGTCGACGATCTCCACGCCCACTTCTGCGCGGTTGACCACTCTGGGCAGGTAGTGCTCGCGGTTGCGGTAGCTGCCGGCCGGCACCAGGCCGATGGCGGCCATCTCCAGCACCTGCGGGTAGACGTGCAGGGCGGAGGCTGTTATTTCGATGCCGACGCGACTCGCTTCGGCCATTTCCAGGGCGTGCCCGAGCAGGCCGAAGCCGGTGATGTCGGTGCAGGCATGGACTCCGACCTCGAGCATGACCTGCGAAGCGTCCCGGTTGAGCGCCTGCATGCCGCGGATCGCCTCCTGCATCTGAATTTCCTCGATGACTTCACCTTTCAAGGCCGTGGCCAGGATGCCGGTGCCGAGCGGCTTGGTCAGGACCAGAACATCGCCGGGCTCGGCCCCGGCGGTGGTGACCAGCTTGCGCGGATCGACCAGCCCGGTCACCGCGAGGCCGTACTTCGGTTCATCATCCTCCACCGTGTGCCCGCCGACGATCACCGCCCCCGCTTCGTGAACCTTCTCCGCGCCACCCTTGAGAATCGCCACCAGGACCTCGTGCTCCAGGCAGGCCGGGAAGCCGACCAGGTTCATGACCGTCAGCGGCCTGCCACCCATGGCGTAGATGTCGGACAGGGCGTTGGCCGCGGCGATGCGGCCGTAGGTGCCGGGGTCGTCGACGATCGGCGTGAAGAAGTCGACCGACTGCACCAGGGCGCAGTCCTCGGCAATCTTGTAAACCCCGGCATCGGCGAAGGGAATCGCGGCGGTCAAAAGGTTGTCATCGGCAACGGTCGGCAGCTGGCGCAGTACCTGCGCCAATGGCCCGGGGGCCATCTTGGCAGCTCAACCGCTCGATTTTGACAGGTGGGTCAGCTTGATGCTCATGTGATCTCCAAAAACATGCATTGAAAATTAATCGCTTGAAGCTTGACGCTGCACGCGTGACGATGATTTCATTTTCCAGCTTCCGGACCAGGGACAGGCACCTTCGGAGCCAGTCCCTTTCCAGCCTCCTACCCAGGTAATTGCCAGGCGACCCGCTCGTCGCCTTTGCGCATCGTGTACTTCAGGGCGTCGAAATATTCCAGGATCGCCTGGGTCTGCTTGCGGGCGCTGCCGATCAGGTCGCGGAACTGGGCCAGGGTCAAAGTCTCCTGAGCGGCGAAGTGCGCCTTGAGCGTGGCCAGGGCTTTCCGGTAGGCCTCGCGGTGTATGAAGGAGTCGTCGTTGAGTCTGACCAGGGTGCCGTTGGCAAACAGATAGGCCAGCAGCGCTTCGACCTGGGTGTCGGGTATTCCGGCCAGGGCGAGCATGTCGACCCGTCCCTTCGCCTCGACGCCGGCATCGCGGTAAACCTGCTCCAGTTTTTGCAGCAATTGAATCTGCTCTGCGGTGGGGCTCGGCGTGAAGTCCGCCAGGGCGATCCATTCCTGGCGCTGGACCACCAGCCCGCTGCCGATGAGTTCGCCGAGCAGCTGGTCGAAGGCCTTGGGGGCTACCTTGGCCGGCAGGGCGGCTTTCAGTGTGGCGTGGGGGATGCCGGGCAGCAGGGCGTTGTCGCGATGGTAGTTGCCGACCACGTCCACCAGGACGCGCTGCCAGGCCCGGGCGGTCTCGATGGTGACCCACTGGTCGCCGAGGCGGCAGACCTGGTCCGCTGCGGCCAGGCTGTCAAGCAGCGCCGTGACCCGCTCCCTCCCCAGACCGGAGGCCTGTTCCAGCTCCTTCAGCTTGACGCAGCCGAGCTCGGCGAGTTTCTGCACGATGAACGAACCTTCCCCGGACTCCAGTTCCTTGAGCGCCTGCATGACCCCGGCCCGGAAACGTTTGTGCTTGACCGGGGCCGGGTCGATGATCTGGCCGCCGCCGATGGTGGTCATCGGCGAGTAGGAACGGATGATGAAGCGGTCCTGGCGGTGGGCGACCAGGGGGCTGTCGAGGTGGATCTGCGCCAACACGCTTTCCCCCGGCTGGAGTTCGTCGCGGTCGAGCAGCGCCACCCGGGCGGTGACCTTGGCCGTGCCCATGTGCAGGTGCACCGGGTCGCGGAACTTGAGCGGCCGCGGCGCCTCCGGCAGGAGGTTGAGCCGGGCGTCGAAGCGTTCGGTCATGGTGAAGAAGCCGGGGGTGGCGACCACCGCGCCGCGGACCAGGTCGCTGCGTTCCAGTCCGGCCAGGTTGAGGGCGACCCGCTGCCCGGCGCGGGCCTCGTTGGCCTTCTGGCCGTGCACCTGGACTTCGCGGACCCTGACCGATTCGCCGGGCGGCAGCACTTCGACCATGTCGCCGATCCTGATGCGGCCGGAGAGCAGGGTACCGGTGACCACGGTGCCGAAACCGCTCATCGTGAAGTGCCGGTCGATGGGCAGGCGGGTCGGCCCGTCCTCGTCGCGCGGCGGCAGCTGGGCGAGAATCTTCTGGATGGTCTGCTGCAGCTCCTCGATGCCGTCACCCCGGAGCGCGGAAACCCGGCAGCAGGGAGCGTCGGCCAGGAAGGTGCCGGCGAGAGTCTCGCGGACTTCTTCCTCGACGATGTCGATCCAGTCCTCTTCGGCCAGGTCGCACTTGGTCAGTACCAGGATGCCTCTTGGGATCTGCAGCAGCTGCAGGATCTGCAGGTGCTCACGGGTCTGCGGCATGACCCCTTCGTTGACGTCGACCACCAGCAGGACCAGGTCGATGCCGCCGATCCCGGCGAGCATGTTGTGAATAAACTTCTCGTGCCCCGGGACATCGACCACGCCGACCATGCTGCCGTCGGCCAGCTTGAAGGGGGCAAAGCCGAGCTCGATGGAGATGCCGCGCTCCTGCTCCTCCTTGAGACGGTCGGTGTTGATGCCGGTGAGCTTGTTGATCAGCACCGTCTTGCCGTGGTCGACGTGGCCGGCGGTGCCGATGATGTGGTAGCGGGTCGCGTTGCTCATAAAGGAAAGCCCATATCGAAATTCAAAATGCTAACGCAGAGGTGCAAAGGAACGCATCTTTTCAACCTTTGCGCTAAAAACTCTGGTCAATGGTTGAAAACCTGCTGCAAAGCCTGCAGCAGGAGCTCCTGGTCCTCATGGTTGAGAGTGCGCGGGTCGACCAGGAAGCGGTCGTCCTGGATGCGGCCGAGCACCGGCGGTTCGCTCCGGCGCAGGCGGTTGGCCAGTTCGTTGACCGACAACTTCACTGGCACCAGGGCAATCGCCCGGCCCGGTAGCTCGGCCAGCGGCAAGGCACCGCCGCCGACGGTCGCCGTGGAGTCGACGATCGAGCAGGCAACAGCGTCGCCGAGCGCTTCGCTCAGCCGGGTCAGCAAATTTTCGCAGCGCTGCTGAAGCTCTGCTATGGGCAGGGCGAGCATCTTCAGGGTGGGGACCTGGGCCAGCGCCCTGTTCGGGTCGAGGTACAGCCGCAGCGTGGCCTCGAGGGCCGCCAGGGTCAGCTTGTCGATGCGCAGGGCGCGGGCCATCGGGTGCTTGCGCAGCTGGTCGATGACCGTGCGCTTGCCGACGATGATCCCGGCTTGCGGCCCGCCGAGGAGCTTGTCGCCGCTGAAGGTGACCAGGTCGATGCCGGTTTGCAGTGCTTCGCGCACGGTCGGTTCGCGCGGCAGTCCGTGGGGAGTCAGGTCGATGAGCAGGCCGCTGCCGAGATCTTCGAGGACCGGGATGCCGTGCTGGTGGGCCAACCCGGCCAGCTCTTCCCCGGAGACCGCCTCGGTGAAGCCGAGGATTCGGTAGTTGCTGGTGTGGACCTTGAGGATCAGGGAGGTGCCGCTGTCGATCGCTCCGGCGTAATCCTTGAGATGGGTCTTGTTGGTGGTGCCGACCTCGACCAGTTCGACGCCGCTGGCCGCCATGATGTCGGGGATGCGAAAGGACCCGCCGATCTCGATCAGCTCGCCGCGCGAGACCAGCGCATTGCGGCTCCCGGCCAGTGCCGCCAGGGCGAGCATCACCGCCCCGGCATTGTTGTTGACCACGGTGGCGGCTTCGCCGCCGGTCAGCCGGCAGATCAGCTCCTCGACATGGGTATAGCGCTTGCCGCGCTGGCCGGCTTCGAGATCGTATTCGAGGTTGGAGTAACCCTGGGCGACCTCGGTGATCGCCTGCAGCGCTTCCGCACAGAGCGGCGCCCGACCGAGGTTGGTGTGCAGCAGGGTGCCGGTGACGTTGACGACCCGGCGCAGCGAGGGCCTGGCCATTTCGGCCGCCCTGGCCGCGGCCCGTTCGACGACGGCGTCAAAGGCGAGGTCCGGCAGGGGCGCCCGTTCGTCGAGAAGCTCTCGGCGCAGCTCGTCGACCACCTTCTGGGCGGCTTCGCGGACCAGGATGTGCGGCAGGGTCTGTTCCAGCCTGCTGAGTTGCGGGCTGCTGAGCAGCCGATCGATGGCGGGCAGATGGCGCAAGAGGGCACGGCGGTCAGACATGGGTGGCCTCCCGGTTGGTTGCGCGATGCTGATTGCGGGTGGGGTTCAGTCCTGCTCGGGGGGAGCGAGATCGCGCATCATGACGTTGATCTTGCCGGCCGCAACGGCCATGACGATCCCCTGGATGGCGCCGATCTCTTGGTCCGTAATCTGATGTGCCCTGGCCACGCCAAGGTAGTGGTCGACTCATGGCCGGCACTCCCGGGCCATGGCCGCGGCCAGCCCGATCAACACCGTGGTGCGGGCGTCGAGATGCTCCTGGTTGCGGACGGCATCGTAGAAGTTGCAGTAGGCTTTGTGTTGTTCCGGTGGCAGCATGGTCGCTCGGCAATCCTGAGAAGATTTTAAAGAAACTGCATTCTAACGGTTTGCCGCCGGGATTGCAACTGCTCCGGTGCCGTGCCCTGTCTGTCCGGGCGGTGCCATAACATGCTTGAGGGCCGGGGTTCTGCAGCAGCAAGCCCTGCCTGATGGTGGCAGAGCTGGTCACGTTCTTGCGGGATGGCAGGAAAAGCTACGGCGCCGGTTGCAGCCCCTCTGGCATACTGGGCCGCCTCGCCAGTGTCCTGGTTGCAAACCCTGCAGACTCCGCTAAAATTACAAGCATTCAATGCCATTGCGCCGCTTTGTGCGGCACTTTCAACCACAGGAGGGACTTATGAACACCATTCCGCAGATCACCCTTTACGCCAAGCAAACCGGACTCTCGATCACGCCCTGGGAACGTCGCGCCGATGGCCGGCCTGCCGAGGGGCGCATCGCCCTGCGCTTTTTCAGGCTGGCCAGCGGCAGCACTGCGCTGCGCTTCATCGCCGAGCCGGCCGAGGCCTTTGCCCTGCATGGCAAGATCCAGAAGCTCTGGCGCGACGGCGGCCAGGAAAGTCTCACCCATGCCTTCGAAGGGCCCGATGGCGAAGTGCAGACGCGCCTGACAGTCGAACGCTGGGAGCGCAACGGCAAGAGCGGCTACGCTTTCACGGTGCGGCGCGGGGATGAGCAGATCAACGTGCCGGTCCCCGCCGAGCGCTTCCTGTATGCTGCCGAATTTCTCCGGCATCTCTCGCTGCAGCAGGCATGGGTCGAGGGGCAGGAGCTTGTGGCAAACTGAGCCGGGCCACGGCCAGCCGTGAACAAGTCGACCGACCTGACCCTTCCCCATGGCGGCTATCGCAGGCTGCGAAGCTTTGCTGTGGCTCTGGCCGCCTACGACGGCACGCTGATCTTCTGCCAGCGCCTCATCGATAAGCGCTCCCGCACCCACGAGCAGATGGTGCAGGCGGCACGCAGCGGTGTGCAGAACATCGCTGAGGGCTCCCTGGCATCGGGCACCTCGAAAAAATTCGAGTTGAAGCTTACCGGCGTGGCGCGTGCCAGCCTCGGCGAATTGATCCGTGACTACGAGGATTATCTGCGGCAGAATCACCTGTCGCTGTGGGACAAGGATTCCCGGCGGGTGAGGGCTATGCGGGCCCGCCTGGCGGGAAA
>JAHEEU010000156.1 GCA_024640545.1 Geobacteraceae bacterium
TGAGCATCGGCATCGGGCCGCAGGCAAAGACTTCGGCCCCCGGGAATTTCTGCAGTTTGCGCAACAGGACCTGGGTGACCAGACCCTCCTCGCCGAGGCTGCCGTCGTCGGTGGAGACGTAGGTCTCCACTCCGAGACGTTCGAATTCGGTGACCGCGAAGATATCGTCCCGGGTTCGCCCGCCCATCAGCAGGCGGACGCTGCAGCCGTTGGCCACCAGTTCACCAGCGAGCATGTACAACGGCACCAGGCCTATGCCGCCACCGACGAGAATCTTTTCACCCTGGCACGATTTACAGTCAAAACCGTTGCCCAGAGGACCCAGCAACTCGACACGATCGCCTTCATGAAGTTCGGCCATGATGGTCGTGCCGCGGCCGACCACCTTGTAGACGATTTCGACGAACTCCTTGGGAGGCAGACCGTCACAATCGGCAGGGAGAAAACCGGTACGGAAGATTCCGAAGGGGCGTCGCAGCAGAGGCGGCAGGGAGCGTTGCACCCGGAACATGATGAACTGGCCAGGATGGGCCTTTTCACCGAAACCGGGCGCCAGGATCTTCATGCGGAAATACCCCGGCGAAATCTCCTGGTTGGAAATGATCTTGGTCCTGTAGTTCTTCATTCCTGGTGATCTCCTGGTATCGTGCAAGGGTGAGATCCGCTCACTCCTCACGTTTCATAAGCAACGCATCTTCGCCATCCGGGTAATAGGCGGTTCGCGTACCGCAGGCAGAGAAGCCGAAGCGTTGGTACAAGGCAATGGCCGGAGCGTTGCTGATGCGTACCTCGAGCCAGATCGAGGTCAAACCGGTAGCACGGCTGCGGGCAATGGCATGTTCGAGGAGCCGCACGGCAATGCCCTTGCGGCGCAGGGCCGGAAGGGTCGCCAGGTTCTGAATCTGCAGTTCGCCGGCAACCAGCCAGCTGCACAGGAACCCGGCCAGAACCCCCTTGCTCCAGTACAGGTCTACCGAAGCGACCGGGTTGTCCAGTTCATCGGCAAAGTGCTGCATCGACCAGGGATCAGACTGGCTGGCGCACTCAAGCTGCTGCACGGCGGCAAGATCTGCCCGCCGCAGCGGTTCGATCCTGTCGCCAGCGGGCAATGGGGCAGTTTGATTGACTGGCATCAAGGCACGACTTCCCCCTCGCCAAGACGTCAGACGAGACAACTGGCAATAACATATAGCTTTAATGCTCTAGCGCTGGAGGGCTGTAAGGTTTTTAGGCTATACGAATTAAAGCGTTATAGCTTTACCGCCCTAGAGCTTTAAGAACCTTCATAATAGGCCAGCAAACCCAAGCTGTAAAGAGGGAGATTACTGCCGGTTTTGAGCTTTGCAATTGACAACCCACAGAGGGGTGATTTATTTAATAGCGCTACCCACAACGATTAAGGAGAACCCTCTTGTCAGATCGTTCAAGCATGACCTATAAAGGTGCCGGGGTTGACATCGCAGCAGGCAATCGTTTTGTCGACATGATCAAGCCCCTGGTCAAATCGACCAGCCGTCCGGAAGTCCTCGCAGACATCGGTGGATTCGGCGGGCTGTTCTCCCTGAACACTCACAAGTACAAATCGCCGGTGCTGGTATCCTCGACCGACGGAGTCGGTACCAAGTTGAAGCTGGCGTTCCAGATGGATCGCCATAGTACGGTAGGCATCGACCTGGTCGCCATGTGCGTCAATGACATCATCGTGCAGGGAGCCGAACCGCTCTTTTTTCTCGACTACCTGGCGACTGGCATGCTGGCCCCGGAGAAGGCGGCCGAAATCGTCAAGGGCATTGCCGAAGGCTGCCGACAGGCCGGCTGTGCGCTGATTGGTGGAGAAACCGCCGAGCTCCCCGGTTTCTACAGTGACGGGGAATACGACCTGGCCGGCTTCACCGTCGGCGTGGTCGATCGTGATGCGATCATCGACGGTTCCGCCATCCAGGTCGGTGAAGTGGTCATTGGCATCGCCTCGAACGGCCTGCACTCCAATGGCTACTCGCTGGCCCGCCGGATCGTCAACGACCGCCTTGATGGCAACCTCGATGCCGTTCTGCCGGAGCTCAACGAGCCTCTCGGCGAGGCCATGCTGCGCCCGACCCGGATCTATGTGAAATCGATCCTCAACCTGCTGCGCGATTTCGAGATCCAGGGGATGGCCCACATCACCGGCGGCGGGCTGCTGGAAAATGTGCCGCGCATCCTCCCACGTCACTGCAAAGCAGTGATCCGCAAAGACTCGTGGCCGAAAATGCCGCTGTTCGAGGTGCTGCGCGAGGCCGGCAAACTCGAAGAAGAAGAGCTTTACCGAACTTTCAACTACGGGATCGGCATGGTCCTCGTGGTACGAAAAAATGTTGCTGACGACATTCTCACGCGACTGCAGGGGCTCAAGGAGCAGGCCTACATCATCGGCGAAATAGCCGCCTGCGACGATCAGAGCCCACAGGTGGAGCTGGTATAAATGCCCGCTGTAAAGCGGTAAGGCTGTAAAGTTTACTTCGTTGGTCTTACAGCCTTACCGCTTTACCGCTCTACACCCGGCCTATTTTTCCGGAGAATCCATGTCCAAACTCTTGCGCATCGGCGTGCTGGCCTCGGGCGGCGGCACCAACCTGCAGGCGATCATCGATCGCTGCCAGGACGGCTCCCTGGCGGCAGAAATCACTGTTGTCATTGCCAACAATCCGGGCGCCGGGGCCTTGGAACGTGCCGGCAACGCCGGCATCCCAACCCTCTGCATCAACCATCGGGACTTTAGCCGACGCGAGGACTTCGACAGCGCGGTCGTCGAGGCCCTGCAGGACGCCGGGGTCGACCTGGTGGTCCTGGCCGGGTTCATGCGCATTATCACCCCGACCTTCATCGCAGCCTTCCCCGAGCGGGTCATCAACATTCACCCCGCCCTGCTGCCCGCTTTTCCCGGCCTGCATGTTCAGCAGCAGGCGCTCGACTATGGGGCGCGTTTCTCGGGCTGTACTGTGCACTTTGTCGACGGCGGCGTCGACACCGGTCCGATCATCATCCAGGCGGTCGTTCCGGTTCTGCCGGAAGATACGGCCGAGGCCCTGGCGGCCAGGATCCTTGAACAGGAGCACCGGATTTACCCACGCGCCATCCAGTTGATTGCCGAAGGCCGGGTCAGCGTCGACGGCCGCCGGGTCATCATCAGCCCGGCCTGTCCTGCCACGCCGAAGGCCCTGGTCAATCCGGCCACAGAAGGCTGAATGAACAGATGAGCAAAAACAACCTGTGTCAACCGGTCTTGGTCAGTGCCTGCCTGCTCGGGCTGCCGACAAGATACGATGGCAAAGCCAAACGTTCCCAGGCCGTCATCGACTACCTGCAGCGCGAGAAACTAATGCCCGTCCCGGTCTGCCCGGAACAGCTCGCCGGGATGACGACCCCCCGGGCAAAGACAGCTTTCCATTCCGGCGACGGACATGATGTCGTGCATGGCGTTGGCAGCGTCGTCTCGGAAATCGGTCAACCGATGAACGACGTTTTCCGACGTGGCGCGCAACTGGCCCTTCAGGTTGCCCGCCTGTGCGGCTGTCAACGTGCACTGCTCAAGGAACGCAGCCCGTCATGCGGCGTTCACCGGATTTACCGGGGCAATGAACAGGTGCCGGGCGCCGGCGTTACGGCTGCCCTGCTGATAGAGGCAGGGATTGAGATCATCTCCGAAGAAGACCTCTGACGTGACGGGCGTATTGAGAAGCAAGTCTCCAGACTTTGATCTCCGGGGCGCAGGGGAATAGTCTGCCCCCGGCATTCTGAATTCTGGATCCAGCCCGCTCAATCAAGGCACAGCAGCTACATGGACTTACCTGAAAACCGGCCCTTTTCTCGATAAATCATGAGCACTAGACATTACGACATTGCACTCATCGGCGGCTCGCTGGCCGCCCGCATTGCCGCCTCCCTCCTGGCCAAGCAGGGCAGCAAGGTGCTTTTCCTGCGGCACCGTGAAGCAACGGCATCCGCCTGGTTCCACTCCTCGCTTTTTCTCGAAAAGCTTTTGGGAACTCTGGGTGGCAGGTCGTGCTTCGTCGCCCAGCGACCGATCCAGGTCATCTCGCGCCATGCGCGCGTCACCTTGAGCAATGATGTCCCATTGAGCAAAGAACTTAACCGCGAGTTCGGCAAAGACGGCTCTGCAGTTACAAACTGGCTCGACCGGCTGGGCTCCCAGGGGGGTCAACTGGAGAAGCTGTTCTGGGAAAACGGCGGGCTGCCCTGGCCGACGTTTAAGGCAAACGCCCGTTTCAGGCTGCTCTGCATGCGGCGCAAGGTCAACTGGCCGGAACTCGATGCGCCGGTCGAGAAGTCGCTGACTCAACTCCCGCAGACTGCGTTGAGCCTTGTCACCGATCTCCTGCAGGGTCTGGCGCTCATGAAAATCGACCAGATATCGCGTGCCCAGGCGGCCCTGCTCTGGGCACAGGCGATGCGTCCGGAGAATCTCCAGGAATCTGATTTCAGCGAGTTGCTGAGCAAACGCTTCGACCAGTTCCATGGCTTAAAGTCCCCGCTCGAAAACCTGGCCCGGCTTCATTTTGACGGCTCCAGGTGGACCGGAGGGCAACTGGAGGATGGAGGCCAATTTACGGCTGAAACTTTCCTGCTCGGCGATTTACGCTGCATCGACCGCTTCGACCCCGCGAAAACCGTGGATTTGCCGCCCCCCCCTGCCTTGACCAGACACAGGACCAGCAGCCTGACCGGGCAACTGTCTCCCTTGCTGGCGCCACGGGTGATTTGTGGTGGCGCCGTCCCCTTGCGATTGGCGATCGAACAGGAAGAGGACCACGCCTGCGGCCTGATCGTGAGCGGCGGCACGGCGACCGTTCAGCAACTGCGGCACCAGCTTGAACCGGTACTGCCTTTCGCCCGTTATGAGCTTGAAAACGATGAAGACCAGGCGGCACTGCAACCCGTGTCGGAGTTCACGCAACTTCCCCGGCAACTGGCCAACCTGCCGCTGCGTATCGTCAGCAACCTCTACTGCGCCGACAGCTGCGGTCTCCTGGGTGAGACGAGCGCTGCCGGAGCGGCCCTGCTCGGCTGGACCCTGGCGGAGAACCTCGCAACTGGCTAGAGACAGAGGAGAGAATGAGAAAAGCTCTTGCATAGCAATCTTATTCATGCTAGAAACTTCTGTTCAGAACGCATGAGGAGGAAGAACCAATGGCGAACGTATGTGATGTCTGTGGAAAAAAACCGATGACCGGCTGCAATGTCAGTCATGCGCATAATAAAACCAAGAAGGTCTTCAAGCCGAATTTGCAGAAGATCAGGGCCGTACAGGATGGTTCCGTGCGCAGTATGAAAGTCTGTACGCGCTGCATTCGTGCCGGCGCTGTTCAGAAAGCCTGCTGAACCCGTTTTCTTCACAGAAAAAAAAGAGAGGCGTCCTTGCACAGTGGGCGCCTCTCTTTTTTTATCCAAGCCTGCCGCTGACAAATGATCAGTAAGCTTTCTGTGAGACGGCAATCCAGTCAATCTCTATGGCCGCACCTTTCGGCAGCGCAGCCACCTGAACACAGGCCCGCGCCGGCGGCATTTCGGTGAAATGCTCGCCGTAGATTTCATTGACCGTGGCAAAGTCGGCCAGATTGGTCAGGTAGATGGTCGTCTTGACGATATCGGCGAAACTCCGTCCCGAGGCCTGCAACACTGCATTCATATTCGCCATCACCTGGCGGGTCTGTTCGACAATGCCTCCGTTGACCAGACTCCCGCTTTCCGGGTCGAGGGGGATCTGCCCCGAGTAAAAGATAAACCCACCGGCCCGGATAGCTTGGGAATAAGGCCCGATTGCAGCCGGTGCGGCGTTGGTCTCAATCTGTTTTTTCAGCATGACGATCTCCTTGGACGAAACGTTGATTTGCGCAGCACGTTTTGCTTCGCTGGTGTATTGATCGGTCTCCGGACCAGGTTATCCAGAAGAACAGCCTCTGCCAGCCCACAGGCCGGCCCTGGCTAGACTTTCCTGCCGAACCTGACCCGCTCTACCTGCATCACCCCTTTGATTTTCTGGACCGCCTCCAGGACCCGGTTCAGATGCTGGACATCCTGAATGTCCACTTCGAAACTGTGAATTCCGCGGCCATCACCGGTTGAATAGACACTGGCCCGCAAAATGTTTGCTTCACACTTGGTAATCACCTTGGTGATGGCGGCCAGGATGCCCTTCTGGTCGACACTGAAGACCCTGATCTTGACGGGCCGGGTCGCGCCCTTCTGCTTATTCCACGAGACCTCGATGCGCCGCTCAGGGTCCGACTCCAGCACATGCGGGCAGTCGCCGGCATGTACCGTCACACCAAGCCCCTGGGAGATGAAACCGATGATCTCGTCGCCGGGCAGTGGATTGCAGCACTTGGAAAACCGCACCAGGATGCCGTCCTGGCCCTGAACCTTGATGGCATCGTCCGGCTTCTTGCCGATTTTGCCAAGCACTTGACTGATGCGGCTCGGCTTGGGTGCTTCCGCCTTGAACTGTTCCGGGATCAGCCTGGAGAGGACCTGGTTGCAGGTCACCTTGCCATAGCCGACGGCCGCCTGCAGGTCTTCAAAAGTTTTAAAGCCGAGTTCTGACAGTACGTCTTTCACGCTGTCCAGGTTGACCGCCCGGTTGTAGCTGAAGCCGTACTTGCGCAGTTCCTTCTCGAGCAAATCATGGCCAAGTTCGAGGCTCTGATGGCGCTCCTGCTCCTTGACCCAGTTGCGGATGCGGTTTTTCGCCTTGGAGGTTTTGACGAACTTCAGCCAATCCTTGCTGGGCGTCTGGCTGGTAGAGGTGACGATCTCGACAATGTCGCCGTTTCTCAATTCAGTTCGCAAGGGGACCAGGCGCCCGTTCACCTTGGCGCCGGTGCAGTGGTGACCGACATCGGAATGCACGCTGTAGGCGAAATCGATCGGCGTACTCTGCCTGGGCAGCTCCTTGACGTCGCCATTCGGAGTGAACACGTAGACCTCTTCAGGAAAGAGGTCGACCTTGACCGAGGACATGAACTCGCTCGAGTCCTTCAGTTCCTTTTGCCATTCCAACATCTGCCGGAGCCAGTCGAAACGCCCCTCGTCGGTGCGGCTGGCCGCCTTGCCTTCCTTGTATTTCCAATGAGCGGCAATCCCCTGTTCCGCCACGCGATGCATCTCGGCGGTACGAATCTGCACCTCCATGCGCTGTCCAGCCGGGCCGAAAACCGTGGTGTGCAGGGACTGGTACATGTTCGCCTTGGGCATGGC
>JAHEEU010000157.1 GCA_024640545.1 Geobacteraceae bacterium
TGGTGAGTGATTTCGATGGCCATTCGATGGGACTGGACTGCCCGGAATGTCTGGCCAGCAACGGAAGGCTACATTCTGACATGCTGGCGATTCTCCGGCAGGGGTGTCGCCCTCGTGATGATTTGTCCGCCTGAGCTCGTATTGCTGCCGGTACAGTACGAGAGCTGCAGCGAGATCGCGACATGAAATGGCCTGCCATCCTCAAGGGATGGCAGGCCTGTCTGCGAGCATGAATTATGCGTTTTCTGCTGGCTCCTCTGCCTCATGAGGCAGCTCTTCGTTCCTGATTCTCTCGACCTCTTCTTCCAGTGCTGCGGCGTCCGCTTTCAATTCATCGAGCCGGATCAGGATTTCCCTGACTTCGGACAGGTTCATAATGTTCTTTTTGCCCTCCTCGCGCAGGTCATCAATCAACTTGCCGAGGTCGGCATGGGCGGCGCCTATCTTTTTATGCAGGGCCGAAAGATCGATTTTTTTCTGGACCAATTTCTTGTACTGGTTGGCTTTAAAAGTCGCCGTGCTCCAGGCGTGCTTGGTGCTCCCCCAAATCTTGTCGGTGGTTTCCTTGAAACGATCGTGTTGTTCCTGGGGGTGTTCATCGTGGACTTCATCGGTTACTTTGGCTTCAGTTATCGACGGTTTCTGTTGTTCCTGGTCAGTCATAGCGAGCTCCCGTCTCCTAAGGTAATAGTATCTTTAAGTTTTATACTATCAGCAATAATCCGGTCGTCAAGTTGTCTGCCAAAGTGTTGGAGGCATGACTTGCCGGTTTGGTTAAATTGGTCTAAACTGATCCCACTTGGGACAAGAGACCGGTTGTAAGGAGGGGTTATGATGGACCATTTGAATTCGACACCGCTGCAGATCGATTTGCGCCGTCACCTGCGTGAGCACGATGAAGACCGGGATTTGACCCGCCTGATCTGTGAGATTGCCGACGCATCCAAATACATCATCAACGCCATACGTACCGGCGATCTCGGCATGGCGGGGACCTCGAACCTCTACGGCGAAAAACAGCTCGCTCTGGATGTGCTCTCCGACCGGATCATCATCAAGCGCCTCAGGCATTCCGGCGTGGTCGCCAATCTGGTCTCGGAAGAAAGCGACGAAATTGTCGCGATCGATCCGGACAACGAAGACAAGTTCTCTGTGGCCTTCGATCCGCTCGACGGTTCGTCGCTGGTTGACGTCAACATGGCCGTGGGCACGATCGTTTCGATCTACAGGGGGGGCAACCTGTTGCAACCCGGACGCAATCAGGTTGCGGCGATGTACATCCTGTATGGGCCGCGTACCACCCTCGTCTATTCGACAGGCAAGGGCGTGCACGAATTCGGCATGAACAGTCTGATGGAGTACACGCTGAACTACGAGAATCTCCGTTTGGCCGGGCCGGCCAGGATTTATTCCCCGGGCGGTCTGCGCAGCAAATACACACCCGGTACGGAAAGGTTCGCCCGCATCCTGGAAGAGAACGGCACCAAACTGCGCTATTCAGGGGGGTTTGTCCCTGATATCAACCAGTTGCTGGTCAAGCGTGGCGGGGTTTTCATGTACCCGCATCTGACCGATGCACCATCTGGCAAGCTGCGCCTGCTCTACGAACTGAACCCTATGGCTTTCCTGGTCGAGCAGGCTGGTGGCGCCGCCTCGGACGGTCGCCGGAGAATTCTCGATATCGAGCCGGACAGTGTCGATTTGCGCGCGCCGGTATTCATCGGCACTCCCTCCGCTGTGGTCCTGGCAGAACAGTGCATTCGCGAAGAGGAAGGTTGACGGGACGAAATCGACAGCTTGTTGCAGACCAGGAAGGGGACAGAATCGCGACTCTGTCCCCTTCCTGGTGAAGTTCATGGCCTGGCGGCTTCAGTCAAGGCTGTAGAGCGTCTCATCGTGTTCCGGAGGCAGGTACTTCTTCTTCAGCCCCTTGAGTTTTTTCTGGCTGAAGAGGTTGTCGCCGTCGAACAGATCACCCATCTCCGCCTCGATCTGATCCGGGTCCTCGCCGGCTTCGAGGCGGCTTAAGGCCTCTTCGGCGCCATCACCGAGATCCATGCCGGTCATGCTGGAGAACCTGCGCATGAATTTGGCCATGGCCTTCGGATCGTCCTCGTTCATGTTCTCCATTTCCCCGGCCAGGGCCAGCATGGCCTGCTCCATTTTCGATTCATCAAGCTCCGGCATCCCATCCGACTGCTCCTGAAGGTTGCGGGATATGGCGAAGTTGGAAACCAGTTTCTTCAGGCCGGGTTCGCTGCAGCGCGGGCATGACGGGCTTTTGTGGGTGTTTACCCGCCGGGAAAAAAAGTTGAAGATTGCGTGGCAGTCAGCACAGTAGAATTCATATACAGGCATGGCGAGTACTCCGAAGAATGGTCTTTTGATACGGTTAAATTATGCTTCCGCAGCCGGTGAGTCAAGGTCCAGGCTGCTGCAGGATAACGCATCTGACACCCTCTGGAAAAGTGCTTGTGACGACTGTCTTGCGATGCACATAGAGATCCGGGGGGCGCAGCAAAACAGGGGGATCATGAGGATCTTTTCCTGTCATGTCGGGCGGGCATTGCTTGCCGCCGCGGTAAAAGCGCTTGAATTCAAGAAAAGAAAAGCCCGGCAGAACTCTTCTGCCGGGCTTGGTCTCGTTGGGATTGCTGACGATCAGTTCAGCAGTTCCTTCCCTTTTTCGTAGCCCATGTTGTAGGCTTTCTTGTTCAGTTCCTTGAAGGCCTCGGGCACTTTACGCAGCACCGCCTGCTCGCCGGCTTCTTTGGAAACCACGCCGGTCAGGCCGATAACAGCACCCAGGGCGACGACGTTGGCGACGATCTCACGACCGATATCTTCCTTGGCCATACGCATGATCGGCAGACGATATACCTTGAAATTGCCTTGCGGAGCACGCTGTACGAAGTCGGCATCGAGCAGCAGCAGGCCGCCATCCTTGATGCCGTTGGCGTACTTGTCGGCGGCTTCCTGGGTCATGGCCAGGCAGGCATCGACGATGGTCGCCTTGGGATAGTCAATCGGTTGGTCAGATATGATGACCTCTGATTTTGAAGCCCCGCCGCGTGCCTCGGGGCCGTAGCTCTGGGACTGTACGGCACTTCTTCCTTCAATGATGGAAGCGGCCTCGGCGAGGATGATGCCGGCGGTGATCAGGCCCTGACCACCCGCACCGGAAAAGCGAAGCTCATAACGTTCAGCCATGGTTCTTTCTCCTTAGTGTAATGATCAGGCGCCTTGCGCCTTTTTGATGACTTCTGCGTACATTTCGCAGTACTCGGGCTTCTCCGTGTCCTGGAACAGCACGCCGGTCAAGAACTTGCCCTCGAGCTGCTCGGCGGTCATTTTGGCGGCAGCCTTGATCGGGACGGCGTTGGCCTTGAGATGCTTCATCATGTCGACGACCGAGCGGAACTTGTTGCGGCGACCGTAAGTGGTCGGGCAGTCGTCGAGGACTTCGATCACCGCCATGCCCTTGTGCTGAATCCCCTGAACGATCAGCCTGTCGATCTCGCGGGGATGGGCAGCGGTGGTGCGGGCCACGAAGGTGGCGCCGGAGCCGATGGCTAGCTTGGAGATATCGAAGATCGGGTCGGGGTTGCCATAAGGCGTGGTTGACGCCTTGGCACCGGTGGGGGTGCAGGGTGAGAACTGGCCACCGGTCATGCCGTAGATGAAGTTGTTCATCAGCACGTAGGTCATGTCGATGTTGCGCCGGCAGGCATGAATGAAGTGATTGCCGCCGATGGCGGTGCCGTCGCCGTCACCACCGCAGCAGATCACGGTCATTTCCGGCTTGGCCATTTTGACGCCGGTCGCGAAAGCGGCTGCACGGCCATGGGCAGTGTGCAGGGTGCAGGCATCGAGATAACCGGGCAGACGGCTGGCGCAGCCGATACCGGAAACGATGGCGGTGTTCTTGCGGTCCAGACCGCAGGTGTCCATGGCCCGGATCAGGCCCTTCATGACAATGCCGTGACCGCAGCCGGGGCACCAAATGTGCGGAAGTTTGCCGGGACGGATTGACTTTTCGTAATCGTAAGCCATTTAGATGACCTCCTTGACTTTCTTCATGATCTGGCCGGGATTAATCGGCTCGCCATCGACCCGGAACTCCCCTGCAACAACACAGTTGCCCTTGGCAACGCGTTCGACTTCGTAAATCATCTGACCGAGATTCATCTCGGAAACCACGATTGCCTTGCACTGTACAGCCAGTTGTGCTGTACGTTTTGCCGGGAAGGGCCAGAGGGTGATCGGACGGAACAGGCCAGCCTTGATCCCTTGGCTGCGCAGTTCGTTGACAGCGTAGCGGGCGGAGCGGGACGTAGAGCCGTAGGCCCAGATGATCACTTCGGCATCTTCGGTCAGGTACTCTTCATTCGACTCGATATCGGCAACGTTGTCCATGACTTTGGCGATCTGGCGGCGCTCCTCAGCGTCGACCAGGCTGGCCTTGGTGGTCGGGAAGCCGTCATCGGCCTTATTCAGGCCGGTGACGTGAAACTTGTAGCCAGAACCGAAGGAGGCCAACGGCGGGACCTGCCCCTTGGTCGCATCGTATGGCTTGTAGGTGTCAGGTCCCTCGGTCGGAGCCTCGCGGTCGATAA
Organism: Geobacteraceae bacterium; assembly: GCA_024640545.1. Taxonomy (GTDB): domain Bacteria; phylum Desulfobacterota; class Desulfuromonadia; order Desulfuromonadales; family BM103; genus JAHEDT01. The sequence continues at coordinate 4,617 of JAHEEU010000157.1, forward strand.
CTTCGAGCTCGCCCGGCTCCGGGAAGACGATGCGTTCACGCATGTGGCCGACGATCTCGTCGAACAGGACTTGAACCGGCATACGGTATTTCTCGGCCAGGTTGAAAGCGCGCACGGTCTCGCTGAAGATTTCCTGGCAGGAGTTCGGAACCAGGGCGATGGCCGCATGGTCACCGTGGGTTCCCCACATGGCCTGCATGACATCGGACTGACCCGGGCCGGTCGGCATACCGGTCGAAGGGCCGCCACGCATGACGTTGATGATGACACAGGGGACTTCGGCGATGCAGGCATAGCCGATCAGTTCCTGTTTGAGGGAGACACCGGGTCCTGAGGTGGCGGTAATCGACTTGGCGCCGGTCAGCGATGCGCCGATCACCGAAGCCATGGCACCGATCTCGTCTTCCATCTGGATGAACTTTCCGCCGACCTTGGGGAGTTCCTTCGACAGAACTTCCGCGACCTCGGTCGAGGGGGTGATGGGGTAACCACCGAAGAACTTGGCGCCGGCGTAAACCGCTCCCATCGCACAAGCTTCGTTCCCCTGTAACAGAGCAACTTTTTTAGCCACGTTCACTCTCCTTATAAAGAAATGGGTCGTTTACTCGTCGTGGACCTTGATGGCGAAGTCCGGGCAGAGCAGTTCGCACTGCATGCACTTGATGCAGTCTTCCGGCCGCGGGGCTGTGACCAGGAAGACGTCCATCTCCAGAACATTCTTCGGACAGAATTCGACGCAGATGCTGCAGCCTTTGCAGTTGCGCTCGATGATTTCGAGTCTGGCACCACTCATTCTGATTCATCTCCTTTTATGCGTGATTATTTGCTAAAACAGCGAATTTTGCGGCGAAAGATAGCATGATTGCCTCTCTCGTTCCACAACAAATTTGGTCCGCTGGATATTTTCCCGAATATTTAGTGCGGCTAAAAAATATCCGCTAAATCAGGTCAAATTACAGGCAAGATAAGCAAGAAGGGCAATGTTGCCATTGCCCTTCTCTGGACTTAAAATATGCGGTGCCAGCCTTTAGAGCTTGAGGCTGTCGACCAGTCCTTTGACGGCGGCGACCGACTTGTCCATCATCGCCTGCTCTTCTTCGTCGAGTTTGAACTCGAGGACCTTCTCCGCGCCTTTGGCACCGATCACGACCGGCACGCCGACGTAGTAGCCCTTGATGCCGAACTCGCCATTCAGGTAGACGCAGGTCGGCAGGACGCGCTTCTGGTCCTTGAGGAACGATTCAGCCATGGCGATGGCCGAAGATGCCGGGGAGTAGAATGCCGAGCCGGTCTTGAGCAGGGCAACCACTTCACCACCGGCGCCGCGAGTGCGCTTGACCATGGCCTCCATAACTTCCTTGGCTTTTTTCTTCGACTTGTACTTCTTCTCGAGCAGTTCGAGGACCGGAATCCCCTGGACGCTGGCATAACGGACCAGCGGTACCATGTCGTCGCCGTGGCCGCCAAGGGTCATGGCGTTGACATCCTTGACCGATACGCCCAGTTCCCAGGCGATGAAAGCCTTGAAGCGGGCCGAGTCAAGCACGCCGGCCTGGCCGATAACCCGGTTGTAGGGGAAACCGGTGATTTTCTGGCACAGGGTGACCATCGCGTCGAGCGGGTTGGAAATGACGATAACGAGAGACTTCGGAGCGAACTTCTTGATTCCTTCAGCCACCGAGGTCATGATCTTGGAGTTGACTTCGATCAGGTCGTCGCGGCTCATTCCGGGCTTGCGAGGGAGTCCGGCGGTGACGATGACCACGTCGGCGCCCTTGATGTCCTCGTAGTTGTTGGTGCCCTTCAGGTTAATGTCGAAACCATCTACGGGAGCGGCCTCGGCAATGTCCAGGCACTTGCCCTGGGGCAGGCCTTCGACGATGTCGAACAGCACCACGTCACCCAGTTCGCGCAGGGCACAAAGCTGAGCCAGCACGCCACCAATCTGTCCACCACCGATCAACGCAATTTTTGGTCTAGCCATTGTCTCTCTCCTCAGTTGGTTAGAATAAATAATCGGGACGGAGCGGCAGACTCCGTCCCGGCTGTTATTGCATACTGATTAAATATTGTCAATGATCGCGTTCAACGTAGCGCTGGGGCGCATTGCCGCGGCGGTTTTAACCGGGTCGGGGCGGAAGTAGCCACCGATGTCGACCGGCTGCCCCTGGCAGTCGATCAGTTCCTGGTCAATCTTGGGCGCGTTGTCCGAGAGCTGCTTGGCAATCGTCTTGAAACGAGCCTGCAACTCGGCGTCCTTGTCCTGGGCGGCCAGGGCCTGGGCCCAGTAAAGACCGAGGTAGAAGCTGCTGCCGCGGTTGTCGATCTCCTTGACCTTGCGGGAGGGCAGTTTCTGGTTCTCCAGGTAGGTGCCAATGGCAGAATCCAGAGTCTCTGCCAGGACTGCAGCTTTGGGGTTGTTGTCGTTGGTCGCACAGAGCTCCAGTGACGGGACCAGAGCACAGTACTCACCCAGGGAGTCCCAGCGGGTATGACCCTCTTTAAGGAACTGCTGGACATGCTTCGGGGCCGAACCGCCGGCACCGGTTTCGAACAGGCCGCCACCGGCCAGCAGCGGAACGATGGAGAGCATGCGGGCGCTGGT
>JAHEEU010000158.1 GCA_024640545.1 Geobacteraceae bacterium
AGACCTTCCTGGCAGACGGAGTGCCGGACTTCGCCGCCGAGGAACTGGACCTGACTGGCGAGGAACTGGACCTGACTGGCGAGGAACTGGACCTGACTGGCGAGGAACTGGACCTGGCCGTCGAGGATCCGGACTCGCCGGTAGAGGAGCTGGACCTCGCCGGGGAGGAGTTGGACCTGACCGGTGAGGAGCTTGGCCATGCCGGCGCGGAAGACGGCCATGCCGCAGAGGTATTTTTCGCCCTGGAGGAAGAGGGCGGGCTGACCGACGCCGCCGGCTTCGCCGAGAGCGGCGAACCTTTGGCTGAGTCCTTCGAGACACGTGATGAGCTGGCCGGGATCGAAGAGCTCGAGGTGCTGGAGGATCTGCCTGATGCCGCCGACGCCGGAGCCATGAAGGTCGAGGCCGAGCTCGAAGAAGTCCAGTTCTACCTACAGCAGGGGCTGTACGACGACGCGGAAAGGCTGGTCCGGTCCCTGATGGAGGCCTGTCCCGAGACGCCTGAGCTGCAAGCTGAACTGGCCGGCATCGAACAGGCCCGGCAGACCGCCGCCTCAGAGGTTGAAGGTGAAGCCTTCGTCGACCTGATGTCCGACCTGCAGGACGAGGACCTGCTCGACGCCACCGGCTTCCTCGATTCCTTCGCCGACGGCGGCCACGACGACGACCTCTCCCAGAAACTGGTTTCGGAGCTGGATTCGGCCGATACCGAGTCGCACTACAACCTCGGCATCGCCTACAAGGAAATGGGCCTCTACGACGAAGCCATCGCCGAGTTCGACAAGGCGGCCAAGGACCCGGGCCGCAACCTCGACTGCATCACACTGACCGGCCAGTGCCACCTGGAAGTTGGAAACCGGGACGCCGCGCTGGCCGTCTTCAAGAGCGGCCTGGCCGACCCCGGCTTGAGCGACATCGGGCGCATGACCCTGAACTTCGAACTGGGCATTCTGCATCAGCTCAACGGCGAGCTGCTGGAAGCGCTGGACTGTTTCCAGCTGGTCGCGGAAAAAGACACTTTCTTCCGGGAAGTCTCCGAATTGATCAAGTCCCTGCGCAAGCAGCTGGGGCTCGACAATTCCGACGACGGCGGACCGCAGGGGAACCGCGATCGCGTCTCCTATGTCTGATCATCCAGAGGCAGGCAGACTATGAGCTATCTGAAACATTACGGTCTCGACCGTGAACCCTTTTCGAACGCGCCGGATGCGCGTTTCTATTTCAACAGCGACCAGCACAGCCAGGCCCTGCTGCGCCTGATGTACGCGGTCGACTCCAACAAGGGGCTCGCCGTCCTGGTCGGCGGGGTCGGCACCGGCAAGACCACCCTGGCCCGGCGCATGCTCGACAACCTCCCGGAAGAGTGCTACGAATCGTCCCTGCTGGTGATGGTGCATTCCGGCATCACCCCGGAGTGGATCCTGACGCGCATCGCCTTCCAGCTCGGCGTCAAGGAGCCGGCCGGCGACCGCCTGAAACTGCTCAAGCAGCTCTACTCCCGGCTGCTCGAAATCGAAGATGAAGGGCGCCGGGCGGTGGTGCTGATCGACGAAGCGCAGATGCTCCAGAGCCGCGAACTCATGGAAGAATTCCGCGGTCTTCTGAACCTGGAAATCCCCGGCAAGAAACTTCTCAACATCGTCTTCTTCGGCCTCCCGGAGCTCGAGGACTGCCTGGCGCTCGACGAACCGCTGGCGCAGCGGGTCGCCGTCAAGTACCACCTCCGCTCGATGACCGTGGACGCCACCACCTCGTACATCAAGTACCGCCTGCAGGTTGCCGGCGCCCGGCACATGCTCTACGACGAAAAGGTCATTCCCCTGGTCCACCGCTACGCCGGCGGCGTACCGCGCCTGATCAACACCATCTGCGACAACTGCCTGTTCGAAGCCTACCTGTGCAAGATGGACAAGGTTGACAGCCGCATCGCCCACAGCGTCGCCGGCGACCTGGGCCTGCTGCAGCAGCCGCTCTCGGAACTCCCCCGGGACCGGGTCAAGGACGACCTGGATGAAATCGAGGCGATGCTGGAGCGGCTGGAACAGCGGCATTAACCCCGAAGCCTGTGGCGCGAGGCGTGTGGCGCGTGGCGCGAAAAAATGATTAACTTTCAACCTGAACCTCAATCCTCTAACCAGCCTCCTGATTCTTGAGTAGCATGAGCGGCTTAGGGGTCAGGTCTACACATTTCACAAAAACAGTACCGTCCAGCAGGCGCGCGGCGAGAACAACCCAAGAACTGCTTGTTTAAGTTTTTCCGCACTTCCCATTTCGCACTTCGGATGTCTACCATGAGCCCCAGAATCCATATCCTGCCCGAGAACCTGGCCAACCAGATCGCCGCCGGCGAAGTCGTCGAACGGCCGGCTTCGGTGGTCAAGGAGCTCATCGAGAACTCCCTCGACGCCGCGGCCAGCGAAATTTTCGTGGAGATCGAGAAGGGCGGCAGGGCCCTGGTCAGGGTCACCGACAACGGCTGCGGCATGAAGAAGGACGATGCCTTCCTGAGCCTCGAACGCCACGCCACCAGCAAGGTCAAGAACGCTGCGGACCTGTTTGCCCTGCACACCATGGGCTTCCGCGGCGAGGCGCTGCCGGCCATCGCATCCGTATCCCGGCTGCGCCTGACCACCCGTTCCGTCGAGGATGATGCCGGCTGGCAGATCTACGCCGAGGGCGGCACGATCCGCCAGGCCGAAGCCGTCGGCACGGTTCCCGGCACGGTGGTCGAGGTCCGCAACCTGTTCTTCAACACCCCGGGCCGCCGCAAGTTCCTGCGCAAGGAGGAGACTGAGTTCGGCCACATCGCCGACGTCGTCTCGCGCCTGGCCCTGGCGCGCCCGGACATCCACTTCCGCCTGTCGCACAACGGCCGCAGCTACCTGGAAGCCTATCGGCACAAGCGCCTCGAGGAGCGGGCCGCGGCCCTGCTCGGCCGCACCGTCGCCAAAGACCTGCTCGAGGTCGAGGCGGATTCGGGCCAGGGCGAGATGCTGGTCGGCCTGCTCGGCGCGCCGGGCATCAGTCGCTCAACCACCGGGCAGATCTACACCTATGTCAACGGCCGCTTCGTGCGCGACCGGGTCGTACAGCACGCGATACTCGAGGCGTACCGTTCACTGCTCGAAAAACGCCGCTACCCGGTCGCTGTGCTGTTCATCGACATGCCGCCGGAAACCGTCGACGTCAATGTCCACCCCACCAAGCACGAGGTGCGTTTTCGCAACCAGCAGCAGGTCCACGATTTTATCGTTGCGGCCTTGCGGGAGCGCCTGCAGCACGTCGTAATGGAAGCGGCCGCTCTCGGCAGCTTGACGTCGCCGCAGCCGGCCTCCTCGCCCTACGCCCCGGCGGCACCGGAGTACCGCGCCCGCATCCAGGAATCGCTGACGGCCTTCAACGACCGGGTTGCCGCGACGCCGGCCATTGCCGCCGTCGCGACGGTCAAAGGCGAGATGACCGGCTGGTCGTCAGGGCAGGGGGCCGAGTCGGCCCTCCCCGAGGGCTGGCGCCTGATCGGCCAGCACCTCAACAGCTACCTGCTCTGCCAGGTGCACGATGAGCTGGTGCTGGTCGACCAGCATGCCGCGCACGAACGCATCGGTTTCGAACGTCTGCGCAGGCAGCTGGCCGCCGACGGGATCGAAAGCCAGAGCCTGCTCTTCCCGGTGGTCCTCGATCTCGAGCACCGCGAAGCCGCGGTGTTCGCCGAGCACCTCGAGCACTTCGACCGCTTCGGCTTCGAGGTGGAGGCGTTTGGCGGCCGGGCCTTCTCGGTAAAGGCTGTACCGGCGCTGCTCGCCGAGGTCGACGTCGAGCGCCTGGTCCGCGACCTGGCCGCCGAGCTCAACGAGATCGGCCGGACCGGGCAGATCGATGACGAGATCGAGCGCATCCTGGCGGTGCTCGCCTGCCACAGCATGGTGCGCGCCAACCAGGCCCTCTCCCTGAGCGAGATGCAGCGCCTGCTGCAGGACCTCGCCGCGATCGATTTCGGCAGCTGCTGCCCCCACGGGCGGCCGGTCATGCATCGCCTCTCCAGGCGCGAGATCGAAAAGTTCTTTCATCGGGTGTGACCGTGCCGAACCCAGCAGACACACGTCCTGCCCTGGTGGTCATCTGCGGACCGACCGCCTCCGGCAAGACGACCCTGGCCCTGGAGCTGGCGGAAGCCAGCGGCGGCGAGATCATCTCCGCCGACTCCCGCCAGGTCTATCGCCTGATGGATATCGGCACCGCCAAGCCGACCGCCGCCGAACAGCAACGGGTCCCGCATCACCTGATCGACTTCGCCTGGCCGGACGAGGATTTCAACGCCGCCCGCTTCGCCAGCCTGGCCGGAACAGCGGTCAGCGGGATCTGCCGGGAAGGTAAACGGCCGTTCCTGGTCGGCGGCACCGGCCTCTACATCCGCGCCCTAACCGAGGGGCTGCTGCAGGCCCCCGGTGCGGATCCCGAGCTGCGCCGGCAGCTGCACGCCAGGGCGCAAAGCGCGGGCAGCGCTGCCCTGCACGCCGAGCTCTCCGCCTGCGACCCGCAAACGGCGGCCCGCCTGCATCCCAACGACCTGGTCAGGATCGTGCGGGCCCTGGAGGTCTACCGGCAGTCCGGGCGGTCCATGGCGGTGCTGCAGGATGAGCACGGCTTCGGCGGCCAGCCGTACCGGACCCTGAAACTCGGCCTCGACCTCGAACGCGACGAGCTCTACCGGCGCATCGACCAGCGCGCCGAGGCGATGTTCGAGCAGGGGTTGCTCGAGGAGGCTCAACGCTTGCTGGCGGCCGGCTACGACCCGGCCCTGAAGGCCCTGCAGACGATCGGCTACCGCCAGGCGTTCGCCCTGCTGCGTGGCGAGTTCAGCCGCGAGGCGGCGCTGGAAGACCTCAAGCGGACGACCCGGCGCTACGCCAAACAGCAGCTGACCTGGTTTCGTAAAGACAAATCAATAATTTGGCTTGAATCCTCGGCCGACTTTGTTACAATTCGTTCGTTGATTGATGAATTCCATTGCATTTAAAAAAAGGAGCGGTTGTTATGGCAAAGTCACCCTTCAATATCCAGGATCAATACCTCAACCAGGCCCGCAAGGAGAGAGTCCTCGTCGAAATCGCCATGATGTCGGGCGAAAAACTGCAAGGTCACATCAAGTCTTTTGACAGTTTCTGCGTCCTGGTCGACAGCAACGGCGATCTGCTGCTCTACAAGCACGCCATTTCGTCGATCACCTCGACGGACGGCACCTTCCGCCTGCATGGTGGTCGGGACTAAGACCAGTCTGATAACGTGATGACCCAAGGTCCCTTGCCGGAACTGCTCCGGCCGGGGGCCTTTGTCTTTGCCGGCTATGGAAACTCCAGGAGCAGGTCGCCATATGCTTGAAATCTTAACCGTTGAGCCCGACAGCATCGCCGCGGAACTGGGGGTGCAGCCAGGTGACCGCCTGCTGGCGGTCAACGGCGAGCCGGTCGGCGATCTGCTCGATTACCTGGTCGAGGAGCCCCGGGAGACGCTGTCCATCGAGATAGAACGCGCCGGCGGTGAATTGTGGGACCTGGAGATCGAGCACGACAGCGACGAGCCGCTCGGGCTCGGGCTGCCGCACCCGGAGCCGCGCCAGTGCGGCAACAACTGCATCTTCTGCTTTGTCCACCAGCTGCCGCGGGGCCTGCGCCGGACGCTTTACGTCAAGGACGAGGACTACCGCTTCTCCTATCTCTACGGGGCCTATGTCACCCTGACCAATCTCGCTGAAGCGGACCTGGAGCGGATCCTCGCCCGGCGGCTGTCGCCGCTCTACGTCTCGGTGCACGCCACCGACAACACGCTGCGCCAGCAGCTGCTCGGCAAGCAGGCCCCGGCGATCCTGCCGCTCATGCGCAGGCTGGTGGCCGGCGGCATCGAGCTGCACACCCAGGTGGTCGTCTGCCCGGGGCTCAACGACGGCGACCAGCTGGCGCGCACCTGCCGGGAGCTGGCGGACCTTGCGCCCGGGGTGAAATCCCTGGCCATTGTCCCGGTCGGCCTGACCGGGCATCGCCAGCGGCTGCCGCGACTGCGGCCGCAGACGCGCCAGGAGGCGCGTGAACTGGTAGAATGGGTCGAGGCCCGGCAGGCGGATCTGCTGACCCGGCTCGGCACGCGCTTCATCTTCGCCGCGGACGAACTCTACCTCAAGGCCGGTAGGCCTTTCCCGGAGTTGGCCGCCTACGAGGAGCTGGCCCAGCTTGAAAACGGCGTCGGCCTGATCCCCCGGTTCCGCGCGCAGGCCGAGGAGGTCCTCGCCGCCGCGATCCCCCTCGAGCTGCCGCCCATCAGCCTGGTCACCGGCGTCTCGGCGGCAGCCGAGCTCAAGGCCTTTGCCGAACGCCTGGCCGGCAAATGCCGGTTGGATTTGCGGGTGCATGTCGTTGAAAACCGCTTTTTCAGCGGCCAGGTCACGGTGGCCGGCCTGCTGACCGGGTGCGACCTGGTCGAACAGCTTGCCGGGGAGCCCCTCGGCGAGGTCCTGCTGGTTCCCGATGTCATGCTGCGGGACGGCGTGGAGCTCTTCCTCGACGACACGACCCTCGACGAGCTGGCCAAACGCCTCGCCGTGCCGGTCGAGGTGGTCGACGCCGACCCCTGGGGACTCTGGGACATGCTGGACACCCTGGCGATGGAGCAGGCCCCCTAGCGCAAGGCGAGACCCGGCCTGGCTCGCTTAATGTCACGCAATCTACCGTGCTTAGGGGTCAGGTCTACACATTTCACAAAAACCGCACCACATCACGTGAATCGCGCCGCGCACTGCGCGTTTCTCGATTTCAAGGAGTATACAGATGGCTGATGAACAGATTTCTTTGAGCCGGGCCGAACAGGCCCTCGAAAACGGCGCGGCGGACGATGCGGTCCGCATCTTAAGGCGCCTGCTACAGCAGCAGGCCGACAACACTGATGCCCTGGCGCTGCTCGGCGAAGCCCTGATCGAAGCCGGCCATCTCAAGGAGGCCGTCACGGTGCTCGAGGAGGCCGTCCGCCGGCTGCCGGACGATTTCGACCTGCAGTTCGATCTGGGCGACACTTACTTCGAGCTCGGCCGTCCCGCCGACGCCTGCCGGGTTTACGAAGCGGTCCTGGCACGCGACCCTGCCCAGACCGACGCCCGGGTCAGCCTCGGCCTGATTCACTTCCACCAGGACCAGG
>JAHEEU010000159.1 GCA_024640545.1 Geobacteraceae bacterium
GCCCTGCACCACCTGGCTGGCTACGGGGCGCGCGCGGTCACCATTACCTGCGGTACGTCTGGCAGCCTGAGCAAGACTGCAGACGGCCGGATTTTCCGCCAACCGGCCTTCACGGTCGAAACGGTCGATACCACCGGCTGCGGAGATGTCTTTCATGGCGGGTACATCTACGGGCTATTGCAGGAGTGGCCTCTGCCGCAGATCGTTCGTTTCGCCGCCGCCTGCGCTGCCCTGAAAACCCGCGCCCTGGGCGGCAGGACGGCTATCCCCGGGCTCCCGGAAGTCCAGGACTTTCTGCAGAGCCGAGCAGAATGCTGAAGCGGGCGTATTGAGCCTGTTGACTTGACGCCCCGCTTCCATTATCAATGCTCACATGATCAGATCGCTGCGAAACATCTGCCTGTCCCTGGTGGTCCTGCTGCTTGCGGCCTGCGGTGCCCCGTCCTACAAGGTCCGGGTCCTGGACACCCCCACACAACCCGGTCTCAAGCCGACCCAGCGGCCCTACGAGGTCAACGGTACGCGCTATCAGCCGATACCTTCGGCCGAAGGTTTTGTCGAACAGGGGGTCGCCAGCTGGTACGGCAAGGACTTCCACGGCCGTAAAACCAGCAACGGTGAGGTTTACGACATGCACGCTATGACGGCGGCGCACAAAACCCTGCCGATGAATGTCTACCTCAAGGTCACCCACCTTGACAGCGGGCGCTCAGCGGTAGTGCGTATCAACGATCGCGGGCCTTTCGTCAAGAGCCGGATCATCGACCTTTCCTATGCGGCAGCCAATGAACTCGGCGTGGTCGGGCCCGGAACCGCGCCGGTGCGCATAGAAGCCCTCGGCTATCGCGAAGACCAGCGGGGCGATGCCGAGCCCCACTACCGGCAGCCGGTCAGTTATGACACTGGAGCATTCATGGTGCAGGTCGGCGCCTTTACCGTCAGGGAGAACGCCTACCGCCTGGCGGAAAAACTCAAGGGCCAGTTTGGCGGGTCTGCCGTGGCGGAGGGATGGGTGGACGGCCAGAAATTCTACCGGGTCCGGGTGGGGGTCTATCCTTCCATGGCCCTGGCCGCAGACGCCCTGCAGCAAATCGAGGGCATCGGCTATTCCAGCAGTTTTATCGTTGCCCAGTAACCTTGATTCATGATGACCCAAGGTGTAAAGCGAGACAGTGAAAATATGAGTAAATCGAACAAGACAGTTTTCCGAATATTCTTTACCAGCCAGGGCAAGGGGTACGAAATTTACGCCCGCAAGGTCAGCCAGGGCGAGATGTACGGGTTTGTCGAAATCGAGGAGATCGTCTTCGGAGAAAAATCAGCAATCGTCGTCGATCCGAACGAAGAAGCCTTGAAGAGCGAGTTCGCCAGCGTCAAGCGCCTGCTGGTCCCTTACCATTCCGTGGCCCGCATCGACGAGGTTGAAAAAGAGGGCCAGGCCAAGGTTATTTCACTGTCGGCACCCAAGTCGGAGGCGGAAACCACTGTGCCCTTGCCGCCATTTAAACCCGGCAAATAAGATTTTAAGGCTGAACGGCCCGATCCAGCGCTTGCGCCCTGGGCCCGGAGCTCGGGACGCCGTTGATGGTCACCCGGGTTTATCCTTGTCTGCACATCACCGGCGGAGGGGCTTTGATGAACAGTGCAATCGATCAGGTTGAGAGGCGCTTCCTCTCGTTCTCTCCAGCGGTCATCTATGCCTGCCGGGCTGATGGAGATTTGGCCACAACCTTTGTCAGCGACAACATCACCCGCCTGCTGGGTTACTCCACCGCGGAATGCCTCGGAAATCCCGGTTTCTGGAGGGACAATATCCACCCCGATGATTGCGGAGCGACATTCGAGGCCTACGAGGCACTCTTTAACACAGGCCATCATATCCACGAATACCGCTTTCGTAAAAAGGACGGCGACTATATCTGGGTTCAAGCCGAACTCCGCCTGCTCCGTGACGCCGCAGGCAAGCCTGACGAAATAATCGGCTCCTGGATCGACATCAGCGGGCGCAAGACAGCAGAAGCCGCGCTGCACAAAAGTGCAGAGCTGTTCCGGGCCTTCTTTCACGCCAACCCGGTTCCGACGATCATCTCTTCTTTAGCCGGCGTCGTGCTCATGATCAACCCGGCGTTCACCAGGAACCCCGGATACTCTGCAGAAGAAGTTGTCGGCAAGACTGTCCAGGAACTGGGCTTCTGGAGAAAGCCGGAAGACCGTGAGCGCATGGTCGCAGCCATCAAGGAGCACGGCTTTATCGACAACCTGGAGAGCACCTTTTACGGCAAAGGCAACCGGCCGATGACCTGCCTGATTTCCAGCCGTGCCGTTGAGTTTGAAGGCGAATTGCGAATCTTGAGCATTGTCGATGACGTCACCGAACGGCGGGTCGCGGAGGGAACCCTGCGCAAACTTGACCAGGCCAAGAGCGATTTCATCTCCACGGCGGCCCATGAACTACGGACCCCGCTGGTCGCTGTGGTCGGCTACTGTGAACTGCTCGAAAATGCTGATGCCAATCACCTGACTGAACAGCAGAAAAGCGATTACCTCTCCATTATTCAAAACAACGCTGAAACTCTCAACCAGTTGATCGACGACCTCCTTGATGTCGGTCGCATCCAGATCGGCCGGTCTCTGGGGATTGTCCGCCGGGAGATGAGCCTGAAAAGCCTCATAAACAATGTCGTTGACTCCATGCGGGTCAAAAATCTACCCCACGACCTCGTCGTCTTGCATGGCAGTTCCCTGCCGGCGACCATATCCCTCGATGGTGGCCGCATCACGCAGGTGCTGCACAACCTGCTCGACAATGCGATCAAATATTCACCCCACGGCGGCACAATCAAAGTCCAGACCGTGAGCGACAACGATCAGGTTGCGGTGTCCGTCATGGACCAGGGCATAGGGATGACAGCGCAACAGGCCGAACATATCTTCGACAGGTTTTATCGCGCCGAATTTTCAAACGCGGCAACCTGCGGCCTCGGCTTGGGGATGAACATCGTCAAACAGATCATTGACGATCATGGCGGTGAGATTCTTATCTCAAGCGACCTGGGCGCAGGAACGACGGTCACCTTTACCCTGCCGCTCAGGCTTTAGCGCGCTGCTCACGCCAAACCGCAGCTTGGAATCCTGGGCCGCTTTCAGCATAGCCGCAAAATGGACAGATACTATGCAGAAGGTATTCTGGTAGTCATCAGGGTTTATAATTAAAAACTGCACGAAATAATTGAGAAATTCAATTTTTATGCACAGGCCGAGCAAGACCTCTCCCGATCACCCGGCTGCCGGGCAAAAGCCCCGGCTCACCAGCCTGCGCAGCACCCTGTTCCTCCGGTTCGGGATGCTTGGTGTCGGCGCGGTTCTGCTCTTCACCCTGGCCTATATTTTCTTCGGGCTTTTCCCGCTGGTTAATCAGATCGCCGCCAGCCATTTCGACACGACGATCGAAACGGCCAACGGGTCTATTCGTGAATCGCTCTTGTCTGCTGAAAACATCGTCCGTATTGCCACCGGCTGGTCAGGACCGCAGGGTTTTGAGACCGATCAGCCACAGGAGTTCAACGAACTGTTTTCCCCGGTCCTGAAAACAATCCCCCAGGCGACCTCTATCGTTGCCGGGACAACAGATGGACGTGGATGGATGCTTTTGCAGCAAGCCGATGGCAGTTGGCACAATCGGTTCACCAATATCCCTCAACGGGGCAACGAACAACTCTATTTCAACTGGCGGGATGACCAGCAGCAGCGCTACTACAAGCGCGTCGACTATGACCCGCGGAAAAGACTTTGGTTCCAGATTGCCATGGCGGCCCCCGCCGATGGCAGCGCTCATTGGACGGCCCCTTATACGTTTTTTACGACCGGGGACCCCGGTATAACGGTGTCATCCCGACGTGACCTGCCAAACAATCTCAGCCTCGTGGTCGGCATTGATCTCAAATTAATTGATATCTCGTCTATCTCCGCGGGACTTTCTGTTGGCAAGCAGGGCTACGTGCTCGTGTTGACAGACGAAGGCAAAGTTCTCGGGCTCCCTCGCAATAATGTTTTAAAAAGCGTCCGCGGCAACCGGGATGTGATTCTCAAGCCTGCCGAGGAGCTTGGCCTGGAACCTGTTAATGCCGCGCTGGGTTTTTGGCGAGAACGTAAGAATGCTTTCCTGCAGCCGGAAATTATCCAGGCCCAGGGGCAGCGCTGGATTTTTGTCATGCACCCTTTGCTGCTGGGTGAACAGACTTTCTGGATCGCGGCGTTCGCACCTGTTGCCGACTTCTTGCCGCCCATATACAACGTTGGAAAGGCGATTGCCGCCAGCCTCGCCCTGGTGCTTGTCCTGACGTTTCTTGCGGCCCGCAGCCAGGCGCGCCGCATCAGCCTGCCGCTGGAAGCCCTGGCGACCGCCAGCAGTAAAATCGCCCGCCTTGATTTTTCCGACAGTTCACTGATCAGCACCCGATGGCGAGAAATCAACTCGCTCGTCTTGGCCCAGGCGAACATGCTCAAGATGCTGCGCAACTTTCAGACGACGGTCAGTGCCCAGGCTGAAAAACTCAAATCCCAGGTCAATGTCCTGCGCACTATTCAGGATCAACTGCAGAAGACCCTCAACCAGGAGCAGGTGATCCTTGACAACGCCCTCTCCGGCATCCTGTTTGTCAAGGATCGCAGGATCTTGCGTGCCAACCAACGGGCGAGTGAGATCTTCGGCTACGACAACGTCCAGGCAATAGTGGGAAAAAGTACCGAAGCTCTCTATGAGAGCTATGCAAAGTTCCTCGAGGTTGGAGAACAGGCTTATGGCTCTTTTGGCCGAGGTGAAAGCTACCGGCAGGAAATGTGGCTGAAACGTCGGGATGGCAGCACTTTCTGGGGGTATGTACAGGGGCGCGCTTTAGATAATGCCGATCCAACCGGAGGCGGGTCCGTCTGGATTGTCTCCGATTTGACCGAACACAAGGAGATGGATCGCATGAAGGACGAGATGCTCTCCGTGGTTGGTCATGAGGTCAGGACTCCGCTCGCCGGGATGATGGGTTATGCCGAGCTGATGATGGACATAGACCTTCCCTTTGAGCAGCGCAGGGAATTCCTGAGTATCATCTATAATGAATCGGAACGTCTCGCCGAGCTGTTCGACAACTTTTTGAATCTTCAGTCGCTCAAGAACGAAAAACCCACCTTGAACTTTCAACCGGTCAATCTCGAGGCGGTTCTCGGCAAGGCGGTCGACTTGTTCAGGGGCGCTTCTCAGAAGCACCCGCTGCGCTTCGACTGCCCGGCCGATCTGCCTGCCATCCAGGGCGATGCCGAACAGCTCCACCGGGTTTTTTTGAACCTCATCTCCAATGCGATCAAATATTCACCGGACGGTGGCCTGGTGTCGGTCTCCGCCCGCCGGTCGGATGATGCCGTCATTGTCCAGGTGGAGGATCAGGGGATCGGCATTTCACCCGCAGCCCGTGAGCGAATCTTCGAATCCTTCTACCGGGTTGACAACCGGGACAACCGGCGGATCGGCGGGACGGGGTTGGGACTGGCCCTGGTCAAGGAGACCGTGAAAAAACACGGTGGCCGGGTCTGGGTGGAAAGCGAGGTGGGCAAGGGGGCGGCTTTCTATGTGTCGCTGCCGGCCAGCGTACCCTGAGGGAGTCGCCGCTCTGCCGCGGGGCAGGTTTTTCGCGAATGCACCCATTTTGTATAACTTTAGAGATATAGCTTTTATACTTTGTCGGTATTGTAACCCACAGTGGATTGTTCTAACCTTATCCTCAATGAGGTCTTCTGGAGGTGGGGGACAAGTTCTCAGGGGGAAGCCAAATCCACCATCACATGACGGTGGATTTGACTTTTTTGGGGTTACAAAGGTGGCGCAGGTTATCCGCAAGTCGCAGTGATTTCATCAATTCAGCATGCCCCCTGGCTTCCGGTTGTTCATTGAGTTCTGCTCGTAATGGGTGGATTTTTAGAATTCAAGTAATACCCGGTGTTCTGCTCAGGAGAGGGTATGCGTTCGATTCTTGTCCTTGCAATGCTTTTGACTGTGTTCGTGTCGCTGTCGCTTCACTACTCCTTTTGGACTGCTTTCGGCGCCATGCAGCTGGCTGGCATGCTCGCGGTTACTCTGCTTGCGTTCACCGCTCCGAGCACATAATCCTTGCTGACATGGCCTGGACTGGGTGGAAGACCAGGGCATCTGCGACCGTAGTTCCCGTTTTCCCGCTCCAGATCAATCGTCAGCGTACTTGACCAGGGTTTGAGCGGCCCCATCCCGGTTGACCTGGAGTTTTTCAATCAACTTACGTCCCGTAGCATCGTCGATCTGGTGCTTTTCTAGCAGTTGCTCGAGCTCGGCAATGCATTCGCCAGAGGTCTCCCGGCCCTCCTGCAGCGTACCGACCAAAGTCCTCAATTCATGAATAACCCGGTTCACGCTCGCGGCCAGGTCATGCAGTTCGTCCCGCTTTCTGAACTTCATGGTCATCTGGATGTTGCCGTCGGCAATCTCGGCCAGCGACCTTTTCAGGCGATAGATCGGGCCGGCGATCTTGTGGCTGACGAAAATGCTCGAGCCTGCCAATAAAAGGGTTACGATGGCCAGGGCCGGCCAGATGCTGGCGTGCAGGGAGAGCAGCATCCTGGCGGCATCGGTCTGCTCACTGAGAGGATAATCGAAGCTCAAGGGAACGACATAAGGGAGAAACAGGATCGCCACGAACAACAGGGTGTAAGTCATCAGCAGAATGATGACGAACAGGATGACTTTTGCCTGGAGCTGCTTCTCGATGAAATATCTTTTGCGAAAGAATGTTTGCATGGCCCTATGTGCTCAATAGTTGAGGGTTTGCGGGGTCAAGGTCAGGACGGTATGCTCGCTGTCCTTGGCTGTCGCCGTAACAGTATATTGTTCGCCGGCCAGATCGTAGCTGTCGATGGATAGCAGGTCGTTCCTGATGTTATCGAGCAGGACCGGCGGAAACACGGTCCGTGCCTGGTTGTCCAGGCCGGTGGTGAAATCGATTGGCTTTTCTGGATATTCACCATGGTCAATGCTAAACGCTTCGAGAGTTTTCCGGATAGTGCCCATGGTGTTGATGGCCACGGTGCGCTTGGCTTTGTTGACGTAACCGTAATAGGCCGGGATGGCGATTGCCGCGAGTGT
>JAHEEU010000160.1 GCA_024640545.1 Geobacteraceae bacterium
GTTGATGACTACTATCAGTCGCCGGCAACCAGGGTGACCATCCCCCTCGATGCCATGCTTTCGCCACAGGAGAACGCCGAGCGCTGCTTCAAGCTCTATCGCAAGGCCAAACGGTCAGGAGAGCATCACCAGCGGCGCTTACAGGAAACCGAACAGGAGCTCGCCTGGCTCGACCAGGTCGAATTGTCTCTCGAAGAAGCCGAAGGCGGTGATGATCTCTACCAGGTGCAGCTCGAGCTGGAGTCCGCCGGGCTGCTCAAGGCCGCCAAAGGGCAACTGGGCAAGCGCCGGACCGAAGCGCCGGAAGATCAACTGCGTCAAGCAGTGTCACCCGGCGGGCTGAAAATCTTCTGGGGGAAAAACAGCCGTACCAATGATTACGTCAGCCGCCGCCTGACCGCGGCGACAGACTTGTGGTTTCACGCCCAGGGCATGCCGGGCTGTCACCTGGTTCTCAAGTGCGGGGCGGCCGCCGGTCAGGTCCCTGAAGAGGAAATCCTGTATGCCGCTTCCCTGGCCGCCGGTTACTCCAGGGGGAAGGACTCCGGCAAGGTTGAAGTCATAGTTGCACAGGGCAGGGCTGTGCAGAAGCCGAAGGGTGCCCGCCCCGGGTTGGTCACCGTCGAGGCATACCGCACGGTGATGGTAGCTCCCCGGCGGTTGGAGGAATAAGCCGTTGCCGCTGACAGCCTGCTCGCTCGCCATCTGCACTGCACAATAAGTTCATTGCCTTGGCGGTTTTGCCAGCCTTCAATCCCCAACCAGAGCCCCCTGATTTTTTTATTGCATTGGTTTTTCCCTTTTGCTATAAATTGCCCTCGCTTCAATGCCGAAGTGGTGGAATTGGTAGACACGCTAGGTTCAGGGTCTAGTGTCCGTAGGGACGTGGGAGTTCGAGTCTCCCCTTCGGCACCACACAAAATCAAGAGCGGTTGACATAGTTGTCAACCGCTCTTTTTGTTGTTTCGAGGCACACCTCTTGGATCCGTTTGCTTGAAAAATGGAGATAGCTCTTGGCTGAAGTCGCCAACCCATTTAGAATGACAGGACAATCAATTTATTTATCTCGTGGGGCCAAATGAATTATCGACAAATCCTCAAGCACAGCCCGTTCTTTGCCGGGCTTTCCGAAGCCGATCTCGACGCCATGATGGAAATTGCCCGCATCCGCGAATATCCACGCGGCGATCTGCTTTTTTCCGAAGGGGAACAGGCCGTAGGCTTTTTCGTGGTTCTGGACGGCAAGGTCAAGGTGTACAAACTGTCCCCTGAGGGGAAAGAACGGATCCTGCACATCATTCATCCCGGCGGGACCTTCGCCGAGGCGGCAATCTTCGGTGACGGGCTCTATCCCGCTTATGCCGAACCCTTGCAGGTTTCACAGTTGCTGTTCCTGCCCAAGGACGGCTTCCTCGATTTGCTGATGAACAACGGCCGGATCTCCATCAACATGATTGCCGGCCTGTCGCGGTTCCTGCGCCAGTTCGCCAACCAGATCGAGGACCTGACGTTCAAGGACGTCCCATCGCGCCTGGCACGCTACCTGATGGACCTCTCACGTGGTACCAGGCAGACTGTCGAGCTGCCGATCTCAAAGAGCCAGCTGGCTTCCAATCTCGGTACGGTCAGCGAAACCCTTTCGCGTACCCTGCGCAAGCTCTCCGAGGATGACCTGATCAGCGTAACCGGCAAAAAGGTGGACATCCTCGATTTCGAACGGCTGGAAGAGCTCGCTGAAAAGTGCAAGGAGGCCGGGTAGGGAAACAGCTGAAGCCCGGGCCGGACGCAGCGGTGGGTTTTGGCCTGTTTCAGAAGCTGTCACCCTGGCAACCTATCCCCGTATCCTTGCGTTTTTGACCCCCGTCAACGTTTTTACCGGTGCTGCCTGTTACTTTTCTGCCATGAAAAATCCTGCCCACATGGTTGCCGCCTGGTCTGCCGTCGGAGATCGGCGAGATAAGCCGACCCACTCTATGGTGTCTCGATGAACAAATGCCCGAGTAGCAGCGGTCAGTCTCTGTCCCGCAAGGAGCTCAAGGATCTCAAGGTGCTGCTGCAGTTTACTGCCGTCTACTGCCGGGCCAGGCACGCCGGTGAAAAAACAGTGATTGCCACCGGTGAGCCCGGCTTGCAAGAGCTTCCGTTGCGGAAGTATCCTGTCTGTAGCGAGTGCCGTGCTTTCCTGCTGTATGCCTTTGAACGTCTCCTGCGCTGCCCGCTCGACGAAAAGCCGAGCTGCAAGCATTGCCACGTGCACTGCTACAAGCCGGGGCACCGCGAGAAAGTCCGCGAAGTCATGCGCTTCTCCGGGCAGTACCTGATCAAACGCGGCCGGCTGGATTTGCTCTGGCATTATTTTTTTTAGCCGGTTTGACCCCGGTCAAGGTGGAATTGGCTTGATTCGATTAAATTCACTTCCACGACGCTCATAAACTAACCACAACCCGAAGGATAGGGAGATAAACTCATGATTCGCAAGATGGTCAAAATTGATGAAGAGAAATGCAACGGCTGCGGCCTCTGTGTCCCCTCCTGTGCCGAAGGCGCGATCCAGATCATCGACGGCAAAGCCAGGCTGATCGCCGACAATCTCTGTGACGGCCTCGGCGCCTGCCTCGGCGATTGCCCGGTTGATGCCATTACCATAGAAGAGCGTGAAGCGGACGAGTTTGATGAGGCAGTCGTCGAGGAGCACCTCAAGAAGATTGGCCGCGAACCTCAGCCGCACGACCATCAGCCTGCCGCAGCACCTGCCGGCGGCTGCCCTTCAGCCGCGGTGAAGAGCTTTGCCGCCCCTTCCGGTGGCTGCCCCTCGGCGCGCATGATGAACTTCGATAAACCCAAGACAGAAGAGACCGCCGCTGCCGGTCCGCGTCCGTCGCGACTGGCCCAGTGGCCGGTCCAGCTGCACCTGGTGCCGCCCACCGCACCCTTCTTCCAGAATGCCGATGTGCTCCTGGCTGCCGATTGCGCACCTTTTGCCTACGCCGACTTCCAGGAAGAACTGCTCAAAGGGAAAGCGCTGGCTATTGCCTGCCCGAAACTCGACAATACGGAACCTTACGTGGAAAAGCTGACCGCCATGATCACGCAGAGCAATATCAAGAGCCTGACCGTGGTCCACATGGAAGTGCCCTGCTGCAACGGACTGGTTTTCATGGCACGGCAGGCAATTGCCAACAGCGGCCGTGACATCCCCTTCGAGACGGTCTGCATCGGCATCCGTGGCGACAGGAAGTAACCGGAAGCGCACGGCACTGCGAGGCACGTGAAAAATTGACCAGACCGTTCTTAAGGTCAGGGCCGCCGGCTTCTCCGCCGCCGGCTTTTTTTCGTCTGGACTTTCTATCGGCTGAAAGCTAGTCTTTTGCACTATCAGGTGTCACTCAATGAAATCACTGGTTGATATGTTCGATCTTCTCGTGAAACCAAGCCCGGCGCAAAAGTTATTTCTGGCGGCTGTCCGCGCCTCTATGGAGAGCTATTTCGGTGCCGATCGACGGCGCGTCGATCATGCTCTGCAGGTCTGCCGGTATGCGGAGGAGCTGTTGACTTACATTGATGCAGATCCAGTCCTGACTCTCACCGCTGCCTACCTGCATGACATCGGCATCCACGAGGCGGAGCGCAAACACGGTTCGAGTGCCGGCAACTGGCAGGAATTGGAAGGCCCGCCGGTCGCAAGGACGATCCTGACCCAACTCGCTGCTGGAGATGAGCTGATCGAGAAGGTGGCGGAGATCGTTGCCAACCATCATACTCCCGGTGCCGTCGACTCGCCGGAATTCCGCATCCTCTGGGACGCCGATGCGCTGGTGAACTTTGCCGAAGGCCTGGCGTCGAAAACCGATGGACAGATAGAAACGATCCTGCACCGTCACATGGTGACGGAAGCAGGGCTCCGGTTGGCCCGCAGCCGCTTCCTTGCCGACAGCGGAGACACAGAAGATGGCCGGTAAACCCGTGACCCGCTCTTTCTCCCTGACCGTGCGCTATGCGGAAACGGATGCCCAGGGGGTGGTACATCATGCCAACTACCTGACCTGGTTCGAGGAAGGCCGCTCGGAGTTCCTTCGCCAGCAGGGTTGCTTTTACAGCGACCTGGAACGGGACGGGTTTTTCGTGATCGTTGCCAGAGCGGAGGTCGATTACCGGGCCCCCTCTTTCTATGAAGACCGCATCGACATAGCGACGACACTGGAAAAAGGACGGGGTCGGCTGCTCGAGTTCACCTATCGGGCGACCAACCAGAACGGGGTGCTGGTTGCCGAAGGCCGGACCCGCCACCTCGTGCTCGACGACCAACGCCGCCTGGTTTCCTTGCCCGACAGGTACCGGCAGATAATCAACTGGGTCGACACATGACGGATAAGCACAGGCTCGCCAAAGGATTGGTCCAGGTTTACACCGGTGATGGCAAGGGTAAGACCACGGCAGCCCTCGGCCTGGTCTTCCGGGCCCTTGGGCACGGGTTCCGCGTTCATGTCATGCAGTTCATGAAAGGTCAGACCGTCTATGGCGAGCTCGAATCTGCCAAACGGTTCAGGGATTGCCTGACGATTGAGCAGGTTGGCCGGTCCCAGTTTGTCAAGCAGGGCGAGCAGACGCAGACTGATCGCGACATGGCTCGGGAGGCCTTTGCCCGTGCGCGGGCTCTGGTCTCCAGCGGCGATTACGACCTTGTGGTGCTTGATGAATTGAATTGTGCCGTCGACTTCGACCTGGTCGAACTGGAGGCAGTCAAAGAGATGATCCGCAACAAGCCGCTGCACACGGAACTGGTCATCACCGGTCGCAACGTACACCCGCAAATTATCGAACTGGCCGACCTGGTGACCGAAATGCGCGAAATCAAGCATTATTACGCTGACGGCCAACCGGCGCGGACCGGGATTGAATCTTAAAACAAACGGTAGGCTGCAAGCTATAAGCTATAAGCTGTAAAGTTAAAATCATAAATCCCTAAAGCCTTACAACCTCTAGTTTACAGCTTGCCCCTGCTTCCCGTTTCCCATTGACAGCACGGAGAGGTTGCTGTTATAAAAATTCTCCGTTTCACACGGTCCTGAGATAAATCATGCAGGTATAGCTCAGCGGGAGAGCACTCGCCTCACACGCGAGGGGTCGTTGGTTCAATCCCAACTACCTGCACCATCATTAGACAAGGGGTCAGCCAATCGGCTGACCCCTTGCGCGTTGTCTCCCAAAGTTTTAGAGCCATAATACGGGCACTGGCCATAAATTGTAAAAGCTCCCTGCTGTGATTAAATAACCGAAACAGCTTTTATCTGTTAAGTTTGGGAACTATATGGACCGGGTAACATTCATGCTCTTGTCCTGGAGCGCTGCCTGTTGTGTCTTTGTGGCCAGCATGGATGCTGGTGCAATCGATACACTGCCAGGGCGGAATCTCTCCTCTCCTGTGGGTGGCGTCACTGGACCGGCAAAGCGAACATTTCGCACCGATGCCGGCAAAAACCACACCACTCACCACAAAGGTCGGTTCGATCATGCACAGGGGAAAAACCCTCGACCGCTCGGGCCACTCTATCCTTGGGGCACGATATGGTATTCACAAAGATACGACTCCCAGTCAAGTGGCAGAGGTGAGCCGGCCGCAGCCAAGAAGCAGAACGCGCCGCAGCCGATTATCTTGAACCCGGACATTTTCGATCCACAACCGAAAGACCCCAGGATCATCGAGTTAAGTGACAGTAATTACGATAAAGGTTTCAGGGCTTACAAGTCGCGAGATTATGCCGTTGCCTATGAACTGTTAAAAACTGAAACACGCTATTCCATGGTCAGGGCCACCCTGGGCTTCATGTATTTTTCGGGGCTTGGTGTCACTCAGGATTACAGCAAAGCCGTTGAATGGTTTGTCGCGGCAGCCCGACAGGGCCATGTTGTCGCGCAAAAAAATCTCGGTAGTATCTATGCCGGCGGTTATGGTGTCCCGCAGGACTATCGGGAGGCGGCCAGGTGGTATCTCCTGGCCGCTGAAAGCAACGATGCCACAGCCCAAAAAAGGCTGGCGGATATGCACATCCTGGGATTGGGTGTGCCCCCGGACAAACGACAAGCGGTCAAGTGGTATCGAAGAGCTGCGGAGAACGGCGATAAAACCGCAGCGAGATATGCTGATTATTTTGTCGACCAAGAGCTTGAAGATTGCCAGGCGGTTCTGATCCGGGACTTAGGGTTGGAGCCGAGTCATCCCCCCCTGATAGACGGCGCGGCAGATGATTGAAGCTTTCACCCGTTCTTGCCTGGGGCCGTGGGGGCTGACTCGCCTGCTGACTTTTTTATTGACACTTTAAGGCCTATTTAGTAGTTTAACCCCATAAAAAGTATGACACTCTGTTGCTCCACTTTTACTAAGCGGCGCACAGAGCTTTCGCCCTGCTCCCACCCCCTCCGGTGAGCGGGGCATTTTTTTTCAACGGACCTTTCCCCATCATGGAAATCAGTTTCTTCCCTGCGAAAAGTGCTTGAAGATATGGGCTCCTTGATCACCCTTTGACCTCGAATCATGAGTGGGGTAAATTAGTTCATGTCGATCTGGAGTGAACCGAGCGTTGAGTGGAGGAAACTGGCGGCTCGTGAAACTCCTCTTCTGGCAAACTCATCTGTTTGCATCAACCTTTTCCCAGCGGAGTTTATCGCTGTTTGATTATACGTAAACTATGATTTATTCGCAGCTTGGGGGCTGATAGTGTCCGGACAGCAAAAAATACTCCTTGCAGACGATGTCAGTTTTTTTTTCTGGCTTTGGAGAAAAGTTTCCTCCAGGGTGAAGCCGTTGAGATCATTGTGGCGCGCAATGGCCGTGAGGCGGGATGTGACGATATCCTCCTCAAGCCGATCCATCGGCGGGCTTTTATTGAGGTTGTCCAGAAATATCTCAAGATGGAGGAGCGAGTGGGGGAGAGGTTGCCGGTCAGGATGCAGGTAATTTACGGCAATAAGGAGCTTTTCACCGGATTTTCGGTGAACTTGAGTACAGGAGGATTGTTCCTCGAGACGGACAGCCGCTTGCCAGCGGAAAAATCTCTTCCCCTCGAGTTTCACGCCCCGAATCAGAGTCAGCCGATCTGCTGCCGGGGCAGTGTTGCCTGGGTGAACACTGCCGGTTCCCCCTGCTGCG
>JAHEEU010000016.1 GCA_024640545.1 Geobacteraceae bacterium
GCGTCAACCTGGTGCTGTCCGGCCTGCACTCCTACGGGGGCAGCTAGGCCAGTTTTTGATCCCGAGGTAGTGTAATCTTGACCGGCTTTTCTTGCGGGGGGTGAACAGCGTGTTTGCCCCCCGATTGCGTTTGCCAGGCTGCCAGGTTGAAGCCGCCGCCCCCGGATATGGCCAACGACAACAGGTGCATATGATCAAACCCGATGAAACCGTTGACCCTCTTGGCTTGACCGATCTGCGCATGATCCAGCCGCAAAAGGGCTACCGCTTCTCCATGGATCCGTTCCTGCTTTGTGGTTTCAGCGGCTTCAGGGAGGAACAGGTGATTTATGATCTCGGCAGCGGCAACGGGGTCATCCCGCTGCTCGCCGCGGCCCGGTCGATGGTGGGGGAAATTGTCGGCGTCGAACGCCAACCGCAGATGGTCGCCCGTGCCCGACGCAGTGTCGATTTGAATGGTTTGCAGGATCGGGTGACGATTGTCGAGGGGGACCTGCGCCAGATTCGGCAGATCTGTCCTGCTCAACAGGCCGACCTGGTGCTGGCCAATCCGCCGTTCCGGCTCCCCCGCAACGGTCGAATCTCACCGGACGATGAGCGGGCCGCCGCCCGCCATGAATTGGCCGGCGGGCTGGCCGTTTTTCTCGAGGCAGCCTACTACCTGCTCAAGGATGGCGGCCGCTGCTGCCTGGTTTTTCTGGCGGAACGCCTGGCTGAACTCATGACTTTGATGGGGCCGCTCGGTCTGGAGCCCAAGCGCCTGCGCCTGGTCCATCACACGCTTGGTGAAGCCGCGCGCATGGTTCTGGTCGAGGGGGTCAGGAAAGGACGTCCTGGACTGCTTGTCGAAGCGCCGCTGGTTGTTTATACCGGAGAGGCGCAGGATTACACAAGGGAAGTCCTGGCCATGTATGAAGGGAAGGGTGCGCGGGATGAGTAACGCCGGGCGCGCGAGAGGCCCAAGCAAGAGACAGTCCCTGGCCAGTCCCTAGCTGCCAGACTCCGCTTTCAACAGCCGCATCTGCTTGACAAGAAACTTCTCCATCTCATCACGCAGCTCAGGGTCCTCGATGGCAGTCAACATTGCTGTCACCTGCTGCTTTTCACCGTCATCCAACTGCACCATACGCCAGGCTGGCGGTTGGTCCTTCAGTGGTTCAGGGCGGAGGTCCACCCTGCCGCGCTTGAGGTAAAGATCCTTGATGGTGCCCTTGCCGAGTTCGTCGTTCAACTGGGCGAGGATTTTCGGCTTCATCAACTGCAGCTGCTGCATCCAGGTCGGCTGGTCCACGTTGACTTCAAGGACGCCCTCGCGAATCCGGACCGGTCGGGTCCGGGCGGCGATCTGCGGACCGACCACTGCTTCCCAGACAATCAGGGCACGGTACTGCTGCAGCCGGTCGTCGAGCCCCAGCCCTTTGAGGAGCTTGTCGACCAGCTCGCCGGCACGGGCGGCCTGCCGCATTTTTGGCCGGCGGGGCTTGCTCATAGGTGTTTCCGGCGATACAGGCGACTGCCGACCATCTGTCCGGCCACCGCCAGGGCTATAGAGAAGGGGATGGTCTGCCAGCTGAGGTGATTGGCGATACGCAGGCCGATGATGAATGGCACCGAGAGATGAATATAGACGAACCAGCGGACCGAGTACTTGGGTGACCCCATGCGCAGGTAGCCCAGGGGAATGTTGCTGAGTGCGGCAAAGGCCAGCAGGCTGATCAGGGCGATGTTGACGTTGATGTCCAAGGATGATGCCTTCCGGGGCTTTTAATGTCTCTGAACAGTCTATGCTTGGCTTTTCGTGAAAGTCAATTTACTTGAGACTCGCTAGAACGCGGACCCGGGCGAAGGCCGTTAAATTCGAAAGAATAAAATATCCGTCACTTACAAATCAAGGGCAAATTGCCTGCGGGTCAGATCCAGTCATTTCTGGTTGAGCTTCTCAACGTCATGAACGAAAACTCAATAATCGCTCCCTTCCGCGAACATGGCAGTTTTCAGGGTTTACACGTCCCGGCCATCATTGACACCCCTGAAGTCCAGGTGCTAGACTCATGAAGTTTTGCTCTCACCCGTAACAAGCCAGGATATGAGGCCCCCCATGGATCAAAAACAACAGCTTCTGCTCGATGCAACCAGGCGGCTGATCCGGCGTGGAGCCTTCCCTAATCTGGCGAAACTGCTTGCCAAGTCTCACCCCGCTGACATCGCTCACCTCTTCCGCTACCTCGATCTGAAGGAGCAGCGCATCCTTTTCAACCTGATTGGCGATGCGGAGAAGAGTGCCTATGTGCTGGCGGAGCTCGATCATGTCACGGGAGCCCAGCTGCTCCAGCAACTCGACAAGGAGACGATCACCGAAGTTCTGCAGGAGATGCCTTCGGATGATGCCGCCGACATCATCGGCAACATGCCGGAAGAGCTGGCCGACGCGATCCTCAATATCATGCAGGACGAGGATTCCGAAGAGATCGAGCACCTGCTGCAGTACGGCGAAGATACGGCCGGCGGCATCATGTCGACCGAAATCTTTGCCCTTGCAGAGAATTTTACCGTCAAGCAGGCGATCGAGGCCATTCAGCAGGCCGGTGACGTCGAGATGGTCTTCTACCTCTACGTGGTCAACGAGGCCGGGCAGCTGGTCGGCGTGCTCTCGCTGCGGCAGCTGCTGACCGTACCGCCGACGAAACAGCTCTCCGACATCATGATCCGGGATGTCCTGAACGTACGCACCGACATGGACCAGGAAGAGGTCGCCCGGATGGTCGAGAAATACAACATTCTCGCCGTTCCGGTCGTCGACGAGATGAACAGCCTGAAGGGGATCATCACCGTCGATGACATCATCGACGTTATCCGCCAGGAGGCCACCGAGGATATCTACAAAATGGCCGGCGCCAGCGAAGAGGAGCTGCTCTACGGCTACGAGGCCTTCAAGATCGCCCGCCTGCGCCTGCCGTGGCTGCTGGTCAACCTGTTCGGCGGCGTGGTCACCGGCTACCTCATGTGGCTCTTCAAGGTGACCCTCAAGGAAGTCCTCACCCTGATCTCGTTCATCCCGGTCATTACCGGCATGGGCGGCAACGTCGGCGGCCAGTCGGCGACGATCATGGTGCGCGGCTTTGCCACCGGCCGGATCGACTTCAGCATGCTGCGTCAGGTCTTTCTCAAGGAGGTTCGGGTCGGCATGATCATGGGCAGCGTCTGCGGATTGACGGTCGGATTAGTCGCCTGGTTCTGGCACGGCAACCCTTATCTCGGCGTGGTCGTCGGCCTGGCCATGGTGGTGGCGATGGTGGTGGCCTCGTCGATGGGAGTGGTCGCCCCGGCCGCCTTCAAGAAACTCGGCGTCGACCCGGCCATCGCCTCGACTCCCTTTGTGCAGACCGCCAATGACATCACCGGTATCCTGATCTACTTCGCAACGGCGACGGCTTTTATCTCCTGGTTGAGATGAAGCGCTGGCGCGCTACGGGACGCGAAACGAGTGACGCGAATTTTAAAGTCAAATTGAACATCCTGTTACTTTCCAGTGGTGACGCCGTGGCATATGAACATAATAAATTGGTTTTCAAGATCTCTCGCGCCACGCGCTACGCGCTACGCAGTTCATGAAACCACAGCTTTCCCAGGCCATCATTCTTCACCACTCCGCTTACGGTGAAGCCGACCGGATCGTCACCTTTCTGACCCCCGACCACGGCCGGATCAAGGGCTTTGCCCGGGCTGCACGCAAAAGCCGCAAGCGTTTCGGCGCTGCCCTGGAGCCCTTTGCCGAAGTCCAGCTGCACTGGCTGGCCAGGGGTTCGGGAGACCTGGTCAGTCTGCGCGATGCCGACCTGGTCAAGCTGCGTTCCGGGCTGCGTCGCGACCTGGAGACCTTGACCCTGGCCGGATACGGCTGTGAACTGACCGAGGTGCTCTTTGACGATTCCGGGATTGGCGTTGAGGTCTTCCAACTGCTGCAGGCTTTCCTCGACCACCTCGACATCCATGGCTACTCGGTCGAAGCCAGGCTGCTGCTGGAAGTTCGCATGCTGTCGCTGGCCGGCTACATGCCGCACCTGCAGCATTGTGCTGACTGCTTCGGACCGCTGCCAAACGGCCCGGTCAGTTTTTCGGCGGCCGCTGACGGCAGCCTCTGCCCGGGCTGTGACGACGGTCGCGGCATCCTCAAAGTCGACCGTCTGACGCTCGGTACCTTCGGCAGGATTCTGCAGACTCCCTTGACCCGCTTTGTTGATTTCAAGCTCAGCCCGCGCTCGCGCCAGGAGGGCCGGGCGCTGCTCGGCGACGCCCTGCGCTGTCACCTGCACAGGCCTTTGAAGAGCCTCGAGTTCCTCAACCGGTTCAGCCCGGAGGAGACCGCTTGAACACGCCCATAAAGCAGGGTTTTTGCAGGGTTAATCCCTTGACAGCGAAGGGGTGCCAAGCTAATATGCCAAACCTGTTGTCTGTATACAGTATACGTTTTAAGGCGGGGCCTGGGGGCTGGGACCGGTGGTTGGTCTAGACCCTGCCGGTCTTTAGACACAAGATCCCGGCCGCCGCTTTTATGGAGGTATCGTGACTTTTCAAGAACTGATTCTGGCGTTGCAGAACTACTGGGCCAAGCGAGGGTGCATCATCCAGCAGCCTTACGACACGGAGAAGGGTGCCGGCACCTTTCACCCGGCGACTTTCCTGCGGGCGCTCGGCCCGGAGCCCTGGAACGTCGCCTATGTCGAACCGTCCCGCCGGCCGACCGACGGCCGCTACGGCGAGAACCCCAACCGCCTGCAGCATTACTACCAGTTCCAGGTGCTGCTCAAGCCTTCACCGATGAATATCCAGGAACTCTATCTCGACTCACTGAGGAGCTTCGGCATCGATCCCGCCAAGCACGACATTCGGTTTGTCGAGGACGACTGGGAATCGCCGACCCTCGGCGCCTGGGGGCTGGGCTGGGAAGTCTGGCTGGACGGCATGGAGATCACCCAGTTCACCTATTTCCAGCAGTGCGGTGGCATCGACCTCAAGCCGATTCCCGGTGAACTGACCTATGGCATCGAGCGGATCGCCATGTACATCCAGGGGGTCGACAACGTCTACGACCTGGAGTGGGGCGGCGGCATCAAGTACGGTGATGTCCATCACCAGACCGAGGTCGAATTTTCCACCTACAACTTTGAAGAGGCCGACACCGGCATGATGCTGCAGCTGTTCGACATGTTCGAAAAGGAGTGCATCCGCCTGGCCGGGAAGGCGCTGGTGTTCCCGGCTTACGATTACGTGCTGAAGTGCTCCCACGCCTTCAACATGCTCGATGCCCGCGGCGCCATCTCGGTCACTGAGCGTGCCCACTATATCGGCCGGGTCCGCAACCTGTCGAAACTTTGCGCCGAAGCGTATGTCGCCCAGCGGGAGAAGATGGGCTTTCCATTACTAAAGAAATAAGCATCCAGTCTCCAGTATCCAGAATAGTTTTTGAAAGCATTTCATTCTGAATTCTGTATTCTGAATTCTGTATTCGCGGAGTTCACATGTCCAAAGAAATATTCCTTGAAATAGGCACCGAAGAGATTCCCGCCGGCTTTCTGCCCAAGGCGATGGCCGACCTGGAGCGCATGATCCGCAAGGAGCTGGAGGGCGCGCGCCTGGCCTTCGGCGAGGTCAGGTCATTTGCCACACCACGCCGTCTGGCGCTGTCGGTGAGTGATGTCGCCGAGGACCAGCCGAACCTGCGTACCGAGGCGATGGGGCCGGCCAGGCAGATCGCCTATGATGCCGACGGCAACCCCACCAAGGCGGCGCTCGGTTTTGCCCGCGGCCAGGGGGTGGACGTCAGTGAACTGAAATTGGTGACCACCGACAAGGGCGAGTACCTGTTCATCGAAAAGGAGGCGCCCGGTCGTCCGACCGCGCAACTGCTGACCGAGATCCTCCCCCGCCTGGTAGCCGGCCTGACCTTCAAGAAGTCGATGCGCTGGGAGAACCAGGATGTGCGCTTCGCCCGGCCGATGCACTGGATCGTCGCCCTCTACGGCGGCGAAGTGGTCCACTTTACCCATGGCAACCTGGTCAGCGGCAACCTGTCGCGCGGACACCGCTTCATGGCGCCGCAAGAATTTGCCGTGACCGGCCTCGCCGACTGGCTGGCCGGCTGCCGCAGGCACTTCGTCACCGCCGACCAGGAGGAGCGCAAGGCGACCATCCGCCGGCAGGTCGAAGCGACCGGCCAGGCCGTGGGCGGCAGGGCGGCGATCGATGAGGGACTGCTCGAGGAAGTGACCTACCTGGTCGAGGACCCGACGCCCTTGTGCGGGACCTTCGAGGAGAAATACCTGCAGCTGCCGCGTGAACTCCTGGTGACCTCGATGAAAGAGCACCAGCGTTATTTCACCGTCGAAGACGCCGCGGGCAAGCTGCTCAACCGGTTCATCACCGTCTCCAACACCCGTCCCGAGGATGAGCGGGTCGTCGTCAAGGGGAATGAAAAGGTCATCCGCGCCCGGCTTTCCGATGCCATGTTCTTCTGGGAAGAGGACCAGAAGGTCAGGCTCGAGAGCAACCTGGAGGCGTTGAAGCAGGTGATCTACCAGGCCAAACTCGGCACCAGCTTCGAGAAGGTCGAGCGCTTCAGGCGGCTCTCCCAGGGGCTTGCCGAGCGTTTCGAGCCTGCCGCGGCCGCCTTGACGGTGCGGGCGGCCGAACTGGCCAAGTGCGACCTCGAAACCAAGATGGTCTACGAGTTTCCCGAACTGCAGGGGATCATGGGCCGCGAGTACTCACGCCTCGAGGGGGAGGACCCGCGTGTTTCCACCGCCATCTTCGAACATTACCTGCCCACCGAGGCCGGCGGCACCCTGCCGTCAGACAATGTCGGGGCCTTCGTTTCCATCGCCGACAAGATCGACACCATCTGCGGCTGTTTCGGAGTCGGCCTGATCCCGACCGGCTCAGCCGACCCCTATGCCTTGCGCCGCAGCGCCATCGGCATCCTCAATATCATTCTCGATCGCGGTTACTGGATCAGTATTCCTGCGCTGGTCGATGAGAGCCTCGCTCTCCTCGAAGCCAAGCTGACCCGGCCGCGCGACGCGGTCCAGGCCGATGTGGTGGAGTTCGTCCGCCTGCGCCTGGCAAACATGCTGACCAGCCGCGGCTACGCCACCGATGTGGTGGATGCGGTCCTGGCCGCCCGCTTCGACCAGCCCGGTGACGCCGTGGCGCGCGTCGAGGCGCTGGCCACCCTGAAAGGCGCTGCCGATTTCGAGCCCTTGGCGGTCGCCTTCAAGCGCGTTGGCAACATCATCAAGGGTGGTGTCGATCGTGCCGTGCAGGCCGACCTGTTCGAAGCGGATTGCGAGCGCAAGCTGGCGTCGGCCGTCGAGTCGACCCGCCAGACCGTCGCCGACCAGGTCGCCAGGGGCGACTACGCAGCTGCGCTGCAGACGATCGCCGGACTGCGCGAGCCGGTCGACGCCTTCTTCGACGGTGTCATGGTCATGGCCGACGATGAACGAATCAAGACCAACCGTCTGGCCCTGTTGACTCAGGTCGCCGCCCTGTTCGCCGATATTGCAGACTTCACCCGGATCGCCGCTTAGTTTACTACGCGGCGGTTTTATTTAGCCTGAAAAAACCGGTTGAAACCGGCCAAATATTTACCCAGATCAATCGAAAATCATTAACCCCGGGAGGAAGCAACGATGCCAAAGTTTGTCTATTTCTTCGGTAACGGCAAAGCCGAAGGGCGTGGCGACATGAAGAATCTGCTCGGTGGCAAGGGTGCCAACCTCGCCGAAATGACCAGTATCGGCCTGCCGGTGCCGGCAGGGTTCACCATCACCACGGAAGTCTGCACCGAGTTCTACAAGAACAACCGCAACTACCCGGTTGGGCTCGAAGAGGAGGTCAACCAGCACCTGGCCCAGGTCGAAAAGCTGATGGGCAAGACGTTCGGCGATGCGCAGAACCCGCTGCTGGTCTCGGTGCGTTCCGGAGCCCGCGCCTCGATGCCGGGCATGATGGATACGGTGCTCAACCTTGGCCTCAATGACAGCACCGTGCAGGGCGTGATCGCCCAGAGCGGCGACGCCCGCTTCGCCTACGACTCCTACCGGCGTTTTATCCAGATGTACTCCAATGTCGTTCTCAACCTGGATGGGGACATCCTCGAAGATATCCTCGAGAAGATGAAGCATGATCGCGGGGTCGAGCAGGATACCGCTCTGACCGCCGAGGATCTCAAGGAACTGGTCAGCCTTTTCAAGTTCAAGGTCAGGGAAGAGCTCGGCCGCGAGTTCCCCCTGGATCCAAGGGAGCAGCTCTGGGGAGCCATAGGTGCGGTCTTCAGTTCATGGATGAATGCCCGTGCCATCACCTACCGCCGGCTCAACAACATCCCCGCCGAGTGGGGTACCGCGGTCAATGTCCAGTCGATGGTGTTCGGCAACATGGGCGACGACTGCGCCACCGGTGTCGCCTTTACCCGCGACCCCTCCACCGGCGAGGATTATTTCTACGGCGAGTACTTGGTCAACGCCCAGGGAGAGGACGTCGTTGCCGGGATCCGCACACCGCAGCCGATCAACAAGGCCAAGCACCAGCCGGGCGACCTGCCGGCCATGGAAGACGTGCTCCCCGACTGCTACGAGCAGCTGGTCAAGATCCGCGCCATTCTCGAACGCCATTACAAGGATATGCAGGATATCGAGTTCACCATCGAGAAGCACAAGCTCTACATGCTGCAGACCCGCAACGGCAAGCGCACGGCCAAGGCGGCGGTGAAGATCGCCGTTGACATGGTGGCCGAAGGGTTGATCAGCGAGAAGGAAGCAGTGATGCGCGTGGCCCCCGAGCAGCTCGACCAGCTGCTGCACCCCTCCCTCGACCCGCATGCTCAGAAAAATGTCATTGCCAAGGGTCTCCCGGCCTCTCCAGGCGCGGTGAGCGGCGAGGTGGTCTTCTCGGCCGACGAAGCGGAAGAGGCCGCCAAGATTGGCCTAAAGGTGGTCCTGGTGCGAGTCGAGACCAGCCCCGAGGATATCCACGGCATGCACGCCGCCCAGGGAATCCTGACCGCCCGTGGCGGTATGACCTCCCACGCGGCAGTGGTCGCCCGCGGGATGGGCAAGTGCTGCGTGGCCGGCTGCAGCGACATCAAGGTCGACTACGCCAAGCAGCAGTTCACCGCTCGCCATGGCCAGGTCATCAAGAAGGGGAGCGTCATCACCCTTGACGGCTCCACCGGTGAAGTGATGCAGGGCGAGGTGCCGACGGTACAGCCCGAACTGACCGGGGAATTCGGCCAGCTCATGGCGTGGGTCGACGGCATCCGCCGCCTGCGCGTGCGCACCAATGCCGATACGCCGCACGATTCCCAGGTGGCCCGGGATTTCGGCGCCGAAGGGATCGGTCTCTGCCGTACCGAGCATATGTTCTTCGAGGGTGACCGCATTTCAGCGGTGCGCGAGATGATCCTGGCCGCCGATCTGGATGGTCGAAAACGAGCCCTCGGCAAGATCCTGCCGATGCAGAAGGGCGACTTTCTCGGGCTGTTCCGGGTCATGAAGGGGTTGCCGGTGACAATCCGGCTGCTTGATCCGCCGCTCCACGAGTTCCTGCCCCACACCGACAGAGAAGTCGAGGCGCTGGCCGTGGAAATGAAAGTCCCGGTGCAAACCCTCAAGGCCAAGGTTGAATCGCTGCACGAGTTCAACCCGATGCTCGGCCACCGTGGCTGCCGCCTGGCGATCACATACCCGGAAATCTACGATATGCAGGTGCAGGCGATCATGGAAGCCGCCTGCGAACTGATCAAGAACGAGGGCTACGATATCGTTCCCGAGATCATGATTCCGCTGGTGAGCGAGGTGAAGGAACTGGCGATCCTGCGCGCCAGCGCCATCCGCGTGGCCGACGAGGTGATTGCCCGCTACGGTGTCGCAGTCACCTACCTGATCGGTACCATGATCGAGCTGCCACGCGCCGCGCTGACCGCCGATGCCATCGCCAGTGAGGCGGAATTCTTCTCCTTCGGCACCAATGACCTGACCCAGACCACCTACGGACTGTCCCGGGATGATGCCGGCAAATTCCTACCCTTCTATGTCGAGCAGGAACTTTACCCGAACGACCCCTTCGTGGCCATAGACCAGGCGGGTGTCGGTCAGCTGGTGAAGATGGGCTGTGAGCTTGGCCGCAGGACCCGCCCCGGCATCAAGCTCGGCATCTGCGGCGAGCACGGCGGTGAGTCGTCCTCGGTGAAGTTCTGTCACCGCATCGGCCTCGATTACGTCTCATGCTCACCCTATCGTGTGCCGATTGCCCGGCTGGCAGCGGCGCAGGCCGTCCTCGAAGAGGGGTAAACATGCCGTTCAGAAAGTGGCATAATAAGAGCCCCCGACCTGTCGGGGGCTCTTGTTTTAGGCACGGCTCGGCTGAGTAACCCGGGCCGGCTGGATGTGAAGATTCAGAGGCCGTCCTGATGCTTTCGCGGCATCTCTGCCTTTTCGCCCTCAATTAGTGCGTTTATCAGGATTTTTACCATTGACCAAGACGCCGATCAGCAGAATCATTTACCACGCCAGCCGCACTGAGTTCGCCCGGTACTTCTGGGCCGGCAGCCTGACCTTCCTGACCGATTTCCTGATCTTCCTGCTGCTGACCGAAGGCGCGGGCGTCAACTACCTCTGGTCAAATCTGGTTGCCGTGTCTGTCGGAATGGTGATGAGCTACCTGCTTTGCGTCAGGTGGGTCTTCCGCGAGCGTCGCTACAGTCAGGTAGCCTTTGAATTTTCTCTGTTTGTCCTGGCCAGCGTGGGCTGCCTCTTTTTGAACGAAGCCCTGCTGTGGGTTCTCGTCGAATGGTACGCCACCCATCACCTGGTCGCAAAAGTTATGGTCACTGCTGCCATCTTCGTCGTTAATTTCGCTATTAAGAAAATCGTTTTGTTTCGTCGATGATCCTGAGACATGCAAAGGAATTTTTAGGAGCAGTGCACTCTTAAGGAGGTCAGCGTGCCTAACGGCCCGGCGGCTCATGCGGCTGACGCAGAAAGGGTTGCATCATGAAGATTGTCGTTCTCGATGGTTATACGCTCAACCCGGGGGACCTCTCCTGGGAAGGCTTGGCAGCACTGGGCGAACTGGTTGTGCATGACCGCACCCCGCCCGAACTGGTTGTCGAGCGTGTGGCGGGCGCGCAGGCCCTGCTTTCCAACAAGGTCGTCGTCGGTGCGGCAGAAATGTCGGCCTTGCCCGATTTGCGCTATATCGGCGTGCAGGCGACCGGGTTCAATATCATCGATGTGGAGACCGCTCGCAAGCGTGGTATCGTGGTGACCAACGTCCCCGCTTACGGTACGCAATCGGTGGCCCAGCATGTATTCGCCCTGCTGTTCGAGCTAGCCCGCGGGGTCGCCTGGCATGCCGGCCGGGTCCGTCAGGGGGCCTGGACGGACTGCCCTGATTTTACCTTCCAGGAGACTCCCCAGGTCGAATTGGCTGACAAAACCTTCGGTATCGTCGGTTACGGCGATATCGGGCGGGCCGCGGCGCGCATGGCTGCTGCTTTCAATATGCGCGTGCTGGTGAACACGCGCACTCCCCGCCCGGACTCCGGCAGCGAGGTCAGTTTCGTCAGTCTCGAACAGCTTTTCACAGAAGCGGATGTCGTCAGCCTGCACTGCCCGCTGACAGCGCAAACGGAACAACTTGTCAACGCTGAGCGCCTGGGCCTGATGAAATCTTCGGCGTATCTGATCAACACCGCCCGTGGCCCCCTGGTCGATGAAGTGGCCCTCGCGGCAGCGTTGCACAACAAAGCGATCGCCGGGGCCGGGCTGGATGTCCTTGCCAAGGAGCCCCCTTCGGCAGACAACCCTCTGCTTGGCGCACCGAACTGCTTTGTCACGCCGCATCTGGCCTGGGCCACGCAGGCCGCCCGACAGCGCTTGATGGATACGCTGGTCGCCAATCTTCGTGCTTTTATTGCCGGCGCGCCGCAGAATCAGGTCAATTGAAACCGGTTTTGAGGTCCGGACAAGGCTGATGCAGTTTGAAAACCTTCATTCCTGGGACCTGTCTGCCCGAGAAGCAATTGCCCTGCAGAAGGTCCTGGCCGAAAAGGTCGAGGTCCACGGCGGTGTTACGCATTCGTTGAAGCGGGTGGCCGGTGCCGATGTCTCATATCGGCGGCGGGGCGGGCAGTTCCATGCTGCCGTGGTGGTACTTGACTGCCATTCCATGAGCATTCTCGAGACCGCCACGGCCAGTGGCGAAGTCACCTTCCCCTATATCCCCGGCCTGCTCTCCTTCCGTGAACTGCCGATCCTGCTGCAAGCCTTCCGCAAGCTTTCGGTACCGCCCGATCTGATCCTGGCCGATGCCCAGGGGGTTGCGCATCCCCGCCGGCTCGGCCTGGCCAGTCACCTCGGCTTGTGGCTGGGCCTGCCGACCGTCGGCTGCGCCAAAAGCCGCTTGTGCGGCGAAGCTGCGGTTCCGGAGGGTGAAAAGGGTTCCTGGACGCCGCTCTATGACGACGGGGAGGTGGTCGGCCGTCTGCTCAGGACGAAAGCCCGAGTCAGGCCGCTCTACATTTCCGCGGGGCACAAGATCGATCTGCAGTCTGCTGCCGAGGTCGTCCTGCACTGTTGCCGCGGATACCGCCTGCCGGAACCGACCCGCCAGGCGCACCTGTTGAGCAACCGGGTCCGGACTTCATGCGAAGCGCGCACTGAGCAGTGAGCAGCGCGCGGTCCTAAGGGAACAATGAATCGATCCCTGCCGGGGGGCTACGGTGCCGTCACCTTCCCTTATATCCTTGGCCTGCTCTCAGGTCTTGTGCAATTTCAGGCGACCGTGACGGTCAGGGTGCCGACCTGCTCGATGGCTGCTTCAAGACGGTCGCCGCTGCAGATCCTGCCGACCCCGGCCGGGGTCCCGGTGAGCAGGACATCACCCTCTTCAAGGGTGAAATAAGCAGAAACCGCTGCAATCAGCTGCGCGGTCGTGCGCATCATATCGCGGGTGTTGCCGTCCTGACGCACCTGCCCGTTCACGACCAGCCTGAGCTGCAGGCTCTGCGGATCAGCGACCTCGGCTGCCGGCACGAACGCTGACAGGGGGCAGGAGGTGTCGAAGGCCTTGGCAATCTCCCAGGGGAGGCCCTTCTCCTTTTGGACGTTCTGCACGTCACGCAGGGTCAGGTCGAGGGCCACGGCGTAGCCGGCGACGTGGGCAAGCGCCTCTTCCGGTGTGACGCCCCTGGCTTCTTTGCCGATCAATACCGCGAGTTCTATCTCGTGATGGCAGTCGTTCGAATAGGCCGGTATGATGATCGTGCCGCCCGAGGCGACGATGGCGGTCGCCGGCTTCATGAAGATCACCGGCTTGTCCGGGGTCTTGTTGCCCAACTCCTTGATATGTTCGGCGTAGTTGCGGCCGATGCAGACGATTTTGCCAACCGGGATGCTGCGCCCGCCAAGTTCTACAGTGTGCATATTGGTCTCCACAGAAAGGTCATTGGTCGTTGAATGGCATGCAGCAGACAGAATACCGAATAGCGAGGTCGGAATACAGAGGAATTCTGCGGCCTGTGCATCTTGTGGTTAGAGCAGGGCGCTATGTTGTGGTAAATTAACCTTGCCAAAACCTACAAGCCTGAGTGAGAAGATCGATGCTCCTGCCGATCGGTGATGTTCCCAATCCCAAAACGACGCCCTATGTCAACTGGTTGTTGATCGGGCTCAATATTGCCGTGTTCCTGGCGGTTACGCTCCCCTTGAGCATGACACGCCCCGACCTTAACGACCCGGCGCTGCCGGAGTACCTGCATATCATTGGCGCCCGTGGCAACTTGCCGGCCCAGTTGATCTACGATCACATTTCCGCCTACGATCTGGTGGTCTTCAAGTATGGCTTCAGGCCGGCCGCCTTCTCGCTTCTGAGCATGTTCTCGGCGATGTTCCTGCACGCCGGCTGGCTGCATCTCGTCGGCAACATGCTGTTCCTCTGGATCTACGGCGACAATGTGGAGCACCGCCTCGGCCATGTCGGCTACCTTGTCGCCTACCTGGGCAGCGGCCTGATCGCGACGCTTTTCTTCTGCATGTTCGTGCCGCATTCACAAGTCCCGATGCTCGGGGCCTCGGGGGCGATTTCGGGGGTACTCGGCTTCTATTTCCTATGGTTCCCAAACAACCGGATCAAGGTGTTTATCTTTCTCTTCCCCCTGATCATGACCACCGTGCTGATTCCGGCCCGAATCGTGCTCGGGGTTTATCTGGTGATCGACAACATCCTGCCTTTCATGATGACTTCGGCGGAAGGCAGCGGCGTGGCTCACGGCGCACACATCGGCGGTTTCTTTGCCGGCCTTGTCATGGCGGTGGCCATAGACCGTTTGCCGGGGCTCTTGCCGAGAAAAGGAGCCCCCCCCAAGGTGAGTCGTGCCCGGACCAGGCTGGTGGATGCCGTGACCGATATCCTCCGCTCCATTGCCAGCAACGACCTGGCTCACGCTGCCGCCCGCTTCGCCGAACTTGACAGCCGCGCGCAACGCGGCCAGCTGTCGACCCACAACATCGTCGCCATCGGCGAACATCTTCTCGTCAGCGGTGCTTACGATGAGGCGTTGACCCTGTTCCGGCGGCTGATCGCCGAGCGTCCGGGGGACAAGAGTCTTGATCGTGCCTACCTGGGCGCAGGGCGGGCCATGCTGCACAACGAGAATTCTGAAACGGCCGCCTGGCACTATTTTATCGCGGCCATCGATCTGGCACAGACGCCTGAAGTGGCCGCAGAGGCACGACGCTATATCAGGATAATCGAGGAGACTGGGGCTGGAGGCTAGAGGCTAGAGGCTGGAGGCAATTAAACACACCCCAGTCCCGATCCGGTGAATTGATGAACTCCTTTTCTTACGACTACCCGCTGTACCGGCCGCCGAGCGAGGCTCACAGCCAGATATTCCAGGTCACCCTGGGGTGTTCGCAGAATCACTGCACCTTCTGCGGGATGTACAAGACCAAGCGCTTCAAGGTGCGTGCGGTCGCCGAGGTCAGGGCTGAGATGGCCAGCATACCCGTTGCCCACAGGACCAGGATTCAGAGGGTTTTCCTGGCCGATGGCGACGCCCTGGTCTACCCGCAGGCCGGTTTGCTCGAGATTCTTGATCTTCTGGCCGAGTATTTCCCG
Organism: Geobacteraceae bacterium; assembly: GCA_024640545.1. Classification (GTDB taxonomy): domain Bacteria; phylum Desulfobacterota; class Desulfuromonadia; order Desulfuromonadales; family BM103; genus JAHEDT01. The sequence goes on from JAHEEU010000016.1 coordinate 15,181, forward strand.
AATCTCACCCGGGTCGGCATCTATGCCTCGCCGAACAGCCTGCAGGGCAAGTCCGTAGCGGAGCTAGGTTTGCTACGTGAGAAGAAACTGCGGATACTCTACTTCGGGCTGGAGAGCGGCGACGCGCAGACCCTCGCCACGGTGGGCAAAGGGTTCACGCCGGGAGAGATGCTCGCCCTGTGCCGCAGAGCCCAGCAGGCTGGCATGAAACTATCGGTGACGGCGATCCTGGGCCTGGCGGGCCGGGAGCGCAGCCGGGAACATGCCCGGGCAACGGCGCAATGGATCACGGAGCTCTCCCCGGAATACTTTTCCCTGCTGACCATGTTCCATCGCCACAACGATGATTTCCTGCGGTCACTCACCTTGCAGAGCAACGGCGGTATCCTCGAGGAGACCCTCGAAATCGTTCGGCATCTCAATCCGCGGAAAACCATCCTGCGTTCCAACCACGTCTCCAACATCCTCAACCTGGCCGGGAGCTACCCGAAGGACCGCGAGAGGCTCATCGCCCAGGCAGAACGGGCCCTGCTGCTCGCGAAGCAGCACCCGGCCTGGTTCAATGATGTGCCGGATTATTCCGAAGAAGGTTTCTGACTTCAGGTCGTCATAAAATGGCGACGAAGACTCCGAGCGACCGAGGAAAGCCCGTGCTGGAAAAGTTTGCCTGTAATCGTCCTCGGTAAGGCCTGAGGTTCCGGCGACCACATGGCGCCCCGGTCAATGGCCGCTAAAATGTTGGACTTGGCGCCTTCTGGCTTGGTGTATTCAACGAACACCTGGCAGGGCCTGCTGAGGGCCTCTGCCGCAGAGAAGAAAATCGGCGCGGTGAGCTTAGGCTCGGCCAGAACATCCCCCAGAGTGCTCCCTGCATGGCGGCGCGATACCGCGGCAACCAGGCTCAAGTCCGGCTCTTTGGCAATCGAACGGGCAAGCTCCGAACCCGCCCAGCCTGTAGCTCCAGCCAAACATACTGTGATCATCTTTAATGTTCCTTCCAAAGAGCCTGAATGTGCAGATATCCTGTGACATGCAATCAAATTCAAAGACTTCGCCAAGGTCAAAGGCATGGAAGCCGTCCAGCCTTGCACTGGTTGATCTTTGACGGTTTCCCGGCGGCAACAACATAGACCTCTTAAAAATCCTGCCATCCAGGGACCTGGATAGTGCCTTTGATCCGTCCTGCCGTTCGTGAATTATGGGCTGTATCTGACAAATTGTAACCAGGCTGTAAACTGTAATTGTTAAGTTTCGTCTCATTTAACTGGGCAAGTAAATTTCCATGAGGAAAGGAGTTTGGCCATGAAGGGGAAGCCGGCAATCATTGTTGCATTGGTATGTTCGCTCCTGTTGCCATCATCTTTTGTCTTGGCCGCTAACCAAGCGAACGAGCAGAAGAGCATACAAGCACAAGAGCAGGAGCATATCTACGGAAGCCAAATGATGACAGAGCAGGAACGAAATGCGTATCGAGCAAGAATGCAAGCAGCAAAAACCAATGAGGAACGAGAGCAAATACGAATGGAGCACCACGAGCGTATGAGAGAGAGAGCTAAAGCACAGGGCCTCAGCATGCCGGATTCCCCTCCCCCAAGAGGAGGTGGTATGGGCGGAGGTATGGGAGGTGGTAAAGGGAAAAAGAGTAATTAAAAGAAATGCGGATGGCCGACTGGCAAATAAACGGTTGGCCATCATTTTATGGACAAACGGGGATACTGAATATCTTTATTGATCATCCACCGGTTGTTGTCTCGGCAGTCGTGACAAATGAGAAAGCTTCGGGGGAAATCGTTGAGGTTGTTAAACAGTATGCGGAAGGGAAAACGGTATTGTCTCGGTGAGTTCCTCTTGACATCCTGAAGAAGAGTACTTAGATTATTGAACAAAAGGGGAGTAGTTATCGGCCGGAGAAATGGCCGACCCGGTTTCGTCAAGACGGTCGCAAGACCCGGAGCCGGGGCAGAAACCTGCCAACAAGACCTTTATCCTAGGCAAAGCAGCCGGGGGTAATGGTCTTTTTCTTTACCCCCGGCGCAATAAAACGCAACGGAGGTAACTATGATCAACAGACTCAAAACCACGCTACTGCTATCCCTGCTCACTGTGCTGATGGTTCTGATGGGCAGTGCCATTGGGGGACAGACCGGTATGGTCGTCGCCTTCCTCATAGCACTGGCCATGAACTTCGTCTCCTATTGGTATTCGGACAAGATCGTCCTGAAAATGTACCGTGCCAGGGAAGTCGGAGAGAACGACAGTCCTGCCTTCTACGGTATGATCAAGCAGCTCGCCCTTCAGGCTGGCCTGCCGATGCCGCGCGTCTACCTCATCCCATCGGCAAGTCCGAACGCCTTTGCTACCGGGCGGAATCCCAACCATGCGGCGGTTGCCGCCACTGAGGGGATTTTGCACCTCCTCTCACCCGATGAGCTGGAGGGGGTCATGGCCCATGAACTGGCGCACGTGAAGAACCGCGACATCCTTGTCGGCTCGATTGCCGCCACCTTTGCCGGAGCCATTTCCATGCTGGGCAGCATGCTTCAATGGGGTGCGATCCTCGGTATGGGCCGCGATGACGATAGTGAAGGTGGCGGGAACCTGGTCGGGTCACTGGCCATGGCGATGGTCGCCCCGCTGGCCGCTCTTCTGATCCAGATGTCGGTCTCGCGATCGCGCGAGTACCTGGCTGACGAGACAGGAGCGAAAATTTGCGGCCGTCCTCTATCGCTGGCCAATGCGTTGCGAAAACTGCATGTGGCATCCCGGAGTATGCCGATGCAGGGGGCCCAACCGGCTACGGCCCATATGTTCATCGTCAACCCTTTCACTGGCGGTTCACTGCTGAAGTGGTTTTCCACACACCCGCCAATGGAGGAGCGTATCGCTCGATTGGAAGCTCTGGCGAGCGGCGCCCGTGGGATGACGACCTGATTATCCTTGCCAGAAACAAACTCCCTGGCTTCAGGATGAAGACCAAAGAGAGAGGAAGCAATCATGTCTCGAGAATCCGATAAGCTTCTTGAAATGATCCAGCAAGCGATTGAAGACGGTGTTGTCACAAACGGGGAGTACCACAGGATTCTGGCCCAGGCGGCTGCGGACGGCAGGGAAGATCCCGCAGAGTTAGCGTTGCTAAGCAATCTCCGGGAATTGATCGCCAACGGAACTGTGAAAAGAGTTGCTTAAAACGACAACTCGCTTTATCAAGCCAAGCACCATTGAGAGATGGCCCTCCAACCGGGAGGGCCATCTCTATCTTGTGAATCGTGTCCTCTCAGAAATCCATCCCAGCGACTGATCCATCCTGGCATACGTCGCATTTTGAAGACTTGAGAGGGTTTCAGGGGCCCACGCAACCCCCACGTGGACCTCATACCGTTCAGACAAACGGACCCTGCATTTTATTTTACGCCTGCGTGATGCTATTGTGCGGGTAAATGCGAACAATGTTTAAGCTCCTGTGATGTTTTTTCTTGCCAGTTTGCGCTTTCACCATAAAATTGGAGGCGTAATTTTTTCTAATTAACAAAGCTGAGGCTTGGGGGATTATGCACGACACCCATCAATTTCTGAGTGCCCTTGCCGTGGTGCTGTGTATTGCGGCGCTCACCACCGTCGTCTTCCAGCGACTGCGCCAGCCGGTCATCCTCGGCTACATCCTGGCCGGGCTCATTATCGGACCCCATGTGCCGTTCCCGTTGGTCGCCGACAGCAGTATCGTGCAAACCCTCTCCGAAACCGGCGTGATCCTGGTCATGTTCTCCCTCGGCCTTGAGTTCAGTCTGCGCAAACTCGCCTCGGTTGGTCCCTCTGCGACGCTGACCGCCTTGGTCGAAACCAGCCTGATGATGTGGATAGGGTTCAATGTCGCCCAACTGTTCGGGTGGACAACCGTTGAAAGCTTGTTCACAGGCGCAGTCCTCGCCATATCCAGTACCACTATCGTTGCCAAGGCCTTCCAGGAGCAGAAGGTTACTGGCCGTTTGCGCGAGAAGGTGGTGGGTGTGCTGATCGTTGAGGACTTGATCGCCATCCTGCTGCTTGCGACCTTGACGGCCGTCGCCTCCGGCAGCGGTCTCACCGCGGGGCCGCTCACTATAATGGTTGCTAAGCTGGCCGGCTTTTTGGTTGCCCTGATTTCGCTTGGCCTGCTCATAGTGCCACGGGCGATGCGCATGATCATCCAGCTCAACCGTCCCGAAACGATTATTGTCTCCAGCGTCGGCATCTGTTTCGCTTCGGCCCTGCTCGCTCAGGCTTTCGGCTACTCGGTGGCCCTTGGTGCTTTTATCGCCGGATCTCTGATTGCTGAATCCGGAGAAGAGAAAAAAGTCGAGAAACTCGTCGAGCCGGTGCGTGACATTTTTGCCGCGGTTTTCTTCGTGTCCGTGGGAATGCTCATTGACCCGAAACAGGTTGTTCAGTTCTGGCCGGCAATCCTGGTTCTGACCCTGGTCGTCGTGGTCGGCAAGGTGGTCGGCGTCTCATTCGGATCCTTTCTGACGGGTAGCCGGCTGCGCACATCGATCCAGTCGGGAATGAGTCTTGCGCAAATAGGCGAGTTCTCATTCATCATCGCAGGGTTGGGGCTGACCCTCGACGCCACTGGGAGTTTTCTTTATCCGGTGGCGATCGTTGTCTCGGCGTTGACCACTTTGACGACGCCATGGCTGATCCGCGCCTCGGACCCAGTAGCCAGTTGGGTGGACCGCACGCTCCCCCGGCCAATACAGACCTTCAGTGTGCTCTACGGCAGTTGGATCGAGAAATTGCGCACTACGCCGCGTTCCCAGGGGACTGTCTCAAAAATCCGTCGAATGTTGGTTCTGCTCTCGATTGATGCCGCCCTCTTCGCAGCTATTTTTACCGGGCTCTCAGCGTTCAGCGGTCACTTGATCGATCTGGCGCACGAGCACATCGGATTACCCCCCCTGGTGGCTTGGCCGTTGCTGATACTTGCGGGGATGTTTCTGGTTGCGCCATTTGTCTTCGGTGTCGTCCAACTCGGTCGCAAACTCGGCACGACCCTGGCCGAACTGGTCCTGCCGACTAGCGGCGGGAACCGGGTCGATCTGGCCGATGCTCCGCGGCGCCTGCTGGAGATCACCCTCGAAATTGCCATAGTTGTTATCATCGGTGCCCCGCTGGTCGTCATTACCCGGCCGTTTCTCCCCGCCGGGGAGGCGAGCGTCCTGCTATTAGTGTTGATCGTTGCCCTCGGCATCGCCTTCTGGCGCAGTGCGACCAACCTCCAGGGGCACGTTCGCGCCGGCAGCGAAGTGATTGTCGCGGCACTGGCGAAACAATCCCGCAGCGGGGGAGAGTCCTCGGCTCAGAAGGATCTCAGGCAGGTCGAACAACTTCTGCCTGGACTCGGCAGCCTCACCGCGGTTCGCCTTGCTTCCACATCGCCTGCGATCGGCAAGACCCTGTCCGAACTCAATCTAAGGGCTCTAACCGGGGCCTCAGTGCTGGCCATTACCCGTGATGAAGGTCCCGTGGTTACGCCGACTGCTCAGGAAACCCTTCATGCAGGTGACGTGCTTGCGCTAACGGGAACCCGTGAAGCCATTAATGCTGCACGTAAGCAACTTGGCTAAGGGTTGAGACGCCAAATCCATAGGTAAACTGCAGGGCTGAAATATGTCTGTCATGTCATTTGGAGAGAATTGCAAGCGAGCCGGCCCTGACCTAAGAAGCCACCCCTTTTCGAGGTGGCCATCCTTTTGCGGGTTTATCCTGTTTCTTTTCTTACCTTGTTTCGGGTGCCGAAATGCGAAATTCCTGTCTAGACTGCAATCAGAAAACTCCTGATTGACAGACAACCCATATAGCCGTCTCTGTACGCTAATCAATTTGCCATGTGCTTTTCCCAGAACTGAACGGCAAGATCCAACCAACCTTCGGCATCGGTGCCAGTGCCGAGCCCGAAGCCGTGACCTGCGGTTCTGTATCTACGATAATCGACCTCGACTCCGGCATTTCGCAGATTCTTAACGCGATTATCTACGATCGATACATTGGCGATTCCGTCATTTGCGCTGACCATCATGAAGGTTGGCGGAAAATCTTTGGAAAAGCTTGACTGGCCGGTATAGGCAATGACGGCTGTCGATGGTTTCGGCAGTTTTCCGCCCCGGTAAGCTGCGACCCCGCTTAAAGCGATATTGCCAACCATCCTGGCTCCGGCAGAAGTTCCCCATAGAGAGTAATCTTCGGCCCGCACCCCGAGAGCGTCCACTCTGCTGAAGATATAGGTTATTGCCGCCGCCAGATCCTCCGTGGCCTTTTGTTGGCTGCCGATGCGATACCTTATGACAAAGGCGTTGTACTTCTGTTTACTTATCTCCAGAGCGAGTGGGAAACCTTCGTGCAGTGAGCCGACGTAGGAAAACCCTCCGCCGGGGCATAGGATCGCAAACGGTGCCCCCGCCTCTCCCCGGAAGAAGAAGAGCCCGGTTTGTTTTTTGGCCGGGTCTTCCTGCTTTTGCTGTTCGGTGTAGAAATCGTAGAAGATGGTTTCGCCGTCATTGACTTCGTCAATCATGTGGTTAAGCGCGTCCACAACGACCTCGGGGTCCACATGGCCGTGATAGGGCATGAGCGAGCGGACATTTCTTAGCGGTGTATCAAGGTCATTGGCGTCGTGCTCTCTCGGGAGCATGCGCTGGCTGAAGCCTTTAAATGCCGGACGCTCGACGATGTGGCGGACGGTATGACCAGTCGTTATATGGGCATAACTCCCTGGTCCGCTTCCTTGCGCACGGTAGGTTTCGCCGGTATCAGCATGTGCCATGACAGCACCCCCTGTGCAGCAGGCAATGAATAGCAGCATGTTTGTCAAGGGTCTGTCCACTTGCGTTTTCTCCGCGGGATTAACCCGGGTTGCTTGCACGAGTCGAAGCAAGGGTGTTGTTCGTGTCCGGTCCCGCCTTTAAAACGGAAAGAGCAGGGGGATCAGCAAGGTCGCGATAACCCAGACGAGCAGGTTCAGAGGGGCGCCAACCTTGGTGTAGTCGAAGAACTTGTAGCCTCCCGGTCCCATGACCAGGGCGTTCGACTGGTGGCTGATCGGCGTCATGAAACACATCGACGCGGCAACGGCGACCGCCATGAAAAAGGGCCGGGGGGAGACCGCCATTTCGATGGCGGTGTTGTAGGCGATCGGTGCCACCAGCACAGCCGCGGCCGCGTGACTCATGACTTCAGTCAGGCAGAAGGTGATCAGGAAGACCGCGCAGAGTGTCGCCCAGGGGCCGAGGGACCCGACCCCGCCGATAATCATGTCGGCCAGGAGCTTTGCCGCACCGCTGTTCTCCATGGCGTGTCCGAGCGGCAGGGTGCCGGCAATCAGCAGGATGATCGGCCAGTCGATGCTGTCGTAGGCTTCCTTGATAGTCAGGCACCTGGTCTGAACCATGACCAGGGCGCCGAGGGTGGCAGAAATCGCAATCGGAGCCATGCCGGAGACGCTTAACAGGATGACGCCGGCGATCGTCGCCATGGCAATCGGTGCCAGGCGGGGGCGGTATGGGACCGGGTCAACTCCGCCCAGGACCAGGAACCCATGCCCCTTCGCCAGGTGGCGGACCTTCTCCTCGGGGCCCTGCAGCAGGAGCACATCGCCGAAGCGTAGGATCACGTGGTCGACCTTGCGGACCACCGGTGCACCGCTGCGCCAGATGGCCAGAACGGTCAGGCCGTGGTTTTCGGCAAAACGTTCCTGGCGCAGGGTCTTGCCAACCAAGTCGCTGGTCGAGTTCAATGAAGCCTCGACCACGACGATTTCCCGTTCCGAGGACCCGGGCAACGGGTTGTCGCGCTCGGGGACCACGGACAGCCCTTTCCCTTTCCTGACCTTCAAAATCCCCTGCGGGTCGCCTTCCAGGAACAGGATGTCGCCGGCGCGGAGCTTGCGGTTGCGCTTCGGTCGCGGATATTTGCGATGATTGCGCTGCAGGGCACGAACCTTCATGTTGAGATCGCTCTCGAGCATGCTCTGGCTGATGGTTTTGCCCAGCAGTGGCGAGTTGTCAAGGATCTCCACTTCGGTGATGTACTCCTTGACCTGGTAGGCCTCGGTCAGGGTGCCGGATTTGCGTACCGGCAGCAGCTTGTGGCCGAACAGGGCCATGTAGCTGATGCCGCAGGCCAGCAGGACAAGGCCGAGGGGGGTGAAGTCGAAGATCCTGAAGCCTTGGCCGGTGTATTCCCGCAGCAGGGAGTTGATCAGAATGTTGGGTGGAGTGCCGATCATGGTGCACACGCCGCCAAGCAGTGAACCGAAGGCAAGAGGGATCAGGAGCTTGCTGGCCGGCAGCTTGCTCTTGCGGGCCATGGAGATGACGACCGGCAAGAGAACGGCAGTGGCCCCGATGTTGTTGATGAAGGCAGAAAAGAACGCCACGGTGCCCATGATCGAGGCAACCATGAGCGGTTGGCTATGGCCGGTCATGCGGATCAGGTGTTCACCAAGCGTCGATATCGCCCCGGTATGGGAAATTCCGGCCCCGAGGATAAACATGGCGGCAACGGTTATTACCGCAGGATTGCTGAACCCTGAAAATGCTTCTTCAGGAGAAACCAGACCGGTCAGCGCCACGGCGAGCAGCACCATGAGACTGACCAGGTCCATGGGGAGCCACTCCGTGGCGAAGAGGATAATAGCGATTATCAGGATCAGGAGAGTGAGGGTGATTTCCATGAAAATCCTGGCAGGAGTCGGGAAAGCATGGGCGCCTGGGTTGCCAATCCTCGGTCCTTACCATTCTACAGAAGATCGTTGTAACCTCAAGCAGCGAAGGTTGACGAGGCTGAACGGGGATCCGGGTTGGCAAGAATCGCGGTAATCAGGGCGATGCCGGCGGCTCCGCTCCGCATGACCTCGGCCGCGCGCTCTGCTGTGATGCCGCCGAGGGCGAAGACCGGCAGGGCGCTGCCACGGCACGCCTCGGCCAACGCCTCAAGTCCTTGAGGCGGGCCGAACGCCGCCTTGGAGGGCGTCGCGAAAACCGGTCCGAAGGTGACGAAGTCCGCCCCCTGCTCGGCTGCACGGCTGATCTCGGCGCAACTGTGGGTGGAGACGCCGACCAGCAGCTCCGGCCCGACCAGCCGCCGGACGAGATCGGTCGGCAGGGAGCGGCCACCGAGGTGCACACCATCGGCGTGCACGGCAAGGGCGAGATCGACGCGGTCGTTGATCAGCAGGCGGGCGCCATGGCGCCGGGTCAGGTCGCGCAGCTGCCGTGCCAGCGGCAGGAGCTCCGCCGCCGGCAAATCTTTCTCACGCAGCTGCACGGCCTGGACGCCGCCCTGCAGTGCGGCTTCGACGGCCGAGCAGAGCGTGTGGCCGGCGGCAACCTGGGTGCGGTCGGTGATCAGGTAAAGTTTGAAGTCGACGGGGTTGGGCATGGGGGGGTAACAGAGAACACAGAATACAGAATGTAGAAGGCAGAATGTGACGTCGTACAGTGTTCACCTTCTGTATTCTGTCTCCTGTATTCTGTCTCCTGTATTCTGTCTCCTGTATTCTGTCTCTTACCCTGCTTCACGGTTGAGGAAAGCACTGTCCCAATCCTTCCAGACCGGGTCGTAGCCTCGCGAGCGCAGCACTTCGGCGATTTCGGCCGGTGTGCGATCGTCGTCGATGGCGAACTGCTCGGTGGCGGAGTTCTGCTCAGCGTAGCCGCCCGGGGCCGTACACGAGCCGGCGCTCATCTGGGTAATGCCAAGTGGCAGCAGGTTGTCGCGCAGTTCGGCGCTTTCCCGGGTGGAGAGGACCAGCCCGGCATCGTGCAGAAGCAGGCGCATGGCGCACATCAACTGCACGAACTGCCGGTCGGAGACCGGGTTGGGCGGCTGGAACCCGCCTTCAGCAGGCCGCAGCCGCGGAAAGGATACGGTCAACAGCGTACGCCAGAATTGGTGGGCCAGGTAGCGGCCGTGCAGGCCGGCAAAGAAAGCTTCACTGCGGAAGTTGCCAAGGCCGAGCAGGAAGCCGAGACCGATCCGGCGCAGGCCGGCGGCCCCGCCGCGTTCCGGGGTCTCCAGCCGGAAGCGGTAATCGCGCTTGCGGCCACTCGGGTGCAGGTGCGCATAAAGCTCCGGATCGTAGGTCTCCTGATAAATGGTCAGGGCGTCGATGCCGGCCTCGACCATCGCCCGGTAGCCGTCGGTCTCCATCGGGTAGACTTCAATGCCGATGGAGGAAAAGAGCGGTCGGATGCGCTGCGCTGCCGCAGCGATGAAGTCGTTGCCGATCAGACCCGGCGCTTCGCCGGTCAATAGCAGGATATGCCGGAACCCCTGGGCGTGCAGGATGCGGGCGTCCCGTTCGATCTCGTCGAGGGTCAGGGTGCGGCGCGGCACCTTGTTGTGCACCGAGAAGCCGCAGTAAAGGCAGCCGTTGTGGCATTCGTTGGAGAGATAGATCGGCGCATAGAGCAGAATCGTCCGGCCGAAGCGTCTCAAGGTGATGGCATGGGCCTTCTGGGCCATTTCCTCGAGAAAGTCTTCCGCTACCGGCGAGAGCAGGGCCATGAAATCGCGGTTGTCCAGCTGCTCGGCGGCCAGGGCGCGCTGCACGTCGGCAGGAGTCATGGCTTCGATTTCGGCCAGTACCTGCTGGGGGTCGTGTTTTTGGATGATGTCGTAGAAGGTCATATGGATGTCTCATGGGAAGGCAGGATGTAGAATACAGAATGAAACCCGTGCAGTTTGCATCCTTCTTTATTCTGTCTCCTGTATTCCGTCTCCCTTATTTTTCTCTCAAAAATCCCGTCAACGGGCTGCTGGCCTCGGCCTTGTCCTGCTGCTTGCCGAGCCCGGCGAGGTAGGCTTCACGGCCGGCTTCGACACCTTTCCTGAAGGCGACGCCCATGGCCCCCGGGTTGCGGGCCACGGCCAGGGCCGTGTTGACCAGGACCGCATCGGCGCCCATCTCCATCGCCTCGGCAGCGTGGGAGGGCGCGCCCAGGCCGGCATCGACGAC
>JAHEEU010000017.1 GCA_024640545.1 Geobacteraceae bacterium
CGGTATCCATAAGGCGACTTTGAGTTTTCATGATGTCCTCCTGTATTCTTAGTGTTTTTTAATTATCTTTGATTAAACTTTTACCATTAAATATTTCTCATGTCAACAGAAAAAGTTAAAATATTTTCATTTATCATAAGAAAGTCCTAACCTCGCCTTTTTTCTTGTCTTTTTTAATTTTATTTGATAAATAATTGCCAATTAATCTTTTTTACTTATTTGGCTTTTTGACTATTTATTAAGTTTTCTGCTCACCCGGCCCCATAGCAACAGGAGCTCTTCATGGGACAGTTCGACATCGTCAAGGACTTCTTCCTTGGCATCAGCCGCAGCCGCCTGTCGCTTATCGGCGGCATGATCGTCACCATCACCACCCCTTTTCTGTTCGGCTACATGCTGGCCGACACCATCTGGCACATCAAGAACCCCTACTTCGGGGCTGCCGTTTACCTGGCTCTGGGACCGGTTTTTCTGGGCGGGTTGGCGATGATCTTCATCGGCGCCTTTTTCTTTCGCGGCGAGCGCGACGTGCATCTCTTTACCCTGGAGTACCTGCGCCGCTACTTCACCGAGCCCGACATGTTCGGCCGCCTGCGCAGAAACGTCTTCCTGATCGTTCTGCTGACTTCGGTCAATTTTGCAGTCTTCAGCATGTTGCTTTACCGGGCCTACCACTACATGGAATCGACCCAGTTCTGCGGCGAGTTCTGCCATACCGTCATGACTCCCGAGCACACCGCCTACGAAAACTCCCCCCACTCCCGCGTCTCCTGTGTCGAGTGCCACATCGGCGCCGGCGCCGACTGGTTTGTCAAGTCCAAGATCTCCGGTGCGCGACAGCTGCTGGCGGTCGCCGCAGGGACCTATCCGACCCCGATCAGCACGCCGGTGCATGGCCTGCGCCCGGCGCGGGAGACCTGCGAGCAGTGTCATCGCCCGGAGCTCTTCCATGGCGACAAGCTGTCGGTGCTCAAGAAGTTTCTCCCGGATGAGCAGAACAGCGCCGTTTACAATGTCCTCTTAATGAAAGTCGGCAGTGCCGGAGACCGGGTGCAGAGTTCTCACGGCATCCACTGGCACGTTGCACCGGAGAACAGGATTACCTACCGGGCCACGGATTACAGCCGCATGGTGATCCCCGAAGTGACCCTGACCGAGGCCGACGGAACGGTCACCGTTTTCCGCTCGACCGACGCCGAGGCCCAGCTGCAGGGCGCTTCCGCCGATGGTGACATGCGCGAAATGGACTGCATCGACTGTCATAACCGGCCGTCGCACATCTACCTTTCTCCGGATGATGCGCTCGACCGCAAACTGGCCGAGGGAGGAATCCCCCACGATCTGCCTTTCATCAAACGCCAGGCCATGGAGCTGATTACCGCAGACTACGCAACCGCTGAACTGGCTCGCGAGACCATCACCCGGCAGTTGGAGGAATGGTACCGCGAACACTATCCCCAGCTGGTCGAAGCCAGACCGGATCTTGTACAGCGGGCCGTCAACGGGGTCATCAAGGCCTATGCGGAAAACGTGTTCCCGCAAATGAAGGTCGGCTGGGACACCTACGTGAACCACATCAGCCACGGCCCGGACTTCAATATCGGCTGCTTTCGCTGCCACGACGACATGCACGAAAGCCCGGACGGCAAAATCATCTCCGCAGACTGCAATACCTGCCACAGCCTGCTCGCCATCGAGGAGGCCAATCCGCCAATCCTGAAGACTCTGGAGGGAAAGAGCCTCTAGGGCATCTCAGCCAGTCGAAAAAAAAGGCGGGGGCAGGCTCAAACATGAGCCTGCCCCCGCCTTTGTCAGAACGTGCCGAAGGTAAATCAGATCAGACCGTGCAAGGGGCCCCCTGCGACGCCGAGTTGGTCGACCCGGCGTTCGACCGCAAGATCGTCTTCGAGAGGAGGGGCATGAAAGCCCTTGCACCTGGCATCGATCACCAGGCTGCCGCGACAGCCCCAGTGCTTGGCATGGGTAAAGGCCCCGATCCCTTCAATGTCGGTGGCCGGGTCCGAACGGGTAAAGGTCACCCAGAGCAGGTTGTCGAGATTGCGGGCGGAGAACTCGGTATCATCGACGATCACGATCAGGGGGAAGGCGTTGATCTCGTCGTTCGGGACATATGCGCGGCAGAAGGCCAGCAGGTCCGCCGCTGGGATGCCGCGCGTTCCCTGCCACGGTTCACCCTGCAGGACGATTACACCCGGCAGGGCCAGCCGCGGGCTTGAAAACCCCGCCGGCAGGCGCAGGCCCCCGGGAAGCTCCGCGGGCAGGGGGCGTACTGGCGGCCCGGTGGCGGCCATGACGACCTTGGAGCCGGAGTTCAGCGCCGAGCCGGAATAATCGAGGGTGTCGATGGTGGTACAGGTCTGGAAGTGCAGGTCCCGGCGCCAGTCAATCCTGGACAGGAGGGCCTTGAGAAATTCGCCGATATCGTGGATATCGAGTCCCGGCTGGTCGGACTCATTGACGATCAGCAGGTATTTTGCCAGCGACAGCTGGCCCTGCCCGAGCAGCGCGTTGGCCTGGGTGAGCAGCTCCTGCGGCCCGCTGTCCTCTGCGTAAGGCCGGTAGCGTTCGCTACCGATCGCCAGCAGAAGCGGGTGGACCCCCGCAGCGTCGACGGCATGGACGGCACGGACGCCAGGCACCAGGTCGGGGATCGCGGCACCGGTCATTTCGTGAATCAGGGCCCCGAAGGTCGTATCCTCCTGGGGAGGGCGCCCGACCGTGGTGAACGGCCAGATCGCTCCCGGCCGGTGGAATATGTGGGAGACCTTCATGACCGGGAAATCATGGGCCAGACTGTAGTAGCCGAGGTGATCGCCGAAGGGGCCCTCCGGGCGGGTCTCGCCGGCAAGGATCTGGCCGACCAGGCAGAAATCGGCCTCAGCCGGGGCCAGCAGCCCGTTGGGAGTCTTGACCACCGGCAGTCGATGCCCGCCGAGCAGGCCGGCAAAGGCCAGCTCAGGCATCCCTTCGGGCAGCGGCATGACTGCCGCAAGGGCCATGCTGGGCGGCCCGCCGACCAAGACATTTACCGGCAGGCCCTGACCTTCGGCCAGGGCCGACGCATGATGGACGCCGATGCCACGATGAATCTGGTAGTGCAGCCCGGCCTCATCCCGGGCATAGGCGCCGCCGGAAATCTGTACACGGTACATGCCGAGATTGGACCGCCGCCAACCGGGCTTGCCCGGGCTTTCACTGTAAACCTGCGGTAGGGTGATGAATGCCCCGCCATCGCCGGGCCACGACACCAGCTGCGGCAGCCGGGCAAGGTCCGTGGCATGCTGCAGCAAGGGACCATTGCGCACGACTTTCGGCAACAGGTGCCAGGCGTGGCGGCCAAGGCCGAGGGCCGCGCCGATCGCGTGCCTGGCGGCGCCCGGCTCGACCTTCAGTGCCACCAGGCGTTCAATGGCCGGCAAGGTATCACGAAACAGGTAGCGGGCCCGTTCGAGGGTGCCGAACAGGTTGCCCAGCATGGGGAAGGTACACCCCTTGACACGGGTGAAGAGCAGCGCCGGGCCACCGCGGGCGTAAACCCGGCGCTGGATGGCGCCGATCTCCAAGAACGGATCGATTTCGACGTCGACCTTTTGCAGCTGGCCGGTTCTGGCCAGGTCGGCCACAGTATCATGCAGATTGCGATAACCCATGGTGGATAGCGGTCCCGAACAAGGTTGCCGGACAGGGTGGAATCAACCCGGTCATTGTACCGGGTGTCTGCAGTGAAGACAAAAACTTTCTCAAAGCCCGTCGCACTGGCGCAGAAGGCATTGATTCCGTATAATGAGGTCATGAACGATCCCTGGCAGGCGCAGATGCAGCCCCCCACCGAGACCAGCCTGAAGCGACTGGCAATCATCGTCTACGCCCTGCAGGCGGCCAGCCTGTTCACCGGCACCCTGTCCCTGTTCGCCGGCATCATCATCAACTACGTGCGCCGGGAAGACGTGCAGGGGACCTGGATCGAAAGCCACTTCCGCTGGCAGATCAGGACCTTCTGGTTCACCCTGCTCTGGCTGGTGATCGGCTTCGCGACCTTGATCCTCCTGGTCGGCAAGGGGATTCTGCTCGCGGCCGCGATCTGGTTGATCTACCGGGTCGTCAAGGGGTGGGTCTACCTCAGCGAACAGCGCCCAATGCCATCCTGACCCCGCCAGCCCCCATGAATAATCCCGCAGCGAGCTGCGGAGTATCCGGTCGACGGCCGCCACGCGCGCCACCTTGTCGCATAGCCATCGGGTTGGCCCGGCCACTGGGGCGCGGCTAAGGGCCTGGGGGAAGAGCTCAGCTGAGCAGGGCAAGGTCCTGCTTCTCCAGGAGCAGGACTCGGTCGCGCAGTTCGGCGGCCTTTTCAAACTCCAGGTCGGCAGCGGCTCGCAGCATTGCCTTGCGCAGCCGTTCGATCTCGGCCTTCAATTCCTTTTCCGAGCGATATTCGGCCAGGGCTTCGGCGGCCAGGTTGGCCATCGCCGATTCCGGCCGGGTGAGGACATCGAGAATCGAGCGGAACGACTTGCGGACCGTTTCCGGAGTGATGCCGTGGTCCTGGTTGTAAAGCAGCTGTGCCGTCCTGCGCCGCCCGGTTTCATCGATGCAGCCCTGCATCGAGCGCGTGGTGCGGTCAGCATACATGATAACCCGGCCGTCGACGTTGCGTGCGGCACGGCCACAGGTCTGGATCAGCGAACGGGTACTGCGCAGGAAGCCCTCCTTGTCAGCATCGAGGATCGCAACCAGGGCGACCTCTGGGATGTCGAGCCCCTCACGCAGCAGGTTGATGCCGACCAGGACATCAAACACCCCCTGGCGCAGGTCACGGATAATCCGGATGCGCTCGACGGTGTCGATATCGGAATGCAGGTAGCGGACCCGGATGCCGAGCTCCTCGAGGTATCCGGTCAGGTCCTCGGCCATCCGCTTGGTCAGGGTGGTCACCAGGACCCGACCCTTGCCGACCACAACCTGACGGATTTCGTGAACCAGGTCGTCCACCTGGCTGCTGGCCGGACGAACTTCCAGAGGCGGATCGACCAGGCCGGTCGGCCGGACGATCTGCTCGACGACCACTCCCGCCGCCTGGGTCAATTCGTAGTCGCCCGGGGTGGCCGATGCGTAGATGGTCTGGATCTGCTTGCCATTGAACTCATCGAAAGTCAACGGCCGGTTGTCAAGCGCCGAAGGCAGGCGGAAGCCGTATTCCACCAGAGTTTCCTTGCGGCTGCGGTCCCCGCGGTACATGCCGCCCAGCTGCGGCACGGTGACGTGGCTTTCGTCGATAAAGAGCAGTGCATCGGCAGGAAAATAATCAAACAGCGTCGCCGGCGGCGAACCGGGCTGGCGTCCGTCCAGATAGCGCGAATAGTTCTCTATCCCCTGGCAGAAGCCCATCTCCTCCATCATTTCGATATCGAACAACGTCCGCTGCTCGATGCGCTGGGCCTCTACGAGGCGGTTCGCGCTGCGCAGGGCTTGAATGCGCTCACGCAACTCCTCCTGGACCTCGCGAATCGCCCGCTCGAGGGTCGGCTTGGTGGCGACGTAATGGCTGGCCGGAAAAATGGCCGTTGCCGGCAGGCGGTCGATGAGCTTGCCGCGCAGCGGGTCCACCTCGCTGATAGACTCGACCTCGTCACCGAAGAATTCGATACGCAGGGCGCGGTCCTCCTCGTAGGCGGGGAAGACCTCGACCGTATCGCCGCGCACCCGGAAGCTGCCGCGGTGAAAATCGACGTCGTTGCGACTGTACTGGATATCGACCAGGCGGCGCAGCAGTTGGTTGCGATCCAGCGTCATCCCCTGCTCGAGGCGAACCAGCAGACCGTGATAAGCCTCCGGTGAACCAAGCCCGTAGATGCAGGAGACCGAGGCGACGATCAACACGTCGCGCCGGGTCAGCAGGCTGCGTGTGGCGCTGTGCCGCAGCTTGTCGATCTCCTCGTTGATCGAGGAATCCTTTTCGATATAGGTGTCGGTGGTGGGAACGTAGGCTTCCGGCTGGTAGTAATCGTAATAGGAGACGAAGTACTCGACGGCATTGTCCGGGAAGAGCTCCTTGAACTCGCCGTAGAGCTGGGCCGCCAGGGTCTTGTTCGGCGCGAGGACCAGGGTCGGCCGCTGGACCTGCATGACCACGTTGGCCATGGTGAAGGTTTTGCCGGAGCCGGTCACGCCGAGCAAAACCTGGTGTCGGTCGCCGCGGCGCACTCCGGACGTCAGCTCGGCAATGGCCTGCGGCTGGTCACCTTGCGGCTGGTAATCGGTCTTCAGAACGAATTTGGCCATGTCAGTCTATATAACTAGAAAGAGGCGTCCTGCCGGACGCCTCTGTAAACGGTTGCTTTGGAATCACCGGACCTTCCAGGTCGTCCCTGTGGGGGAGTCGAGCAGCTCGACGCCCCGCTCTGCCAGGCCATTACGGATCTGGTCGGCGCGGCCGAAGTCCTTGTTCCGCCTCGCCTCCAGGCGCTCGTTGATCAAGGCTTCGACGTCGGCTTCACTCAGCCCGAGCTCCTGCAGACCTTTCAGGTTCTGCTGCTTCAGCCAGTTGGCCGGATCAGAATTGAACAGGCCGAGAACATCGCCGAGAGCAGAGACCTTCTCCCTGAGAGCCATGACTGAAGCAACCTTGTCCGCTTGCTTGCGAAATTTTTTCTCGGCGATCAAGCGGTTGATGGCCCGGACGCCTTCAAAAAGATGGCCAATCGCCTGGGCCGTGTTGAAATCATCGTCCATGGCGGCACGAAATTGCTCATCGAGCAGACTCGCCTCTGCGGCAACACCGCCGCTGTCCGGGCAGCCCTCAACGGCATCAGCAGCAGCCAACAGCGCCTCGTAGAATCGGCTTAGCCCGGCCTGGGCCTCCTTGAGGTTCTGTTCGGAAAAATCAATCGGCGACCGGTAATGAGCGGTCAGTATGAAGAACCGGACCACCTCCGGGTCGTAGCTTTTCAAAATATCCCGGATAGTAAAGAAATTGCCCAGCGACTTGCTCATCTTCTCCTGGTTGACATTGACGAAACCGTTGTGCAGCCAGTATTTGACAAACGGCTTGCCGCTGGCCCCCTCGGATTGGGCAATTTCATTTTCGTGGTGCGGGAAGATCAGGTCGCGGCCGCCGCCGTGGATATCGAAGGACGTGCCGAGCAGCGTCGAGCTCATTGCCGAGCATTCGATGTGCCAGCCGGGCCGGCCAGGGCCCCAGGGCGATTCCCAGCTGGGTTCGCCGGGCTTGGCAGCCTTCCAGAGTGCGAAATCCATGGGGTTGCGCTTCTGCTCGCCGGGGGCGATCCGCGCACCGGCCTGCATCTCCTCCATATTGCGCTTGGACAGCTTGAGATAGTCGGGAAAGCGCTCGACGCTGAAATAGACGTCGCCGGCCGCCTCGTAAGCCATCTGCTTGCCGATCAGCTTCTCGACCAGGCTGATGATTTCAGCGACGTGCTCGGTCGCCTTCGGTTCGTGCGTCGGTTTGCGCAGGCCCAGGGCGGCCATATCTTCATCGAAAGCCTGGATGAACTCTTCCGAGAGCTGCTGGCTGCTAATGCCACGCTCGTTGGCCCGGGCGATAATCTTGTCGTCAACGTCCGTGTAGTTGCGCACGTAGTTGACATCGTAATTGCTGTATTGCAGGTAGCGATAAACGATATCGAAGACGATATTGGCCCGGGCATGGCCGATATGGCAGTAATCGTAAACCGTTACTCCACAGACGTACATGCCAACCTTGCCTGGGACCAGGGGCTGAAACTCTTCTTTTTTACCTGACATCGTATTGTAGACACGCAACGGCATAATCTTTTCTCCGCAGGAATTCTCACTGGCTGGATACGCAGTGACCGCCTTTCATAACACAGAAACCGGGAGAGGAAAAGACCTCTGCTGCCCGGCAAGGACGCGGCTTGCAGCCCGGGGCATCCCTCAGCTGTCGGCCACCTTGGCCCAGGTATCTCGCAAGGTCACAGTGCGGTTGAACACCAGCCCGCCCGGCCGCGAGTCTTTATTGTCGACACAGAAGTATCCCAGGCGCTCGAACTGCAAAGCGGTCCCCGGCGCGGCCTCGGCGAGGGACGGCTCCACCAGGGCCTGCGTGAGAACCTCCAGCGATTCCTCGTTGAGCAACTCGCGGTAGTCGCGGCCCTTTTCGGCAGACGGGTCGGCAACCCGGAGCAGGCGATCGTAGAGACGGACTTCAACCGGTAAGGCGTGGGCCGCAGAAACCCAATGAATGATCCCCTTGACCTTCTTGCGCCCTTCCGGCAGGGCACCGCCGCCGGTTTCCGGATCGTAGCTGCAGCGCAGCTCGACCACCTCGCCGGACGCCGGGTCCTTGATCACTTGGTCACAACGGATGATGTAGCCGTAACGCAGCCGCACCTCGCGTCCCGGGCCGAGTCGGAAGAATTTGCCGGGCGGGTCCTCCATGAAATCATCGCGGTCGACATACAGGTCGCGGCTGAACGGGATGGTCCGCGTTCCCATGGCAGGATCCTTGGGGTGGCGGTCCGCGGTAAACTCCTCGGTCTGCCCCGCAGGGTAATTGGTGAGCGTCACCTTGAGCGGACGCAGCACGCCCATGGCGCGCGGGGCCGACTGGTCGAGGTCTTCACGGACACAGTCTTCAAGCACGCTCATGTCGATGACGCTGTCGCTTTTGCCGATCCCGATCCGTTCGCAGAAGGTGCGAATGGCCCCGGGCGTGAAGCCGCGGCGGCGCATTCCCGAAAGGGTCGGCATGCGCGGATCGTCCCAGCCGGACACATGCTTTTCATTGACCAGCTCCAGCAGGCGACGTTTGCTCATGACCGTATAAGTCAGGTTCAACCGGGCAAACTCGATCTGCCGGGGGTGGTAGATCTCCAGGGCCTCACAGAACCAGTCGTAGAGCGGGCGGTGGTCCTGGAACTCGAGAGTGCAGAGAGAATGGGTGATCCGTTCGATTGAGTCCGACTGGCCGTGGGCGAAGTCGTACATCGGATAGATGCACCAGGTGTTGCCGGTACGCGGGTGGTTGGCGCGCAGGATACGGTATAGCACGGGATCGCGCAGGTTCACATTGGCCGCCGCCATGTCGATCCTGGCACGCAGGACCCGGGAGCCGTCGGCAAACTCACCGGCCCGCATGCGCCGCAGCAGACTGAGGTTTTCCTCCCGGCGGCGACTGCGGTAGGGGCTGTCCCGGCCCGGCTCCGTCAGGGTGCCGCGGTACTCGCGCATCTCTTCCGGGCTCAGGTCGCAGACGTAGGCAAAGCCCTTTTCGACGAGTTTTTCCGCATAACCGTACAGCGTCTCAAAATAGTCCGAGGCATGATATTCATGTCTGCCCCAATCGAAGCCGAGCCAGCGCACGTCGGTCTTGATGGCATCGATATATTCCTGCTCTTCCTTGACCGGGTTGGTGTCATCGAAGCGCAGGTGGCAGCACCCCTGGTAGTGAGCGGCCAACCCAAAGTTCAGGCAGATCGACTTGGCGTGGCCGATATGCAGGTAGCCGTTCGGCTCCGGCGGAAAGCGGGTAATCACGGTCTGATGTTTGCCGCCGGCAAGATCCTCGTCGATGATGTTGCGAATGAAATTGGTGGCCAGCTGTACATTGGGGAGGCTCATATGACGCTTAACTCCTGAAGTTTTATAAGAACCACTTTACTTGTCGTCTGCTTCCATGAGTACCACGGCGTAGGCGGCAATGCCCTCACCGCGGCCGGCGTAACCGAGGTGCTCGGTGGTCGTGGCCTTGACATTCACGCAGCCGCTCGGCACCTGGCAGACCTGGGCCAGGTTGGTGAGCATCTGGGCGACATGGGGGGCCAGCTTGGGGCGCTGGGCGACGATCGTGGTATCGAGGTTGCCGACCCTGAAGCCCCGGGTGTGTGCCAGACCGACGACATGTTCCAGCAGCAGCATGCTGTCGACCCCCTTGTAGGTCGGGTCGGTATCGGGAAAGTAGCGGCCGATATCTCCCAGCCCAAGGGCGCCGAGAATCGCATCGGATACCGCGTGCAGCAGCACGTCGGCATCCGAGTGCCCGAGCAGGCCATGTTCGTAGGGGATCTTGACTCCGCCCAGGATCAGGTCACGATCCGGGACCAGACGGTGAACGTCAAAGCCGTGGCCGATGCGCATCATGTCAGACTCACCTCTCCCGCCGCCAGTAAAGCCCTGGCCAGTGCCAGGTCCGCCGGCGTCGTTATCTTGAAATTATGAGGAT
The DNA here is from genome assembly GCA_024640545.1 of Geobacteraceae bacterium. Lineage (GTDB taxonomy): Bacteria > Desulfobacterota > Desulfuromonadia > Desulfuromonadales > BM103 > JAHEDT01. Next base: position 10,226 of record JAHEEU010000017.1, read on the forward strand.
CACCGGGCAGAACTGCAACCGGCCACCCGCACCATTCGATTAAAGATGCGTCATCGGTGCCAGCATAGCCGCCGGCGTAAGCCCGCCGGTGGGCTTCGCGGATCCGATCACAGCGAAAGGCCTGCGGAGTCTGCACCTGCCAGAGCAGGCGACGATCGAGCGTCGAGCGAACCCGACCGTCGAAGACCTCCTTGATGGTGTCCTGGGCCGGAACCGCCAGCAGGGCCGCTCCTTCGACGGCTGCGCGCTGTACCAGCAGACCGATCCGGTCTTTCGGGAAGAAGGGGCGAACCCCGTCGTGGACCAGGATGACATCCTGATCGGCGGCACCACAGGATTCAAGCCCGTTGCGGACCGAATCCTGGCGCTCCGCTCCGCCGGCAATGACTGCGCCGATCTTGTCAAGCCGATAGTGGTCGACCAGTTCAGTGCGGCAGAAGGCGATGTCCGCGGCCGGCACGACCAGGTGGATGGCCGTCACCTGGGGAAGGCCGGCCAGGCGCAACAGCGTCTGGACCAGAACCGGCCGATCACCCAGCTCCAGATACTGCTTTCTGGTATCGCCCCCAATCCTGCTGCCGCTGCCGGCGGCTGGGACCAGAACGTGAACATCCATAAAGTTCCCCGAAACGACCAAGAGTGCCAGGCTACCGCCCGGACTGTTACTTTTATCGTATTTGCCGGCGTTTGAAAATAATTAATCAACGCAGTACCGGGCAAACAAAAAGACCGGGTGCATCTTCAGCACCCGGTCCGGAATCAGCCACAGGCTAAACCAAACTCAGTTGACCATCTTTTCAAGTCGCTTCGTGACCATCTCCTCGGCGATCCCTTCGGCAAGGGCCAATTCCTTGACCAGCAGCCTGCGTGCCAGTTCCAGGACTTTCTTCTCGCCGTAGGAGAGTTCCTTTTCTTCTTTGATCAGGTAGAGTTCGCGCAGCACTTCAGCCACGTCTTTGGGATCACCGGTCTTGATCTTGTCGTTGTACTCCCGCTGCCGCCGGCTCCAGGAGGCAATGGCCAGCGCCCCGATTTGCTTTTCCTCGAGGACGTTGTATATTGTCTCGACCTTGTCCTTGCTGATCAGGGTACGCAGGCCGACTTGACGTGCGTTACCCACCGGAACCATAATGGTCATGTCGTTGTCAATGATGCGCAGGATATAAAAATCGTTGATTTGTCCGCAAAACTCTCGGGATTCAATCTTCTCAACAACACCAACCCCTTGTGCAGGGTAAACCGCCCGGTCACCAATTTTAAACATTCTCGTTTCTCCCTATGGAAATTACAAGATTAACACAGAATGTCATTTTGGTCAAGGAAAGCCCCGGTTCTTCGGGGGTTTGTTTCCATTTGCGAAACAACAGCCGCCGCCGGGTCGCCGGGAGGGCCAAATGCGTATCGGCGTAATCGGGTCTGGCGCTCTGGGACTTTATTACGGTGCCTTGCTGCAAAGGGCCGGGCAGGATGTGCACTTCCTGCTGCGCCGCGACTACCAGGCCATCCGCCGGGCTGGGCTGACGGTCACTTCGCCGCACGGCGACTTCCATCTCGAGAGGGTCAACGGCTACCAGGACAGCGCGCAGATCGGCCCGGTCGACCTGGTCCTGGTCGGGCTCAAGGCATACGCCAACGCTCAGCTGATCGAGTTGACCCGACCGCTCGTCGCGACCGGGACCACCCTCCTGACCCTGCAGAACGGGCTCGGCAACGAGGACCTCCTGGCCGCCGCCTTCGGGGCGGACAAGGTGGTTGGCGGAACCGCCTTTCTCTGCTGCAACCGCGGCCAACCCGGCACCGTGCACCACCTCGACCAGGGCGCCATCCGGATCGCCGAATTCGCCAAGGGTCTCAGTGCCAAGGTCGAACATCTGGCCGTGCTCTTCAAGCAGGCCGGCATCCCTTGCGAGGCCTGCGCCGACCTGACCAGAATCCGTTGGGAGAAACTGGTCTGGAACATCCCCTTCAACGGGCTCTGCGCCTTGACCGGTCTGCCCACCGGCCGCCTTCTGGCCTGTCCGGAAACCCGCCAGCTGATCGCGGAAATGATGCGGGAGGTGGTGGCCGCCGCCAATCGGCAGCCCCTGACAGAACCGCTCGAGGGGGAGGGCTTTATCGCGCGGCTGCTGGACCTCACGACCGGCATGGGAGACTACCGGCCGAGCATGATGGTCGATCGCCTGCAGGGCTCGCCCCTCGAACTGGACGCCATCTACGGTGTCCCCCTCGAGCGCGCGGCGGCGAGGGCAATGCCGATGCCCCGCGTGGCCATGCTGCACGCTCTCCTCGCCGCAACCGAGCCGCAGGCACTTTAGGTTACTCCCCCTCTTACTGAACCGCGACGTTGCGCACGCCCTGCGGCCGCCAGGCCGGGGAGATGACGTGGCTCCCCTTGCCCCTCTGTTCCAGCAGGCTGCCGAACATGACCGTGAAGTCGCCGTAGCGATCGTTGACGCAGTCCCTGGCTTCGGTCAGCAGGTACTGTCGGCGCTCCGCGGGGAACAGCGGCAGCTGGCCGGTCTTGAAGCGCAGGTCGGACAGCCGCACCCCCAACAGGCGAACCGGCTGGTCGAGCACCAGGTTGTCGAGAATCTGCATGCTGGCCCGGTAGATATCCTCGCTGCCGGCCAGGTAATCGCCCTGTACCTGCTGGCGGCTCAAGGTGGCAAAATTTGCATAGCGCACGGTCAGGGTAACCACCCGGCCGGAGACCTGGTAGCGCCGGGCGCGGCGACCGACCATCTCCGCCAGTTGCAGCAGGAAGGCACAGATCGCCTGGCGGTCGACCAGGTCGTCGCGCAGCGTGCGGCTGTGCCCCACCGACTTGATCGGAGCGCTCCTCTCCGCGGGGACCACCGGGGACGGATCGAGGCCACGGGCCATGGCCTGCAGTTTGTCGCCGACCAAACCGTACTTCCTGCGCAGGACCGCCAGGGGGAACCGCGCCAGTTGACCGCAGGTCAAGATACCGAGGCCCTGCAGCTGCCGGCCGAGTCGACGGCCGACGCCGCAGAGCTCCTGGATCGGCATTTTTTCCAGCAAAGCTGGGATCTCTGCCGGCCGGAAAACCGTCAGGCCATCGGGTTTGTTCTGCTCTGAGGCCAGTTTGGCCAACAGCTTGTTGGGGGCGATGCCGACCGAACAGGTAATGCCAAAACGGGCCCTGATGCGCGACTTGATCAGGTAGGCGATGCGCTCGGCACCATTGAACAGACGGAGGGACCCGCTGAGATCGAGGAACGCTTCATCGATCGAGAAGACCTCGACCAGCGGCGTATAATCCTGCAGCATGGCCATGATTTCCGTCGACACATGGGTATAAAGCCGGTTGTTGGCTGGCACCAGGACCAGCTGTGGACAGCGCTCGAAGGCCTCGAACCGGGTCATGCCGGTTTTGACCCCGAAGGCGCGGGCCTCGTAGGAGGCCGTCAGGATGACCGACCGCTGCTCGCTGCCGGTCACCGCAATCGGCCGCCCCCGCAAGGCCGGGCTCGACTGCTGCTCCACCGCGGCAAAGAACGCGTTCATGTCCACGTGCATGACGGTTCTCATGAAAACCGTGACGCGGGGCACGGAAGCCGTAACGCGAAAACCTCAAATCCTTGGCTCAGCATGAGTCGCACTGCCCGTCCCTAGAGAACTTCTATCTGTTCCAATGTCCAGCTCCCATCACCCGGGTCGTAGACCAGTTCATACAGAGCGCCCTCGTCGGTGACATGGAAGTAAATCCGCACGGTCTCGCCCTGCCGGGCGCGCCAGGTGTTGGTGATCTCGCGAATCACGTGCTTGCGGCGGTTCAGGTCGAACCAGACGGGAGTCATCCGGCGGCCCGGGCCGTGAATGACTCCAACCCGGAGTTTGCCGTCGGCAGGCTGCATAGCGGTCACTCCAGGTTGCGGTAGAGACCGGTGACCTTGCCAATGATGGCCACGTCCCGCGTACCGGCCGCAACGATAATCGGCTCAAGGCTGGCATTAGCCGGCTGCAGGCGAATGCGGCGCCCTTCATGGAAGAACCGTTTCAGGGTGGCTTCGCCATCGACCAGGACGACCACGATCTCACCGTTTTCGGCGGTTGCCTGCGGGCGGACGATCGCCAGATCGCCGTCAAGGATGTGCGCCTCGATCATCGAATCGCCCTTGACGCGCAGCAGGAAAGAACCCTTGCCTTTGACCAGGGTGCCGTCCACGGCGACATAGCCTTCAATGTCTTCACTGGCGAGCTGCGGCGAACCGGCCCGCACCGTGCCGACCAGCGGCAGGAGCAGCGACCCGCTCCCGCCGCGGTCGACCAGGGCAATTGAGCGGGAGCTGCCGGGGCTGCGGGTAATCAGCCCGGCACGCTCCAGCGCCTTGAGGTGGCGCAGCACACCGAGGTTGCCCGAGACATGCAAATGCCGGGCGATTTCCTGCAGGGTCGGCGGGTAGCCTTTGGCGGCCAGGTATGCGGTCAGGAAGGCATAGACCTGTTGTTGGCGATCGGTCAGCGACGGCATGAAGAGAACCCTCCTCGCTTAGTTACTTTATGGTAACTATCACGAAAGGTCTCGTCTGTCAAGCAATCAGGGGTGACGTCGGGCCGACAATTTGCGATGATAGTCAGACCATGATCGCCCCACCCATCGACATAACAGGCCCGGAGCCCGCCGAGTGGCGGCCACTGTCGGCGCGCCTGGACGGGGTTGCCACCATCCTGTCGCGGCGCCAGCTGCGCAGCTGGTCGCTGGTGCTCGCTGCGCGCCAAATCCCCTGGCGCGCCGAGCGGCGCGGCCTCGGCTGGCAGTTGCTGGTTCCGGCCGAAGATTTTTCCAGAAGCGTTCAGGAGCTTCGACAGTACGAGAACGAGAACCGCGACTGGCCTCCGTCAGCGCCGCAGGCCACGAGTCTGGTCGATAATCGCACGACCACCGTCTGGGTGCTGATCGCCATCGGCGCATTTTACAACCTCACCCGGCACAACATCGATTTGGCCGGGCATAATCCTGTCGGCTGGGCCGCCCTCGGCAACGCCTATGCCGGCAAGATCATGGCCGGCCAGTGGTGGCGGCTGGCCACTGCCCTCACCCTGCACGCCGACTGGCAACACCTGCTCGGCAACCTGCTGATCGGCGGCGTCTTTATTTCCCGGCTGTGCCGTGACCTGCGATCCGGCCCCGCCTGGCTGCTGCTGCTTGCCAGCGGCATGCTCGGCAACCTGGCCAATGCCTGGCTGCAGAATCCCGCCCATCAATCAGTCGGTGCGTCCACCGCCATCTTCGGCGCCGTGGGCCTGCTTGCGGCCATCAGCATGGTACGTTACCGCCACAACCTGCGTCCGCGCCGCCGTTGGACCCTGCCGGTCGCCGCCGCCCTCGGCCTGCTCGCCATGCTCGGGGCCGGCGGCGAGAACACCGACCTCGGCGCCCATCTGTTCGGCTTCCTGATCGGTCTTCCCCTTGGCATCGGCACGGAGTTGGTGATAGAGTACCGGGGACGCCCGGGTGTGGCGGTCAACGCTCTGCTGGCAGCTTCGGCCATCATTATCGTAGTCGGAGCCTGGTGCGCGGCGCTGCTTGCGGGCGGCTGAACAGGGCAGGCTGACGGACCGCTGATTGGCGTTATGGTTCTAGGAGCCGATCGGACGATCCATGAGCTGGCAGTCCCAGTAAACCCTGGATATCGGAGGCAACCTCATGAAAAACTGGCCGTTTCGGATCGGATTTCTGATTGTCGGCGTGATTATCGCTATCGCCTGCTGGCAGTTTTACCGCTCCACGCAACCGCTCCCGGGACAGGTCGTTGTCCCGCCCCCGGTCAGCGAGGCACCTGCCGAGCCGGTCATTCAGCATCCGCTCACCGCCACCCCGGAGGAACTCAAGGCGGCCGGGCCGGTCATTGACCTTGAAAAGCCGCTGCCGGAACTGAAACAGAGCGACCGGTCGATGGCGGCGATCCTGGCCAGGCTCTTCGCCGAACAGAAACTGGACCGCTTCTTTGTCCTCGAACACTTCATCGAGCGCTTCGTGGTCATGGTCGACAACCTGCCGCGCCGGCAACTGCCTGCAACCCATCGCCCGGTCAAAGAGACCCCCGGGCAGTTCCTGGCCCACGGCGAGCGGGACCAGCTCACCATCGACCCGGCCAACTATCAGCGCTACACACCCCTGGTCAAAATGCTCGCGGGCCTCGATACCCGGCAGGTGGTGGCCGTGTACAAGCGCCTGTACCCGCTCTTCCAGGAAGCCTACGAGGGGCTCGGCTACCCGAACGCCTACTTCAACGACCGCCTGATCGAGGTCATCGACCACCTGCTGACCTCCCCACCGGTCGCCGAGCCGGTTTTCCTGATCCAGCCCAAGGCCCTCTACCTCTACGCTGACCCGGCTATCGAGGAATTCTCGGCGGGACGCAAGATCCTGGTCCGCATCGGGCCGGAGAATGCGGCCCAGGTCAAGGCCCTTCTGCACCAATACCGCCGGGAGTTGACCGCCGCCAACGGATGAACGACACCCTGCTGGTCTTCGCCGCATTCCTTTCCTCTTCGCTGACCGCCGTGCTCGGCCTCGGCGGCGGCATGCTGCTGATTTCCCTGATGAGCGTCTTTCTCCCCCCGGGAGCGGTCGTGCCGGTGCACGGCGTTGTACAACTGGCCAGCAACGCCAGCCGGGGGGCCCTGGCCCCCCGGGAAGTCCGCCGCGACGGCTTCAGGCCGCCTGCCGCTTCAGCAAATAGCGCCCGACCCAATTCTTGGAAAACTGGAAAGCGGTCCTCCCGCAGCGCTTGCTCTTGTCCCGCGACCACTTGATGGCATCCTGCTCCAGTTCCTGCGACCAGGGGATGTCGACCCTACGTTCGCGCGCCTGGCGCTCTACGCAGAGGCGCACGGCGTCCAGGTAACTTTCCTGGCTGAACACGTGGAAGGGAATCCACAGGCCGAAACGATCGGAAAGAGACACCTTCTCTTCCAGCGCCTCACTCTGCTGCAACTCGCCTTTAACGTACTTGCCGCCGAGGTGGTCGCTCTCGTACTCAGGCAACAGATGACGGCGGTTCGAGGTGACATAGATCAGCACGTTTTCCGGCGCCGAGTAAACGGAGCCGTCAAGGGCGCTTTTGAGCATCTTGTAGCTGAGTTCACCAACCTCGAAGGTCAGGTCGTCGCAGAGCAGGATGAACCGGTAGGGTTCCCCCTCGACAGCGGCGAAGATCTCCGAAAGGTAGATCAGGTCTTCCTTCTCCACCTGGATGACGCGCAGCCCTTCGGACGCGTACTCATTAGAGTAGCGCCTTGACCAGCGACGACTTGCCGGTGCCCCGTGATCCCCAGAGAAGTGAATTGTTGGCCGGCAAGCCGGCCAGGAACTGCCGGGTATTGTTCACCATGATCTCCTTCTGCTCGTCGACACCGAGGAGTTCACCGAGAGTAGTGGTATCCGTCACCTTGACCGGCTCGAGGAACCCGGAGAAGGAGTGCCGACGCCAGTTGGCTGCATGACAGGCTGCCCAGTCCACCGGCTTGCACGCCTTGGGGAGCAGCTGCTCAACGGAACTGAGCACCCGCTCAAGCTGGGCGATAACTTCAGGCTTCAAGATCATCTTTGCGGTCTCTCTTTCTGTTAGTACGTCCCGAATCCAGGTTGCCGCTGCGGATTAAAAGCGCCCCTGTATACGTTACCCCGCCCCTAGCTATCAAACGTTATCCCTTCCGGGGCACCGGGGGCCAGAACAGGGTCTTCCACAAGAAACCTGTTCCAAGTGAAATATGCCCTGTGCAGGCCTGCCACCTATTGCACGATTTCAGCGCGACCGTTATGCTCGGAGGAAGCGAGACGAGGCTTGCGTTTCAGCAGGGAGGACCCAGTGGATATTTTCGCCAGATTGGCAGTGGCCGTTCGCAGAGAGAATGCCGAAGGCGACCTGCCGGATTTCATCGTGCCGCTGCTGATGCGGGTCGCTGACAACCCGGCGGATTTTGTCGGCCGCGAGGACCTGGTTACCGAGCTTCTGCAGCGGGTTGAAGAGTACGAGACCTGGTCGGAGATGTGCTGCGAAAAGCAGGGTTTCAGCCTCGAGGATATTCACCGTACCCTGGACCATCTCAAAGTCAGGTACTGAACGGCCCTGACCGGCCTCCTAACCCGCTCAGACTCACAGCCGCCATGCAGACCATCCGCGATGAAATCGTCAAACACCTGCCAGTCGCCAGAGAGGCCCGCCGTCTCTTTCATGGCCGCGGCCAGTGCTTTACCGGCTATGACGACCTGGTGATCGACTGTTTCCCGCCAGTCGTCATGGTGGTGCTCTACCGACCACGTCCGCAAGGGTGGCTCGAGGAGCTGGCCCGGCTGCTTGAAAACCTGCTGCCGGCAGCGCCCCGGGCGATTCTGCTGCAGGAACGCTTCCTGGCCAAGGCCCCGAGCCGCCTGCTGCATGGGGAGCTTCCGGAGCAGCTGGAGGCCCTGGAGGCCGGGCTGTCGTATCGCCTGCGGCTCGGCGCGGCACAGAACATCGGCTTCTTTCCGGACATGGCGGCAGGACGCCAAGCGATCCGGGAGCGGGCCGCGGGGAAAAACGTGCTCAACCTCTTTGCCTACAGCTGCAGCTTTTCCGTGGCCGCCCTGGCCGGTGGCGCGGCCCGGGTCGTCAACCTTGACATGAACCGCGGCGCCCTGGAGCTGGGCAAGCTCAACCACCGCATCAACGACATCGACCTGCGCCAGGCCAGCTTTCTGGCGCTGGAATACTTCCGCAGCCTCGGCAAATTGCGCAGGCTGGGGCCTTTCGACCTGGTCGTCTGCGACCCGCCGGCAACCCAGGGAAAGAGTTTTACCGCCGAGGTCCACTGGCCCAAACTGGTGCGCAGCCTGCCGGCCCTGCTAAACCCCGGCGGCGAGGTTCTGGCCTGCCTCAGCGCACCGCACCTCGGCCCCGACTTCCTCGATGGGCTGTTTGCCGCCCACATCCCTGGCGCCTCCAAAATCGACCAGTTGACTGCGGGGGCGGATTTCCCCGAAGCCGAGCAAAGCTGCGGTGTCAGCCTGCACCTTTATCGCCTGCATTAAGAGAATCAGCCTTATTTTTTCCGCCGGTTGTGTTAGTCTGGGCACCCTGAACATGGTTATCAAAGGATGGCAAAACCTTTCATGCTGACAGCCAATCCTCCGCTCAAAAACCTCTGCCGAAGCTTTCTCTGCCTGTTCCTGTGGTTGCTGGTGCTGGCCGGCTGCAGCGCGCCGTCAGTCCAGGACAGGGGGGTGCCGCAGGCGTCCCGGGAGGCCAGCCCCGCAGCACCCTCCGCCGCCGCGGATCCCATTGCCGCCCTGCTGGACGAAGACTCTGCCGACCAGGCGGACATGCGTCCCCTGGAGAAGATGGGCTACTCGATCCAGGTCGGGGCGTTCACCAACCTCGACAATGCCGTACGCCTTGAGCAGGCCCTCGAGGCACGCGGCATCGACGCCTATTACTTCCGCCACGAATCCGGGCTTTACAAAGTCCGCTTCGCCAACCACGCCAGCTATCAGCCGGCCCGCGAAGAAGCCGAGCGCCTGCAGGCTCAGGGCTTGATCGACAAGTTCTTCATCGTTTTCCCGGAGGACTATGCCGCCGCCCGCATCCAGCAGAGCGGCCAGGGCGACCTGCGCACCGAGCTGGTCAGGACCGCCAAGCGGTTTCTCGGCATCCCCTACCGTTGGGGAGGCGTCACGGCCGAGAACGGCTTCGACTGCAGCGGCCTGACCATGGTCTGCTACCGCCTCAACGGCCTCAACCTGCCCCGTGTCTCACGCAACCAGTTCCAGGCCGGGAGGTGGGTGCCCAAGGCCCAGCTGCGTCCGGGCGACCTGGTCTTTTTCGCCACCAAAGGTGGCCAGCGGGTCACCCATGTCGGCATGTACATCGGCGACGGCAAGTTCATCCATGCCCCTCGCACCGGCAAGAACGTGCGCATCGAAAAGCTCTCAAACAGTTTTTTCACCAAGACCTACATGGGCGGCAGGAGCTATCTTTAGCAAAGACTGGAGATAAGGGACTGGCTCCGCAGGTGCCTGTCTCTGGGTTTGAAGGCTGGAGGCTGATAAAATCTCATGACAAAGATGCTTACCGACAATTTTTTCGCACTTCGGGAGATCGGATGACCCAGCCGGTTTCACGGTCGGCGACCCTCCTGGTCGTCTGCACCGCGCACTTTCTCATGCCTTTCATGATGTCGGCGGTCGGCGTGGCCCTGCCGGCCATCGGTCGCGAGTTTTCGGCCAGCGCCATGCAGCTCGGGCTGGTGGAGACCACCTACGTGCTGTCCGCCTCGATCTTTCTACTGGCCATGGGCCGGATGGGGGACATTTACGGCCGGCGGCGCATCTTCCAGTACGGCATCGTCATCTTCACCCTGGTCGGCGGGCTGCTCTCCCAGGCCTGGTCGATCGAGTCGATGATTGCCCTGCGCTTTCTGCAGGGGATGGGCGGCTCGATGGTCATGGCGACCACCTTCGCCATCGTCGTGTCGGTCTTCCCACCGGAGGAACGCGGCAAAGCCCTCGGCATTGCCGTGGCCAGCGTCTACGCCGGCATCTCCTGCGGGCCCTTTTTCGGCGGGGCCCTGGTCACCGCCTTCGGCTGGCGGGCGATCTTCTACCTGGCCGTCCCTCTCGGCATGATCACCTTTGCGATCAGCTGCTTCAAGCTCCACGGCGAGTGGGCCGAAGCCAAGGGGGAGCCCTTCGACTGGCGCGGCAGCCTGGTCTATGCCGGCGCCATCATGCTGCTGATTGTCGGTGCGTCCAACCTCGACCGGGGCGCTTGGGCCTGGCTCGTGGCATTGTGCGGTTCCGGCGGGCTGGTTCTCTTCCTGGTTCTGGAAGCACGCACCGCGTACCCGGTCCTCAACGTCGCCCTGTTGCGCGGCAACCGGGTGTTTGCCTTCTCCAACCTGGCCGCTCTGCTCAACTACGCCGGGACCTTCGGCGTGACCTTTTTTCTCAGCCTCTACCTGCAATACGTCAAGGGCCTGGATCCCCACGAAGCCGGCACGATCCTCATGATCCAGCCTATCGTCCAAACGGTCTTCTCTCCGCTCTGCGGGCGGCTGGCCGACCGCTTTTCTGCAGCAACTGTAGCGACCATCGGCATGGGCTTGTGCGCCACCGGCATCGGCATCGCCGCCACCATCACCGGAGGCACCCAAATCACCCTGATCATGGCCATGCTGGTGATCCTCGGTCTCGGCTTCGCCCTCTTCTCTTCGCCGAATGTCAGTGTCATCATGGGCAGCGTCGCCCCCCGCTACCTCGGTGTCGCCTCAGGGCTCAACAGCACCATGCGCACCCTGGGGATGATGGGCAGCATGACCATCATTACCATCACCTTTTCAATCGTCATGTCCGGGCAGGCCGTCACGGCACAGACTCAGCCTCAGTTCCTCCTCAGCATGCACGCGGCGTTGTTGACCTTCTCGGCACTCTGCGTCATCGGGATCTTTTTCTCCATGGCCCGCATCCGCCGGAGCCCCGGCAAGGAGTAGCCGTCAAAACACCTGGCCGGCAACAAGGCACGGGACAAAACGAAAAAACCCGCTAGGATTAAAGGACAACGCTTCCCAGGGTTAACGATTGGACGGTACATGACAGAACAGCGCCCCGGCATTTCGCCACTATTCCTCAGCCAGTTCGAAGTCGACGAAGCGATCCCCTTCAAGCGTCACCTGAACCGCCTCGAGGTGGAAATCGGCCGGGAGGACTACAGCCAGTTGAAGCGGGTTGAGCTGCTCGACAGAATCCCTGGCGAAGATGCCTTCGCCGCCATGACGGACATCACCGGCCGTCTGCTGAAAAGCACCCAGAACAACTACAACCGGGAACTGCTCAAGCGCCTGCAGGTCCGCATCTATCTCGACCCCTTAGACTATTCGATCTATTACCGGCTCCCCGATCGCTGCCTGCGCTTTGTCGCCACCTGGCGCCAGTCGGTTCTGCGGCGCTTCTTCACCGCCGTGCCCACCCTGGATCACGGCTGGCGGCCCTGTGGTCACGCCTTGCCCAAGTTTGCCGGACGCTACCTTCCGGATGGTGCAGGGGGAGTTCTGCTGCTGCGCCACAACCAGGAGGAGCCTCGCCGGAAACGCCCGCTGATCACAGCCAGCCATGGCCCCTACGACCCCCACACCCTTGAAGTGGCGCTCTATTTTCTGCGCACCGGCAAGGGCGGCGCAGCAATCATCAACCTCGGCTTCGCCGGCCGAGAACCCTTGACCGACAACAACCTCTCCCATCTCGAAGCCTGGGGGGTACCGCTCAACCCAAGCAACATCGATGTCATTTACCCCTATGCCGACGAGCACGGACATCCCTACTGCTACAAGCTCGAAGAGGGCCTGCCGCACTATGTCAAGGCTCTCGAGATGGCCCTTCCCGACCTGGTGATCGACATCCATGGATGCGTCGGCACCTTCAGCGACGACCGGCGCATCGTGGTCGGACTCGGCGGGCTGCCCCCGTTCCGGGGGCCGCAGCAGATCGGCACACTATCCAGTGCAGTGGACGTCCTCCACCTGCAGCCGAACGCGGCCGTGCGCCAGGGGTTGGCCGTGATCCGCGAACTGTCCGCCGAGATGTTCGTGCAGTTCTGTGCCGCCACCCACGAGTGCTACAATTTCGCTCTGCTCGGCGGCATGCAGCTGCTCGGCACCCGTGTCGACCCGCGCATCGAGGTCGACAGCCTGGTCGACGGTGAAGACCGGGCCTTTCTGCCGAGCGACAACCTGCGCTGGCTGCCCGGGGCGGGGGCCAATGCCCTGCAGCGGATCGCCGCCCGCAAGCTCAACCCGGAGACCCAGTGCCTGCACGTCGAGATTCCAACGGCGGTGCGCCGCAAGATGGTCCTCAAGCTGCGCTCGCTGGAGATCGAGTCTTCCCTCGATGCCAGCGGCCTCTAGCCTGAGACTCAGCCCGGAGCCCTTATGCAGAACCTTGGCCTGTTCCGCTACCTGCAGCCGAGTTTTTTCTCCGGCCTGCTCGATGATCCGGTCATGTTCATCAATATCCGACCCACCGGCCGCGGCCTCCTGCTCGACTGCGGGCAGCTCTACCACCTGGCAAAGCGGGTTCTGCGCTCGGTGGATGCCATCTTCGTCAGCCACGCCCACATGGACCACCTGATGGGCTTCGATCATTTCCTGCGCCATGTGCATGCCGCCTCGCGAAACATCCTCGTCTATGGCCCTGCGGGGATTGCCGCTCGAATCAGCAGTAAACTGGCCGCCTACGACTGGAACCTCACCGAAAAGACCTGGTGCACGATTACCGTTTACGAAGTCCACCCCCGGGCCATAGAGCAATACGAATTCACCGGCAGCCACGGCTTCAAATCGCGACACGCCGGCACCAGGCATCGAAGGGACCGCACCCTTCTGCAGACCCGCCAGATAACCGTCGAGGCCGAAATCTGTGACCACAAGATTCCAGTCTTGATCTTCCGGGTCACGGAAAACGCAGCCTTCCTAGTCGACAAGCGCAAACTGCATGAGGAACGACTGCTGCCGGGACCCTGGCTCAAGGAGCTGGAAAAGCGTTTTCACAACGGGCGCTGGGACGAAGGGCCCCTGGAGGTCTGGAGAGAGAGGGACGGCGAGCGCGGCCTGGAAATGATCGATCATCCCAAAGCGCTGTATGGCCGGATTCGGCGCAACGCAACGCCGGCCAGCATAGGCTATATCTGTGATGTGGGTATGACGCAGGACAACCGGGAGCGCATCCGTGACCTCATGCAGGGGGTCACGTTGCTGGCCTCGGAATGCACCTTCCTGGCCGCAGATGAAGCCAAGGCCCGCAGCTCGGCACACCTGTGCACTACGGACCTGAACAGCATCAGCCGGCTGGTCAAGCCGGAGCTGCTGCTGCCGATGCACCTGAGCAAAGCTTATCTCAGCGACACCCGGCGACTGTATGCCGAGCTCGATCCACCGCCGGGCACACGCATCCTCGGCCTGCCGGATTACGTCACACCACGCCCCCTGCTGCCAAACGAGCTGCCAGGACTCCTGCCCTTGCCTTGAGGCAAAAGGCCGGGCCCGGGGCCGCCCTGGGGCCAATCATGAGGAAAAGAACGGCAGGTCAGTAGATCACGATGTAGCCGTGCTCCGTGGCGATCCGGGAGATTTCCAGGACATCCTGGATCTGGTAGCTCTTGCCGTCGAGCACGAAGGTATAGCCGCCCTCCGGGTTCTCTTTGGCAAGATCGATCAGGTATTCGAAGCTGGCGGTCTTGACTGTTTCCATGGATTTTTCTCTTTCAAAGCAGGGCCATGACCTCCTGGTGCAGCTGCCGGTTGGCAGCCGCGACCACGAACCCGCCGGCCACGGGAGTCTTCCCCCGGGCATCGGTGACCACTCCGCCGGCCGCCTCGATGATCGGGATCAGCGGCACGATGTCATAGGGCTGCAGGGTATCCTCCACCACCAGGTCGATCTGGCCCAGGGCCAGCATGCAGTAGGAGTAGCAATCGCCGCCGAAACGCTGCAGGCGTGCTTTTGCGGCCACCCGGCGGAAGGCCTGCAGATTGGCCTCGCTGGCAAACATGCTGTCGTGGGTGCAGTAGAGCAGGGACTCGTCGAGGCGCACCCGCTGCCGGGTCCGCATGACGGACCTCACCCCCCGGCACTGCAGAAACGCGCCGGCCGCGCTCCCGCAGAAGAGCTCCCCGGTCACCGGCTGGTACATCAGCCCGGCGAGCACCTGGTCGCCCTGCTGCAAGCCGATCAGGATTCCCCAGGTCGGAAAACCGCTGATAAAAGTCTTGGTCCCATCGATCGGGTCGATCACCCAGTTGAGATCCGAACGCCCCGGCGTGCTGCCGGTCTCTTCGCCAATGATGCCAAAGTCGGGAAAGCGCCGAGCGAGCGCCTCGCGCAGGCAGGCTTCCACTTCGCGGTCGGCGCGCGTCACCGGGTCGAAACGTCCTCCGCCATCCTTGTTGTCCACGTCCAGCGCCTTGCGGAAATAACCCACGGCGATCTCGCCCGCATCCTGCACGACACTCTGAGCAAAGTTCAGGGCCTCGGCGACCTCGGCGGGGGACAGTGCTGACAAAGAATCTCTACCCATGGTCTCCACATCCAGAAGAGCAAGCTTGGCTGTCACGCCATTCTATAAGAAATCCAGCTGAGCGGCAAAACAAAGCTTTTGCCAGGCTCGGCAGTCCTGACCGGCAATGCGCGCGGGACTCCCTGCTACTGCCGCGCCAGGCGCAGATTGTCCGCCTCGTACTCGAAATTGCTGCGGTAGGGGTTGATGTCGAGGCCGCCGCGGCGGGTGTAGCGGGCGTAAACCGTCAACTTCTCGGGCCGGCAGAAGTGCATCAGGTCGACAAAAATCCGTTCGACGCACTGCTCGTGGAACTCGTTGTGCTGACGGAAGGAAACCAGGTAGCGCAACAGGGCTTCCCGGTCGAGCCTGGCGCCCTGGTAACGGATCAGCAGGCTCCCCCAGTCGGGCTGGCTGGTCACCAGGCAGTTGCTCTTCAGCAGGTGGCTGTGCAGCGTCTCGGCGACCTCCTGCCTTGGATCGGCTGCCCCTGCGAGCAGACCGGCATCCAGGGAGTAATCGTCGATGGCGATGTCGAGATCATCGATACACTCCCCCGGCAAGGTGGCGAAGACCTGATCGACGAACTCAGTGGCACCGATCAGGCGGACATCCACCGGCGCCCCGGCGGCACCGCCAAGGTCCCGGCTGAGCAGGGCGCGCACCGACTCGAAATCGTCGAACCGGGTCTGGTTGAAGGAATTGAGGTAGAGCTTGATCGATTTCGATTCGATCAGGTGGGGAGACTCGCAGGGAATGCGAAACTCGCCCATGGCCACCACCGGCTTGCCCCGGGGGGTCAGCCAGGACAGTTCGTAGGCGTTCCAGATGTCGACGCCGTGGAAGGGCAGCCCCTTCGGCAGACCGATCTCGTCGC
>JAHEEU010000018.1 GCA_024640545.1 Geobacteraceae bacterium
CGACCAGGACCGAAGGCTTTTCCGACAGCTCGCGGGCGATGATGACTTTCTGGATGTTGCCCCCCGAGAGGTAGCGGATGGGGTTGCCGTCCGGTCCGGCCTTGATGGCGAACTGGTCGATTTTGTCGGCGGCGTTCCTGCGGATGGCGGCGCGATCCTGGAAAATCCAGCGGCGAAAGGCGCGCGAGTTGAAATTTTTCATGATCAGGTTATCACCGACCGTCATGTCGGGAGCGATGCCGATGGTTTTGCGGTCCTCCGGGATGTGGGCGATGCCGGCGATGTAGGAGCTCTTTGCGGTACTGTGGGTGATGTCGCGGTCGCCGGCCAGGATCCGGCCGCTGGTAGCTTCCTTGAGACCGGTCAGGACTTCGGCCAGGGCCTTCTGGCCGTTGCCGGCGACTCCTGCGACCCCGAGAATCTGGCCGCGATACAGCTTCATGGTGAAATTGTCCAAGTCGGCCAGGCCGCGGTCGTTGCGCACCGAAAGGTTCTTGATCTCCAGGGCCAGTTCTTCATACTTGCAGGCGGGCTTGATCCACATGGGAATCTGGTCCTCGCCGATCATCAGCGAAGCCAGCTGGTTCTCATCATAGTCTCCCCGGGGCAGGGTGACCAGGCTGCGCCCCTTCTTGAGGACCGTGACCCGGTCGGAGATCTCCATGACTTCGCGCATCTTGTGGGAGATGAAGAGAATGCTCTTTCCCTGGTCGCGCAGCCTTGTGAGCACCTGGAACAGGCGGGCGCTCTCCTGGGGCGTCAGCACCGCGGTCGGTTCATCGAGAATCAGCAGGCGGCAGTCGCGCACCAGCAATTTGATCAGTTCGATCCACTGCTGGGCGCCGATCGACAGCTTCCAGGCAGGGGTGTCGAGGTCGAGGTCGAGGGCAAACTCGTCGAGGATCTGCTGGACTTTCTGCTGGTATTTTTTGCGTGAAAAGAAGTTTGGCACGCCATCGATGGCCAGCAGGATGTTCTCGAACACGGTGTGGGCCGGAACCAGCATGAAATGCTGATGGACCATGCCGATCCCCATGGCCAGAGAATCACCCGGGCTGCTGAACTGGACCGGTTCGCCGTCGAAGAGAATTTCGCCGCGTTCTGGCCGGTAAAGACCGGTCAGGACGTTCATCAGGGTGCTTTTCCCGGCGCCGTTCTCGCCGAGCAGGGTGTGGATTTCACCCGGAGCGATGGACAGTGAGACATCGTCCAGAGCAACGACTCCGGGGAATGTTTTTCGGATATGCCTGGTCTGCAGAAGAGTGGTCATCGCCATCAAAAAAGGGCACGCGCGGCATTGGGTTCGCGCGTGCCCCAGTTCATGAAGCTGCTGATTTACTTGGGAATCGTCCCCTGGACGCCTTCGACGAAGTAGCTCATGCCGAGCAGCTCGCCATCGGTGGGGACGCTGCCGGCCGCAACCTGGACCTTGCCGCCCTGGTCCTTGATCGGCCCGGTGAAGGGGTGCAGCTTGCCCGCCTTGATGGCCGCGGTTTTCTCCTCGACCAGCTGTTTGACAGCGGCTGGGACCTTGTCGCTGATCGGCGCCAGCTTGACCAGGTCCTGCTGCATCCCCCACCAGATGGACTCGGACTTCCAGGAGCCTTCATGGACTTCCTTGGCGACCTTGGCGTAGAGCGGCCCCCAGTTCCAGACGGGGGCGGTGAGGAAGGCATTCGGGGCAAAAGAGCGCATATCCGAGTTGTAGCCGATCACGTAGGCGCCGCGGGCTTCAGCCGCCTGCAAAGTCGCCGGGGCATCCTGGTGCATGGCCAGCACGTCGGCGCCGACATCGAGCAGGCTGTCGGCGGCATCGCGCTCGACGCCCGGATCGAACCAGGTCTGGGTCCAGACGACGCGCACCTGGGCCTCGGGGTTGACGCTGCGCACGCCGAGGGTGAAGGCGTTGATGCCGCGGATGACTTCGGGGATCGGGAAGGCGGCGACGTAGCCGATCACGTTCTTTTTGGTCATTTTCCCGGCGACGATGCCCGAGAGGTAGCGGGGCTCGTACATACGGCCGAAGTAGTTACCGACGTTCTCGGCGGTCTTGTAGCCGGAGCAGTGCATGAAGACCACGTCCTTGTTGCGCTTGGCGACATCCAGGGTGGCGTCCATGTAGCCGAAGCTGGTGGTGAACACCAGGTTGTGCCCCTTGCGCACCAGGCCGGTGATCACCCGCTCGGATTCAGCCCCCTCGGGCACGGACTCGATGAACGTCGACGGTTCGACGAAGGGCAGCTTTTCCATCTCTTGGCGCCCCTGGTCATGGGCCCAGGTCCAGCCGGCGTCGCCGACCGGGCCGACGTAGATGAAGCCGGCTTTGACTTTCTCTTTCGCCCCGGCTGCTGCGGCAATTTGTGGCAGGACCAACAACAGCGCAAGGGCCAGCATGGCAAATCTTCTCATCAGTGGTTTCCTTTCAAGGGGTGCAGAATGAAGGTTACAGTAAACTATCAAGAGGACGATTCCAGCCACGCCCCGCGGGTTGGCCGGGTCCGTCCTGAAATTACTTGCGATCTATCCGCCTCTTCTACCGTACAGCTGGTATCTTGTCAAACCCAAAACCCGGTTCAACCTGCCACGTCGCTTGGCGTGTTGGCAAAAGGCCTCCCGTCCTGTCTCCCGGTAATTTACCGGAGAAAGGGGTCAGGTCTACACATTTCACTTTTTTTGCATAAAATGCATTTTTTGTGAAATGTGTAGACCTGACCCCTAAGGCACGTGAAGAGGTGTTAAAAAGCAACGGGGATCGAGCTCTATCTGAATGGGCGGCCCAGCTTGGGTCTCGGGATGAGGCGGGGCGGCTCAAGAGCCACTTTCTCTGGCAATGAACGGAGCAATTGATTTAAGCTGACAGGGCCTCAATGCCAAGTCCTTGCTCAGAAAGGCTGCTTATGAAACAGGTCCTGGGGCTCATTGCCTCGCCCCGCCAGCTTGGCAACTGTGAAATCATGGTCAAGGAGATCAGCCGTCAGCTTGCCATCCCGCACCGCCTGCAGCTGCTGCGCCTGACTGATTTCCGCCTACGTTACTGCAACGGCTGCTACCGGTGCCTGAGCAGAGGGGGCTGTGTCCTCGGCGACGACCTGCCGGTGATTCTCGAGGCGATCGCGGCGGCGGATGCCCTGATCCTGGCCGCGCCGACCTACTTCCTGGGGGCTCACGCCTGCCTCAAGGTTTTTGTCGATCGGGGGCTCTCCTTCTATGCTATGGCCGAGCGACTCTGGGGCAAGCCCGCGGTCGGCATCGGCGTCGCCGGGATCGAGGGGAAGGAAGGATGCACCCTGCTTGACCTCGAAAGGTTCTTCCTGACGCTTCAGGCCGACAACCGGATGACTCGTGTTCTCTACGCGGCCCTGCCCGGCGAAGTGGTCCTGAGCGAAGCCAACCGGCAGGCGGCCGCTGAACTGGCCGCGGCCCTGTTCGGAGAACCGGCCCTGCGGCGGCAACCGCGCTGCCCGCTGTGCGGCGGAACCACGATCCGTTTCCTCGACGATGGCCGGGTGCGCTGTATGCTCTGCAGCAACACAGGAACGCTGGTCGCCGGCCCTGTGGGCCCGACCCTGGAGATTGCCCGGGGCCGTCACGAGTTCATCACCGATCAGAACGCGGCCCTCCAGCACCAGGAGTGGCTGAAGGGGATGTTGACCCGGTATCGCGAACGGCGGGAGCCGCTCAAGGAGATCAAGTCGGGCTACCAGGACGAGACCCCTTGGGTCAAACCCTCCGGAGCCCAGGAGGAAGGCGCATAATGACCCTGGAACAGGATCAGGTCTTCATGCAGGCCGCTCTGGCCGAAGCCGAAGCCGCCAGAACCCTAGGCGAGGTTCCAATTGGCGCGGTGATTGTTCTCGACGGTGAAATCATCGGTCGCGGCCACAACCTGCGTGAAACCAGCAACGATCCGACCACCCACGCCGAGATGGTGGCGATCCGCCAGGCTGCCGCGCATATCGGCCACTGGCGGCTGCTCGACACCACCCTTTATGTCACCCTGGAGCCATGCGTGATGTGCATGGGCGCGATCATCCTGGCCCGCATTCCGCGGCTGGTCTTCGCCTGCCGCGACCCGCGTGCCGGTGCGGTTGGCTCGATCTACGATTTTGCCAGCGACGAACGATTCAACCACAAGGTCGAGGTGAGCGAAGGGGTGCTTGGTGGGGAGTGCAGCAAAATGCTCAGCGGTTTTTTCAAAGAATTAAGGGCTGGAAAAAAATCGCAAAAGACATTATAAAGGGTGTCCCAAACGGAAAACCCGCGGAGGGGTGTCCGAGAGGCCGAAGGTGACAGACTCGAAATCTGTTGTGGGGCAACCCACCGGGAGTTCGAATCTCCCCCCCTCCGCCATCATTAAACGAAAGGCCCGGCCGGAATCGGCTGGGCTTTTTGTCTTGTAAGGCTTTTGGCTCCCGTCCTTGAGGCCTGTTCGCTGGGCCGGAAGTCCCACCTTGATGCTCTCACCCTCCAGGCCATGCCTCCTGGTCAGGGGTTAATTGACCACCGGCTCGCACCTGTAGCTTCGGCCCCTGCCTGCGGGGGCCGGGTTGCCGGACCAGGGTATGCAGCATTACTCTCCGGGCGATTCCTCTTTTAATCAATAAAGAGGGCCAAATTCCCCGAAGCTCGCTTCGATTGGAGTGTCAAAATACTATTGATACCCCGTAGCTTGCTGCGGGGTAGTTCATTCCTTTATGCGGTCCCCTTTTGTGGTCTGCATGCTTTGCAGGCCCGAGCATGGAACCCACGCTGTTTATAAAGTGACTCTATGAGGCGATTGGCTGAAGAGCGCACAACGGAACCAGGACCTTTCTCGCCGTGAGACGCGGAGCTCTGGCCCAAAAACAACTTGACATTCCGGTAAAGAGAATTTATCACTAATATAACATTGTTTCTTTTTTGAGCATCATGAGTCGAATTATTGATTTATTTGGCTTCCCTCTGTTTTTATGGCGGCCCTGGATGCTTAAAAAATGCACAAAATATAGAACGGCGTTCCGTATACAGGAACATCGTGTCGTGTGCGTCTTCCTGTTGAGCTCGCATGAGGAGCTGACTATCGATTGCGCAAGAACTCGTGGAGGCGCCTAATTAGCGTGGGGAGCCACTCCTGGCAAGGGTCTGGCAGTCTCCCCCGCGCTTCCGTAGATTGATTTATTTTATTATATTTATGTAGCGTTTCTGCTTCTGCAACATGCAGATGAAGGCAAATTCGCTGGCAGGGGGACTTATCTGCTGGACTGCCACTCTAACCAAGGAGGTAATAATGTCTGAAGAGCAGAAAAAAGAAATGACGCCACAAGCAACGGAAACACAGGGCACCGATCGTCGTACTTTCCTCAAAACAGCAGCCCTCACCGGCGCTGCCGTTGCCGGTGGAGCTGCTGTCATTGGCGCTCCTTTCGTCAGCAAGGCTGAAGCTGCCGGCGGGACGGTATGGAAAGTCCAGTCGACCTGGGATGCGGGCACGACAGGCTACACGCTGTTTGAAAAGTGGTGCAACAGCTTCCAGGAAAAAACCAGCGGCGAGCTCACCATCAAGGCATTCCCGGCCAAATCCGTTGCCGCCGACAACAACGCGCTTTTCGAAGCGGTCAAGACCGGGGTCCTGCAGGGGATGAACCCCTGGACGCTGTACTGGGCGGGCAAGATCCCGGCCACGGTGTTCCTCTCCTCTTATCCGGCGGGCCCTGATCAGCCGGCACAGTGGGACACCATGTACTACGGCCTGGGAATGCTGCAGATGGCCCGGGAAATTTACGCCAAGCACGGGCTGTACTTCGTCGGCATCATCCATCACGATGCCAACATCATCCATTCCAAGAAGCCCGTTACCAGCATGGCCGATTTCGACGGCCTCAGGCTGCGGGTCCCCGGCGGCATGGTCTCCGAGGTGTTCCAGGAGTTCGGCGCCAGAACCGTAACCCTGCCAGGCTCCGACATCTTCCCGGCCTTGGAAAAGGGGACTATAGATGCTGCTGACTACGTCGGTCCCGGCGTGAACTGGGAGCTCGGTTTTGCCCAGGTCACCAAGTACATCCTGTTCGGACCTCCCGGCATGATGTCTCTGTACCAGGCGGTCGACTCCATGGACCTGACGATCAACATGGGCGCCTGGAAGCGGTTGTCGCCCAAACTGCAGCAGTTCGTTGAGGATGAGGTCACCCTCTATTCACGGGACCACTATGTCGCCATCCAGAAAAAGAACATCGATGCGCTGAAAAAATTCGAAGCGGCCGGCAGCATCGTCAATCGCCTGGGCATGGACGATGTAGACAAGTTCCGCAAGGCGGCCATTCCCATCTGGTACAAGTGGGCCAAGAAGGATGCCGATGCGACGCGCGTCTTCAAGCTGCAGCTGGACTACATGATGAATGACCTGTTAGGTTATGTGAAGCCTGACGATATCAAAGGCATGACTCTGTAAGCAATCAACGTGTCGTGATCAACGCGTGACCCGGGAGCGGGGGCCGTAAAGCCCCCGCTCCCCACCTGTGGAGGGCGTAAAGATGTCGGATCTAGAGGGATTTGGATTTGTCTTGCCGCACTGGGCGTATTGGGGGTGGCTGGCGCTGTCCCCGCTCGTGATGGTCTGGTGGAGCAAACGGAAAGAAAAAAAAGCGCCGCCGCCGGAGCATGTCCCTGACGAAGAGACGGCCATGAATCTCCTGGCGGAAGAAGATCCAGCCCTGCATGCGCCAGGCAACAAGCTGACCGACTTCATTGACTGGTTCAGTGAGCAAAGCGGGACGCTTGTGGCTTTCTGGACGGTGAGCGCGGTGGTTGCCTATACCTACGAGGTGGTGGCACGCTTCATCTTCAACAGCCCGACGATCTGGGTGTCCGAGGCGTGCTTCCTGCTGTTCGGCATGCAGTATCTCCTTTCCGGGGCCTTCGCCCTGCATCACGGGTCGCACGTGCGCGTCGATGTCCTCTACATCAAGCTATCGGAACGCGGCCGTGTCGGCATGGATATATTCACCTCGGTGTTCTTCTTCATCTTTGCCCTGGCGATGGCGGGGACCTCATGGTCGTTTATGATGGATTCGATACGCATGTCAGAAACCACCGTGGAAACCTGGCAGATTCATTACGGGCCGGTGAAGACGACCATGTTTGCCGGTTCCATACTGCTGCTGATGGCGGGGGTTTCAAAACTCATCAAGGACATCAAATTGTTCAAGCTCTTGGGGGGGAAGGCCTGATATGGATACCAATACAGCTGTACAGACGGGCGCCGGCCCCGGTGGGGAAAAGACCTCTAGCGGCAAAATCTGGACCTGGGTAATGATCCTGGCCTCGGTCGGCGTGACCTTTGTCGTCGCCGTCGAGATCATCAATATCCTGTTCTACGATCCCTACGGGGACGAATATTTCCTGTTCCGGCTGGCCGGTGTGCTGTCCTCTTACCATATCTCGACGCTGACCTGGCTGATGTTCGGCACCCTGCTGGTATTCCTGATGGCCGGCTTGCCGCTGGCCTTTGTGACCGGCGGCCTGGGCGTGGTCTTCGTCTACCTGGTCGGTGACCAGGCGATGCTCAATATCATCCCCAGCCGGATCTTCCCGATGATGACCAACTCGGACCTGGCGGCGATTCCACTGTTTATTTTCATGGCCGCGCTGCTG
The DNA here is from genome assembly GCA_024640545.1 of Geobacteraceae bacterium. Classification (GTDB taxonomy): domain Bacteria; phylum Desulfobacterota; class Desulfuromonadia; order Desulfuromonadales; family BM103; genus JAHEDT01. Next base: position 7,630 of record JAHEEU010000018.1, read on the forward strand.
GAGCGCGCCGGCCTGATCGAAGAGATGTTCACGGTGGTCTACAAATGGCTGGGTGGACTGCGCGGCGGCCTCGCGGCGGCGACGATCCTGGCGTCGACGATCCTGGCGGCAATGGTCGGGGTGATTGGTGCTGCGGTCGTGACCATGGGCATCATCGCCTTGCCCTCGATGCTCAAGCGCAGTTATGAACCGACGATCGCCCTCGGCTCCATCATGGCCGGAGGGACCTTGGGAATCCTGATCCCCCCGTCGATCCTCGCCATCCTCTACGCGGTGGTTGCCCAGCAGTCGGTTGGGGAACTGTACCTGGGCTGCATTCTGCCCGGCCTGCTGCTTTCGTCGATGTACATCGGCTACGTGCTGCTGCGTTGCTGGCTCAAACCCAGCCTGGGGCCGGCAGTCCCGGTGGAAGAGCGCCTCAATTTCTTGGAGAAACTGGTCCTGGTCAAGAGCCTGATTGCGCCGATTATCCTGGTGACCCTGGTGCTCGGACTGCTGTTCAGCGGCGTGGCGACGCCGGTTGAATCCGCCGGTGTCGGTTCCTTCGGCGCCATCGGGGTAGCCATAATGCACAAACGGTTTTCGCTGCTGGCGCTCAAGGAAGCCTCTATCACCACCCTCAAGGCCTCCTCCATGGTGCTGTGGATCATTTTCGGGGCGTCGATCTTCGTCGGCTTCTACATCCTGCAAGGTGGCCAGGCCTTCATCACCGAACTGCTGCTCAGCACCGGTATGGGGTCCTACGGCATTCTGTTCCTGATGATGGTGCTGCTGGTGATCCTGGGGATGTTCCTCGACTGGGTGGGAATCTTGCTGCTGGCCGTGCCGATCTTCGTGCCGATCATAAAAACCCTTGAGTTCGGAGGCCTTTTCGGCCTGCCCGGCGTGCCGGCTTCGGATGTGGCCATCTGGTTCGGTGTGCTGTACATTGTCAACATGCAGATGTCGTTCCTCAGCCCGCCGTTTGGCTATGCCCTCTTCTACCTGCGCGGGGTGACGCCTCCGGAAATTCCCATGTCGACGATTTTCAAATCGGCACTGGTTTTCCTGGCACTGCAGGTTGTCGGCCTGGCCGTCTGTGTGTTCTTTCCGGCGATCGTCTCGTGGCTGCCGCACCTGGTGTACGGCTGACCGCCCGCCCAGCCAGGCTAGAACGAGCAGGCAGGACGCTAAGCATGGGCCTTTTTTCTGAAAACAGGTGACCTCTCTCCGTCTGTTTGCATTGAAAGGGCCCATTATTTTGCGCGGCAATTTGCCGAGAATTTTAAATTAACGCAGCAGGGAGAGAAGGAGCTTTTTTCATGTTTGGTCTGGGAACCCCGGAATTACTCATAGTCCTCGTGCTGGTGCTGATTATCTTCGGTGCCGGCAAGCTCCCCCAGCTGGGCGGCGCCCTCGGCAGGGGAATCAAGAACTTCAAGGCCGGTGCGGGGGACGATGAAAGTGTCCTTAACACCGTCGTTTTGGATGAGGGCCCTGCAAAGAAGAAATGATGCTTCGTCCCCCTCGCTAAAAATCGCGGATGCCGCTATACTTCTCCCTGGCAAGGTGCAACAGGCTTTAGGGGCGCCCACCGGGGAAACCGCACGGTGCGCCCCGTTGCCCGGCCCTGATCTCGTCGCGTTCCGAGCAGCATGGTCTAAGCGGCCGGAGCGTCCTGAACAATCAGGAACATTGTCCTGGAGCCCCTATTGAAGAAGCAAGCCATTGTCATCGATACCAAAGACAACGTCGCGACCTTGGTCGATGATTTCACGGCAGGAACGATCATTCACTATGCGCTGGGGGCTTTCGAGGGGACGGTGCAGCTTCGACAAGATACACCCATAGGGCATAAGTGTGCCATCTGCGAGATTCCGTCCGGTGCGGATGTCATCAAATACGGCGAAAGCATCGGCAGAGCGACAGCGAACATCAATCCCGGGGAACACGTCCATGTCCACAATGTGGAAAGTCGGCGCGGGGGCAGCGGTCCTGGAAAGTAGCATCTGGGAACGGATGAAGATGGAGTTTTTTGGCTATCGCCGTCCCGATGGCGGGGTCGGCATACGCAACCATATCGCCGTTATCCCGACATCAGTCTGCTCGAGTACGGTTGCCTGCAACATCGCCGCGCAAGTCCCCGGCGCAGTGGCCCTGGCCAATCAGCAGGGCTGTTGCCAGTTGGGCACGGATCACGAACAGACGGTAAGAACCTTGATTGGCCTGGGCAAGAACCCCAACGTCGCCGCGGTTCTCGTCATCGGCCTGGGTTGCGACGGGATCACCGTTGACCAGGTTGCAGGGGACATCGCGGCCACTGGCAAGCCGGTCGAAGTGGTCGTGATCCAGGCCGCCGGCGGCACCCTGAAAGCCACGGCCGAGGGTGTGCACAAGGCCAGCCGCATTGCCCGTCAAGTGGCCCAACTGCAGCGTGAGAAGGCCAGTGCCGGCGAGTTGACCCTGGCCATCGAGTGCGGTGGCTCGGACTTCTCCTCGGGTCTCGCCGCGAACCCGGCGGCCGGGGTCGCGGCCGACATGCTGACGACCTGGGGAGGCACGGCACTGCTTTCGGTGACCACCGAGTTCATCGGTGCCGAGCACGTCCTCGCCCGCCGAGCGAAAACCCCTGCCGTCAGCGAGGAGATCCTACGCATCGTCGGCCGCTGTGAAGAACGTGTCCGGATTTTCAATGGCGATCTCAGCAGTGCCCAGCCAAGCCAGAGGGCCCTGCGCGGGGGCATCACGACCCTTGAAGAGAAATCGCTGGGCTGCATCCATAAGGCCGGCCACAAACCGATCCAGGGGGTCCTTGCCTACGGCGAAGCGCCAAGCGGCAAGGGCCTGTACGTCATGGATACCCCGGGCCAGGACATCGAGTCGATCACGGGCATGCTGGCCGCGGGTGCGCAGGTCGCACTTTTTACCACGGGCCGCGGCACGCCGACGGGTTCGCCGCTCGCACCGGTCATCAAGATTACCGGCAACGCCGGCACTTTCCGGAAGATGGAGGATAATATCGATATCGACGCCTCTTCGATTCTTGCCGGTGACGAGTCGATAGACCAGGTTGGGCAGCGTATCTTTACAGAGATCATCAAGGCCGCCAACGGCCACCTGCCCAAGGCTGAAAGCCTTCGTCACCATGAATTCGGCATACATAAAACGGCCCCGACCTATTAGATCGCCCGGAGCAGGGCGGTCTCCTGTTCAGCAGAGAGGAATGACATTATGACCAGCCAGTTACATCATTTCATCAATGGGCAGCGCGTTGCCGGGACGAGCGGCCAGTTCGGCGATGTCTTCAACCCGGCCAGCGGCGCGGTTGCGGCCAAGGTCCCCTTCGCCTCCGGCCAGGAGATGGCCGACGCCATTGCCGCGGCCAAGGCGGCTTTTCCCGCCTGGCGCGACACGCCGCCTCTGCGGCGTGCCCGGGTGTTATTCCGCTTCAAGGAATTGCTGGAACAGCACCTCGACGAGTTGGCCACCCTGGTTTCGCGCGAGCATGGCAAGGTTTTCAGCGATGCGCGCGGCTCGGTTATCCGAGGTCTCGAGGTGGTCGAATTTGCCTGTGGCGCGCCCCATCTGCTGAAGGGGGATTTTTCCGAGAATGTCGGGACCGCCATCGACAGCTACTCGATTCGCCAGCCGTTGGGTGTTTGCGCCGGCATCGTGCCTTTCAACTTCCCGGCGATGGTCCCGATGTGGATGTTCCCGATGGCGATTGTCTGCGGCAACACCTTTGTGCTCAAGCCGTCGGAGAAGGTCCCGTCGACAGCGTTGCGTTTGGCCGAGCTGTTCAGCGAGGCGGGGCTGCCTGACGGGGTCTTGAATGTGGTCAACGGCAGCAAGGAAGCGGTCGATACCCTTTTGAACCATCCTGATGTTGCGGCCGTCAGTTTCGTCGGCTCCACCGCGGTTGGTGAGTATATTTACCGGACCGCAACGGCCAACGGCAAGCGCGTCCAGGCCCTCGGTGGTGCCAAGAACCACATGGTCGTCATGCCGGACGCCGATCTCGACCAAGCGGTGGACGCCCTGATGGGCGCCGCTTACGGCTCCGCCGGGGAGCGCTGCATGGCGATCTCGGTTGCCGTCGCGGTGGGGGATGAGGTCGCCGACGCGCTGGTCGAAAAGCTCGCAACGCGGGTGGCCGCCCTGAAAATCGCCCCCGGGACCGACGCCGCCTCGGACGCCGAGATGGGTCCGCTGATCACGGCGGAGCACCTGGCCAGGGTCAGAGGTTATGTCGATCTCGGCGTTGCCGAAGGGGCATCGCTGGTCGTTGACGGCCGCAACTTCAAGGCCCCGGGTGCTGAGCAGGGGTTCTTTATCGGGGGGTGTCTGTTCGATCGCGTTACGACGCAGATGCGCATCTACAAGGAAGAAATTTTCGGCCCGGTCCTCTGTGTAGTGCGGGTCCCGGACCTGACCGCCGCGATCGACATGATCAACGCCCATGAATACGGCAACGGCACGGCCATCTTCACGAGCGACGGCGCGGCCGGACGCACCTTCTCTTCCCGGATCCTGGTCGGCATGGTCGGTATCAATGTGCCTATCCCGGTGCCGGTTGCCTTCTACAGTTTCGGCGGCTGGAAGCGCTCCCTGTTTGGCGACCACCACGTCTACGGTGCCGAGGGGGTCCACTTTTACACCAGGCTGAAAACCATAACCTCGAAGTGGCCCGAAAAAGCAGCTGAAGGCGCGGAATTCAATATGCCAACCTTGAAATAGGCTGGTTTTCACGCCCACGCAAAAGGTGCTTCGACTGCACAGGCCCGCCCGCGGTGAAAGCTAAACGGACCCTGCGGGAGGCCTGGGCAGGGTTTTAAATCAGGGAGATGGTCATGGCAAAGGAAGGCAAGAAAAGTTCCACTCTGGACGAGGTCATCAAAGAACTCTACCTGTGCAACAAGTGCGGTTTCTGTCAGACCGCCTGCAAGGTCTACAAGACCGACCTCAACGAATCCTTCTCGGCCAGGGGGCGGGTCCAGCTGATCAAAGGGGTCGCCGAGGGGAGGCTGCCGGTCGACGAGGGGTTCAGGGATGCCGTCAACAGCTGCTTGCTGTGCCAGGAGTGTGCGGTGGCCTGCCCGAGCGGCGTCAAGCCCCATGAGCTGGTCCTGGCGGCGCGCCGCTACATGCAGCAGACCGAGGGGCTCCCCCTGGACAAGAAAATCATCCTCGGAACCCTGGCCGATCCTTTTCGCAGGAAGGTGGCCTTCAGCACCGCCCGGTTTCTCCGTAACAACGTCTCCAACAGGATCGAGGGCTTCAACGAGTTGAAGGGGATCGATGTCAGGGGTATGCCCATCGATAAGGTCGGTTTTATCGACCAGGTCCCCGAACTGAATAAAGCCCAGGCATCCAAGGGGCGGGTCGGTTTTTTTGTCGGCTGCTTCATCAACCACTCCCTGGCAAAAACCGGCCATGCCATTGTCAAGGTGCTGAACAAGAATGCCATCGATGTGGTGGTGCCGAAAAAACAGCTCTGCTGCGGTACCCCGCAAAACGCCTACGGCGATTTCGAACTCGCCAAGAAGAACGCCAGAAAGAACATCCGCCTGTTCAAGGACCTGGATGCGGTGGTGACCGGCTGCGGCTCCTGCGGTGCGATGCTGAAGAAGGAGTATCTGCACCTGTTTGCCGACGAGCCGGAGTTCCTCCCCGAGGTCGAGGCGTTTGCGCAGAAGATCTTCGATTTCTCCGCATACGTCATGCATGAAATCAAATTGGACCCGGAAAAATTCAAAGTTTTCAACCACAAGGTGACCTATCACGACGGTTGCCACATGGCGCGGGGTCTCAAGATCACCAAGGAGCCCCGGGAGATCCTGAAAAGCATTCCACGCATCGAATACGTGGAACTGCGAGAGGCCGACCGCTGTTGCGGGGCGGCAGGGCTTTTTCAAAGCTACTTTTATGAAATCGCCAAGGATATTTCCCGGCAGAAAGTGCAGAACATTGAAAACACCGGTGCGGACATTATTGTCACGGGCTGTCCGGCCTGCGTCCATCGCATCCAGGGGTCGCTGCGCCTGGCCGGCAAGGAACAGAAGGTCGTGCACCTTGCGGACCTCCTCGCAGAGGCTTACCAGTAAGCTCGCCTCAGGGCGGCTTTCGGCTTATCCATGAGCCGAAGGCAAGTGCCGCTGCCGGGAGAGATGGGGCTTGCGGGGCAGAGCTCGCTGCCTCCCGGGCGTGTCATGCAGTGACATTCCAACACTCAGGAAAGGGCCGTCATGCAGGATAACATTCTGGAAAAATTAAGGTCTATCGTTGGTGCAGAGCAACTGGTCGAGAACCCGGCCCAGATGGGGGCTTTCCTGCTCGGACCGGAGGCCCCCCTGGCGGTGGTCTTCCCCGGCGCAACCGGGGAGGTGGCCGCAGTGGTTGCCCTTTGCAACGAACTCGGCATCAAGCTCTGCGTCGGCGGCCATACCGTGAGCAGCAAGGGGCTCGCCGGCGGCATCGCCATGGTCATGTCGCGCATGAACCGGGTTCTCGAGATCGATCATGAAAACCTGGTCGCCGAGGTGGAGGCGGGCGCGCAGCACACCCTGTTTCAGCAGCAGATCGCTGCCGATGGGCTGTATTTCCCCCCCGAGCCATACGGCGGCGAGGGCAGTTCCATCGGCGCCTGCATCGCCGCTGGCGACCTCGATTGCAAGTCCTTTCTCTACGGGCCGCCGCGAACTTACATCCTCGGCTTTGAAATGGTCCTGCCGACCGGTGAAGTCTTAAGCTGTGGCAGCAAGGTGATCAAGAACGTCTCCGGCTACGACCTGATCCACTTCATTGTCGGGAGCAAAGGCACCCTCGGGGTGATCACCAAGGTCCTGCTCAAGCTGCTGCCCCTGCCGGAGGCGCGCAGAACCGTAATCGGTTCTTTTGCCTCCCTCGCCAAGGCCGCGCAGGTGATCCAGATACTGATGGAGCGCAAGATCTATCCGGCCAGGCTGAACCTGCTGAACGCCCCTCTGGCCGGGCAAATTGTCCCGGGCACCGGCCCCCTTGCTCCGGGGCACCAGGTCCTGGTCGACCTGGAGGGCTTTCAGAATTCCACTGCGCATCTCAGTGATGAGATCATGGCGCTTTTCAGGCTCGAAGGCGCTACGGACGCCCTCTGTGTCGAGGAGGCCGGCGCCATCGATGACATCTGGCGGCAGTGGCTACAGCTCAAGAAGGCCTATCATGACGATGTTCAGGACCGGGCCATCGACTTCCTGGTCGGACCGGCCCACCTTGCCGCAGCTTTGAGTGGCCTGGAAAAGCTGGTGACGGATCTCGACTCCGATTCCGGACTGATCATCTACGCGCTGAATGGCAACCTTCGCCTCTTCCCCACGCCGGGGCACGACTTCCCGGCACTCCTCCAGGAGATCAACCGCCTGGCACTCAAGCTCGACGGCAATCTCGCCGGGGATCTCGGCTTCCGGCTGAAATGCGAGGAACTCAGGGAAACGGAGATGTGGCAGGAAATGGTCGCGCTGACCGATGGGATCAGAAGCCGCTTCGACCCTAAGGGCATTCTGGCGCCGGGCGTTCACCAGTGACTATCAGTGAAAGGGAGAGCATATGTTAACCCAGGCAGTGATCAAAGACCTGACCGCCATCGTCGGCAGCAAAAACATTATCACCAACCAGGCCGGCTTGGCGGCGTACGGCTACGATGCCACCCTGATGTCCCAGCGGCCCGTGGGGATCGTTTTCCCACGCAGCACAGAAGATGCGTCGGCGCTGGTCAAATACGCCAACCGGGCCGGCCTCGTCATGGTGCCGCGCGGTGCCGGCACCAACCTCAGCGGCGGGAGTCTGCCGGTTGAAAACAGCCTGGTTATCTGTGTGAGCCGCATGACCCGGATTCTGGAGATCGATCCGAAGAATTTCACCGCCACTGTGGAAGTGGGTTTGGTCAATTTCGACCTCCAGGAGGAGCTGGAAAAGCATGGGTACTACTACCCTCCCGATCCAGCGAGCTACAAAGCGTCCACCCTGGGCGGCAACATCGCCGAGTGCTCCGGTGGACCGCGCTGTTTCAAGTACGGTGTCACCCGGGACTACATCCTCGGTCTCGAAGTGGTGCTGCCGAGCGGCAAGGTCATCGAGGTGGGAGGGAAGAATTTCAAGAGCGAGTTCCGCTACGACCTGACGCGGCTGCTGGTCGGCTCGGAGGGCACTCTCGGGCTGGTGACCAAGGCGATCCTCAGGATCCTGCCGAAGCCCTTTGCCAAGCGCACCATGCTGGCCATCTACAACAAGGTGGAGGACGCCTCGCTGACCGTGGCCGACATCGTGGCCGCCGGCATCATCCCCACGACCCTGGAGATGATGGACAACCTGCTCATCAATACGGCCGACGAGCATGTCAAGCTCGGGCTGCCCCGGGATGCCGGCGCGCTGCTGATCATCGAGGTGGATGGCTACGAGGTCGATCTCGACAATCAGGTCCGGCTCATCGAGGAGCTGTGCAATAAGGCCGATGTGCGCAGTTTCAAGGTGGCGACCAGCCAGGCCGAGGCCGACCAGCTCTGGCTCGCCCGGCGTACGGTGATCGGTTCCGTCGGCCGTCGCCGCCCGTCGTACTCCCTTCAGGACGTGACCATCCCGCGCAGCACCTTCCCGCAAATGGTCGATGCGATCCTGGCGTGCTCGCGCAGGTATGATTTGCCCATCGGCATACTGGCCCACGCCGGCGACGGCAACTTCCACCCCCTGGTCCTGTTCGATGAGCGCGATGCCGATGAGGTGGTGCGGGTGCACAAGGCCGAAGTCGACCTGATCCGGGACGCTCTCGCCCTTGGCGGCACCATGAGCGGCGAACACGGCATCGGCGTGCTGAAGAAGGAGTACCTTGACCTGGAGTTCACTGACGTGGCGATCGAGGCCTTTCGCAAGGTCAAGCGCAGCTTCGATCCGACCGCCATGCTCAATCGGGGGAAGATCGTCGATATCGCGGCGGAAGGCTGATCTGCCGACCCGCATGCCGCATGCGGTGCTGCCATCAGCAGCTTTTGGGGTGGCCATCAAAAAAAAACGGGAAGATGCGATGCTGAAAGGCCAAACTGCCCTGATCACTGGTGCCGGAACCGGAATCGGTCGCTCGATCGCCCTGCGTCTGGCCGGCGCCGGAGCTGACCTGGTGATCAATTATTCCCGCTCCGAGCAGGAGGCGCTCGCGACGCAGCGCGAAGCCGAGGCCCTGGGGGCCAGGACCCTGCTGTACCGGGCAGATGTCGCTGACGATGGCGAGGTCCAGGCGATGGTTGCCGAGGCCCTCGCAAACTTCGGGCGCCTGGACATCCTGGTCAACAATGCCGGGGTGACCAACTTCGTAGCTCACGACGATTTGGCGGGGCTCTCCGACGAGTACTGGGATCGGGTCATGGATGTGAACGTCAAAGGCACCTTTCACTGTTGCCGGGCAGCCGCCCCGGCCCTCAAGGCTCAGCAGGGCTGCATCGTCAACATTGCCTCTGTGGCAGGCCTGACCGGCCTGGGCAGTTCGATCGCCTACGCGGCTTCCAAGGCCGCGCTGCTCAGCATGACCAAGTCCCTGGCGCGCGTTCTGGCCCCCCGGGTCCGGGTCAACGCCATCTCCCCGGGGATTGTCGAGACCCGCTGGGTGGCCGGCCAGGAGGACCATGTCCGGAGACTGGCTGCCGGCACCCCGCTCGGGCGGGCTGCTGTTCCGGAGGACGTTTCTGAAGTCGCTCTGGGCCTGATTGCCGGGGCCGGCTTCGTGACCGGCCAGAACATCGTCGTCGATGGCGGCATGTTCATTTGAACCCCGTGCGATAGCCCTGTGCAACTATAGCCGGCGCCCTGCGCCAAGGAGAGAAGGATATGCAACAGTTAACCGACAACGCTTTTGAAATGGCGGCCTCGACCCTGCGCTTCGGCACCGGGACCACCAGTGAGGTCGGGATGGATCTGGCTGACATGGGGTTGAAGCGGGTGCTCCTGTTGACGGATCCCAATCTGGCGGACAAGCCAGTTGTACAGCGGGTGCGTGAGTCACTCGAAACGGAAGGCGTGGCCTACGATCTGTTTGACCGGGTGCGCGTAGAACCCACCGACCTGTCGTTCAAGGATGCGATCGCGGTCGCCACCGAGGGCCGCTACGATGGCTACGTGGCCGTGGGCGGCGGATCGGTGATGGATACCGCCAAGGCGGCCAACCTCTATGCCAGCTATCCAGACGATTTTTTTGCCTATGTCAATGCTCCCATCGGTGGCGGCAGGCCGGTCCCGGGGCCGGTCAAGCCCCTGGTCGCGATCCCTACGACCGCAGGCACCGGCAGTGAAACGACTGGGGTGGCGATCTTCGATCTTTCGGACCGCCACGTCAAGACCGGCATCGCCCACCGCTACCTGAAGCCCGCACTGGCGATTGTCGACCCCGACAACACCCGGTCCATGCCGGCGGCCATCGCCGCCTCGACCGGCCTCGATGTGTTGTGCCACGCGCTGGAATCCTATACCGCCATCCCCTTCAATACGCGCCCGCGGCCGGCTCGGCCGATCGAACGCCCTTCCTACCAGGGATCGAACCCTATCAGTGACGTTTGGGCGATCAAGGCGATCGAGTATGCCAGCAAGTACCTGGTGCGGGCCACGCACAACCCGGATGACGACGAGGCCCGCCAGTACATGATGATCGCTGCCAGCATGGCCGGGATGGGCTTCGGCAACGCCGGCGTGCACCTCTGCCACGGTATGTCCTACCCCCTGTCGGGAATGGTGCGTGATTACAAGCCCCAGGGGATGATCATCGACCACCCGATCGTGCCGCATGGCATGTCGGTGGCCCTCAACGCGCCTGCCGTCTTCCGTTTTACGGGCCCAGCTTGTCCGGAACGGCACCTCGAAGCGGCCAGGATCATGGGTGCCGACACCTCGGGAGTTGCCGACGCCGACGCCGGCCGCCTGCTGGCCGGGCAGCTGACCTCGCTGATGAAGCAGCTTGGGGTTCCCAACGGCCTCTCCGCTGTTGGCCTGACTACGGCCGATATCCCCGCCCTCGTGGAAGGGACGCTTCCCCAGCACCGGGTCACCAAGCTGTCGCCGCGACCGGTCGCGGCGGAAGAGCTGGAAATGCTGTTCAGGGACTCCATGAGCCTCTGGTAAGCCTTGCCGAGCGATCGATACTAGTAATCGGCGGCGGATGCAGCCTCATACCCCACGGAAAGTGAAGCGAATATGGATCCATATATATGGCAGGTGCCGGTCCTTATCCTGGTCGGCATGGTGGCCGGTTTTCTCAACGTGATGGCCGGGGGCGGCTCGTTGCTGACCCTGCCGCTTTTGATCTTCCTCGGCCTCCCCGCGGCAGTGGCCAACGGCACCAACCGGATCGCGATCTTCTGCCAGAACATTTTCGCTATCGCCGGATTCCGCCGCCAGGGATATTTCCCGGCCAGGCTGGCGCTCCTCTGCACCATCCCGGCGCTGCTCGGCAGCTATGTCGGCGCGAACCTGGCCATCGACATCGACGATGTCCTCTTCCGGCGCCTGCTGGCCGGCATCATGCTGGGCGTCCTCGCCTTGACCCTGATCGACCCGGCCAAGCGCCTGAACATCCAGGTGACTCACTTCACGCCGTTGCGCACCCTGATCCTGCTGCTCAGCTTCTTTGTTATCGGTGTATACGGTGGTTTCGTGCAGGCCGGCGTCGGCTTTATCATTATTACCGGTCTGCTGGTCCACGGCTTCGACCTGATCAAGATCAACGCCGTCAAGGTGATCGTGATCTTCTGCTTCACTTTTGTGGCCCTGGGCGTGTTCATTTATCACGGCCAGGTCAACTATGGCCTCGGGTTCGCCCTGGCGGCGGGCAATTCGGTCGGCGGCTGGATAGCGACACACGTGGCAGTGAAAAAGGGCCATGACTGGATCAAACGACTGGTCTCTCTGACGGTGCTGGTGTTTGCACTCAAACTGCTCATCTTCTGATCGGATTTCGTTCGCCAGAATTTCCGCTGTCTTGCGCGGAGAACCGCCTTGGCAAAGCGCAGTGAAACTCAAAAGCCGCTGGTCGGCAACAGGATATAAGTTTAATGACACGTAATGCCCCGGTTTGGCTCGCATGGTTGATGTGGGGCCTGGTTGGCAGCCTCTACCTGATCGGCTTTTTCCAGCGGGTTGCTCCTGCCGTGATGGTGGACGATCTCATGCGGGACTTCCAACTCGGTGCCGCGCTGCTCGGGAACCTGTCGGCCGCATACTTTTACGCCTATGCGGCGGTGCAGATCCCCAGCGGCCTGCTGGCCGACGGGATCGGCCCCCGTCGCCTGAGCTCGATTGCTGCCCTGCTGGCGGCAATCGGCACGCTGATGTTCGGTTTGGCCGGAAATTTCTGGCTTGCGTACCTGGGTCGCGCGCTGATCGGCGCCTCCGTGGGGGTTGCTTTTGTGACCTGTATGAAGCTTGCCGGGCACTGGTTCCCCACCAACCGTTTCGCCACCGTGACCGGTGTCGCCCTCTTGCTTGGCAACCTGGGCGGGGTCATTGCCGGGGTGCCCTTGTCCGTGGCGGTCTCTGCCTTCGGCTGGCGGGCCAGCATGGTGGCCAGTGCGCTGGTGACCCTGGTCCTGGCCGGGGTCATCTGGCTGTTTGTCAGGGACGACCCCCATGAGCATGGCTACCGAAGCCATGCCCATTCGTCCGTTCTGGAGAATGGCGTCCTAACGCCGTTGCGTGCGTTGCGCCTGGTCTTGATGCAGCGTGATACCTGGCTGCTGTTCATGGCCGGAGGCCTGTCGGCGGCGCCGGTGCTGGTCTTTGCCGGACTGTGGGGAGTGCCCTACCTGGTCCAGGTTTACGGGCTGGATCGCAGTTATGCCGCGACCTTGACATCGACCATGCTGGTGGCCTGGGCCGTGGGAGGCCCGACTCTGGGTGCTGTCTCGGACCGCCTGGGCCGTCGCAAGCTGCCTTACCTGCTGGCCAATCTGCTGACCGCGGCCTTGTGGGGGGTCTTCATGACCTGGCAGAACCTCCCCACTCTGCTGCTGTTCCCCCTGTTCGCGGCCATCGGCTTTACCTCAGGGGCCCTGATCATCGGCTTTGCCTTTTCACGGGAGGCCAACCATCCGGGGGCTTCCGGCGCCGTAGGGGGAGTCGTCAATATGTCCGTGCTGGGGGTTGCGGCAATCATGCAGCAGGCGTTGGGCAGGATTCTTGACCGCAACTGGGATGGCCTGCTGGTCTCTGGCGTCCGCATCTACAGCCACGAGGCTTATCTGTCGGCTTTTTGGTGGCTGTTCATCTGTGCCTGCCTGGCCGTGGTCGCGGTTTTCTTTACCAGGGAAACCCACTGCAGGATTCGTGAAGGGTGGGAGACGTCCGCAAGCCCGCACGAGTTGCAGGGCGTCAGCACACCAGAGTAGCCACCCCGCAGGGACGCTATTGCCCAAGGGCAGAGGTGGACATTTCACATGCCGGAAAACAGAGTTCAGACATTGGATAGATCCCTGGATATCCTGGAAGAGCTTTCCCGGAGCAATGCCGCCCTGGGGGTCACTGCCATCGCGAAAAGGCTCTCCCTGGGCAAGAGCACCGTACACAGGACCTTGCAGACGCTCTGCTGGCGCGGCTACATTGCACGCGAGGGGGAAAACTATCGCCTGGGACTGAAAGTCGTCGAGCTGGCAAGCGTTCTGCTGAATGACCTGGACATCCGCAAGCTGGCCGAGCCCGTTCTGATGAATACCGCAGCCATTCTCGGGGAGGCTGCCCACCTTGTGCTGCTCGATGAAGGCGAAGTCATCTACATCGATACGAAAGCGAGTTCGCAGAAAATAATCAACATGTACTCGAAGGTGGGTCGCCGCGCACCGGTGCATGCAACCGCCGTCGGCAAGGCCATGCTGGCGTTTCTCCCAGAAGATGAGGCCAGGGCGATATTGATCAGAAGGGGGCTGCCAAGGCTGACATCGACGACCATAACCAACCAGGAAGAGTTGATGGGCCAGCTCAAGGAGATTCGTAAAACCAAAATCGCCCACGATCACGAGGAAAACGAGCTGGGGATCTACTGTGTCGGGACCCCGATATTCAACTACACCGGAAAACTCGCCGGGGGCGTCAGCGTTTCCGGCCCCGCCAATCGCATGCAAGAGAAAGGCCTGGAATATCTCGCTTCAATCGTGAAAAAAACCGGCGAGGAGCTGTCTGCCCGGTTGGGATATGTCAAGCGCTAAACGAACCGGTACCGGCACAGTGGATCTTCTGGCCGGCTGCTATTGCAAAGTTACTGATTTCCTTTATCCTAGAACCTGTAACCGTAGCCGAGGAACAGCACCGGCTCTCCTGGAGGCGTGAGTAGAATTCCCTATGGACGTCCTGAAAAATCATTTCGATGTCATTGTTGTCGGCAGCGGTCCTGGAGGCGAAGGGGCCTCGATCAAGCTGGCCAAGGCAGGCAAGTCGGTTGCCATTGTTGAAAGCCACTCCCTGGTGGGCGGCGGCTGCACGCATTGGGGGACGATCCCGAGCAAGACGCTGATCCATGTGGTCCGCCAGTATTCCGAACAGAAGAAAAGCCGTCTCTTCAGTCGTATCTGCCAGCATGAGAAGGTGACCGCCGGAGATCTGATGGCCGTTGTTCAGGACGTGGTGACCCAGCAGGTCCGCGACCGCGAGGGCTTCTATGCACGCAACGGCGTCGAAGTGATTGTGGGGCATGCCCGCTTTGTCGATGCGCACACCGTGGAGGTTGCCGATGCCTCCGGCAACCGCCGCCAGTTCACCGCGAACTATTTCGTGATTGCCACCGGCTCGCATCCCTATCATCCGGAGGATGTCGATTTCAACAACGCCCGCGTGGTTGACAGCGATACGGTCCTCCTGATGCGTGAGCTGCCCGGTACGCTGACCGTCTACGGCGCCGGCGTGATCGGCTGCGAGTATGCCTCGGCGTTCAAGGACCTCGGCATAAAAGTCAACCTGGTCAACACCCGCGAGCGCCTGCTCGAATACCTCGACGAGGAAATCAGCAACGCGCTCAGCTATCACATGCGCGACGAGCAGGGTATCGTCATTCGCCAGAACGAGGAGTATTCAAAGGTCGAAGTGAATGAACAGGGGGTCGTGCTGCACCTGACCACCGGCAAGGTCATCAAGTCGGATATGCTGTTGTGGGCCAACGGCCGTACCGGAAACTCGGCGGGGATGGGCCTCGAGGAGATCGGCCTCGCTATCGACCATCGCGGCAACATCGCCGTCAACGAGGCCTACCAGTCCGCGCTGCCACACATCTACGCGGTCGGTGATATCGTCGGTTTTCCCAACCTGGCGAGCGCCGCTTACGACCAGGGCCGTTTCGCCGGGACCCATATCGTCGAAGGCTTCTGCGACGATCACCTGGTCAGGAACATCCCGACCGGCATTTACACCTCGCCGGAGATCAGCTGCATCGGCGGTACGGAGCGGGAGTTGACCGAGCAGCACATCCCTTACGAGGTGGGGCATTCGTTTTTCCGCAGCCTGGCCCGAGGACAGATCACCGACCACAAGGCCGGCATGCTCAAGCTGCTCTTCCACCGGGAAACGCTGGAGATCCTCGGCATCCACTGTTTTGGCCATAACGCCGCGGAAATCCTGCACATCGGCCAGGCTATCATGGCACAGTCGGCACCGCACAACACGATTATGTATTTCATCAATACGACGTTTAATTATCCCACCATGGCCGAAGCCTACCGGGTGGCCGCACTGAACGGTTACAACCGGCTCTGAATCAGCGCTGAAGACTGAAGGGACTGTCCCTGTGTACGGTTAGGGAACTATAAAGTTATAAAGCTGTAAAGCTTTAGAGCTTTAAAGCCCTACAGCTTTAAAGCCTTCCAGCTTTGATCCCCTTGCCTTTTCCGGTTCATATGCTTATTATCTGCCGGGCCTTTTCCCGCCGTTTCAACCACTGAATCCCAGGAGACAACCTGATGCTGCATGATCGTCCGGCCCCATCCCGTGCCAGGAAGACCTTTGCCGGACCCTTGCCGACCAGGCTCGAGTCATGAGTTTGAATACCCTCAATCCGCAGCAGCGCGCGGCGGTGCTGCACACTGAGGGGCCGCTGTTGCTGCTGGCCGGCGCCGGTTCCGGCAAGACCAAGGTGGTGACCCACCGGGTCGCTCACCTGGTCGGGGCCCGGGGCGTTGACCCGGAGCAGATCCTGGCGGTGACCTTCACCAACAAAGCTGCCCGCGAAATGCAGGCGCGGGTTGCCGCCCTGGTCGGCCGCAGCAGGGCCGAGCGCATCCAGGTCTCGACCTTCCACTCGCTCTGCTGCCGGATTCTGCGCGCCGATATCGAAGCCCTCGGCTACAAGCGCAACTTCAGTATTTACGGCACTTCCGATCAACAGCGCCTGATCAGGGACCTGATGAACAAGGTCAATCCCGAGCACGGCCTCGCCGTTGACGCCATCCTCTGGAAGATCTCCGATGCCAAGAACCGCCTGCTGCCACCGGGGAGGTTTCCCCCCTTCATGAAGGGCGACGTGATCAGCGAGATGGCGCAGGCCGTGTATCCCGAGTACCAGAAGAGCCTGAAAAGCTACAATGCCGTCGACTTCGATGACCTGATCATGCTGGTGGTGCGCTTGTTCGACGAGTTCCCCGGGGTCGAGGAGCGCTACCAGGAGCGTTTCCACTACATCATGGTTGACGAGTACCAGGATACCAACCTGGCCCAGTTCACCCTGATGCGGCGGCTGGCCGGCAAGTGGGGGAATTTCTGCGTGGTCGGCGACGACGACCAGTCGATCTACGGCTGGCGTGGAGCCGATCCCGGCAATATCCTCGATTTCGAAAAGCACTTTCCCGGCGCCCACGTCATCAAGCTCGAGCAGAACTATCGTTCCACGGCGCATATCCTCAAGGCCGCCAACACGGTGATCAGCCATAATCTCAGGCGTAAGGAGAAGGCCCTCTGGACAGCCGGGGCCGCTGGCGACAAGATCGGCGTGGTCAGGTGCGTCGATGCCGAGGACGAAGCGCGGGCGGTGATCGAGCGCATTCAGCACAATGTCGGCAGCAAGCGCATGGACTACCGGGACCACGCCATCCTGATGCGGACCAATGCCCAGACGCTGGTCTTCGAGCAGGAGCTGCGCTTCGCCGAGGTTCCCTATGTGCTGATCGGCGGGCAGCAGTTCTTCGACCGCAAGGAAGTCAAGGACGCCATCGCCTACCTGCGCTTTATCGTCAATCCCTACGACGAGGTTAACCTGCTGCGCATCATCAATTACCCGCGCCGCGGCATCGGCCGCACCACCGCCGACCTGCTGATCCGCGCTTCGATTTCCGGCAAGGACCCGCTCTGGCAGGTGATCCGCAGGGCGCGCCGGATACCTGAAGTCAACGCCAAGGCCGCCGATGCCCTGGACGCGTTCGTTGCCATGATCGAGGAGCACCGGCGCCGGTTTCGCAGCGGCGGCCGACTGGCCGGCACGGCCAGGGAAATGTTCGCCGCCATCGGCCTCGAAGCCGAACTGCGTCGCGAACCGGATTCGCGCGAAAAAATCGAGCGCCGTATCGAGAACGTCCAGGAGATCGTCAACGCCCTCGCCACCTACGAGGCGCGCGCGGGTCAGCCGACACTGTCCGGCTTTCTGGAAAAGGTCGCACTCCTTGACCGCGATGAACCTGGCTCCGACAGCAAGGAGAAGAAGCTTGCCCAGGACGCCGTGGTCCTGATGAGCCTGCATTCGAGCAAGGGGCTGGAATTCCCCCAGGTGTTCATGCCCGGCTTCGAAGAGGGGTTCCTGCCGCACAAGAAATCGGTCTCCGAAGTGTGTGATGTCGACGAGGAGCGCCGCCTCTGCTACGTGGGCATCACCCGGGCCCGGGAAAAGCTGACCCTTTTGCACGCCGACGCGCGCATGAAGTACGGCAAGGCTGAACCGCGGGAAACCAGCCGTTTCCTGGCCGAGATCCCCGAAGAGGTGCGCCGTGAGGAGGCCCGGGCTGGATTCCAGCTGGTCGAGGGGGATGAGCAGGTCAGCCTTTCGGACCTGTTTGCCAGGCTGATGGGGGAGTAGCGGGACGAGGGTCGTGAAGAGGCGCACGCCGCCCCGGGGCGCTGTCCCTTTCCGGAGGCTGGTGAGAGGCTCCCAAAGGCCCGCCTGATATCGCGCTTGACGGAATCCCTCTCCTGTTCTTTGCAGCTTACAGCGGGGCCAGAGTGCCTCCGCGCTTTTTCTGTTGAAATCACCCCCGATCTGTCAGAGTATCAACAGCATGCATGACTATACCGACAATCTGCCCCTCGGCAAGGCCACGGTTTACAAGTCGGAGTATGACCCCGCCCTGCTCTGCCCGTTGCCCCGGCAACTCAAGCGCGACGAGATCGGTCTGCCGAAGGGGCTGCCCTTCCACGGCGTCGACATCTGGAACGCCTACGAACTGTCCTGGCTGACCCCCCGGGGCAAGCCGGTGGTGGCCATGGGCGAGTTTCGCAT
>JAHEEU010000019.1 GCA_024640545.1 Geobacteraceae bacterium
GCGGCGTGTCAACAATCGCAGCGCTGCCGACCAGGGGTCGGGTCGGCCTGCCGCCTGTCCGGGCTTATTCGTCACCTTGCTCGTCGGAGCCGCCGAAGGCATCCCAGGAAAGGTCCGAAGTGGAGGAGATTCCGGAAACCTTGAGCTTGAAGTCGTCCGGGTTGGAACACTGGCGCAAGGCTTCTTCGAAACTGATCCGTTTCTGCCTGAGCAGGCCCATCAACGACTGGTCGAAGGTCTGCATGCCATAGGATTCATATCCCTGCTGGATCGCCTCCGGCAACGCCTTGGTCTGGTCCTTGTCGTCGATCATCTGGCGGACCCTGGCGGACGCCACCATGATTTCGACCGCCGGCACACGCCCCTTGTCGTCGAGCCTTGGCACCAGGCGCATGGAAATGACGCCGCGCAGGACCGCCGCCAGCTGGATGCGCACCTGGCGCTGCTGGTACGGTGGAAAGACCGAAATAATCCGGTTGATGGTTTCCGTCGCATCGACCGTGTGCAGGGTGGAGAGCACCAGGTGGCCGGTTTCGGCGGCCGTCAGGGCCGTCTCGATGGTTTCGTGGTCGCGCATCTCGCCGACCAGAATGACATCGGGGTCCTGGCGCAGCGCCGATTTCAGGGCGGGTTGGAAGCCCTGGGTGTCCGAACCCACTTCACGCTGGTTGATGATGCTTTTCTTGTCGCGGTGGAGGAATTCAATGGGGTCCTCGATCGTGACGATGTGCGACTTGCGGTTGGCGTTGATGTAGTCGATCACCGCAGCGAGGGTGGTCGATTTGCCGGAGCCGGTGGCCCCGGTCACCAGGATCAGGCCGCGATTGGCCATGGCCATTTTCTTGATGACCGGCGGCAGCAGCAGGTCGTCCAGGGTCTTGATGTCGAAGGGGATGGCACGGAAGACCAGAGAAACCGAACCGCGCTGGGTGAAGGCGTTGACACGGAAGCGCCCCAGACCGGGGACCCCGTAGGCCAGGTCGACTTCGCCGGCGCTCTCGAAGCGCTCCCGCTGCATATCGTTCATGATCTCCTCGGTGATCTGTTCAGTCTGCTCCGGAGTGATCCGCGGCGCCTTCGGCAGCGGGCGCAGGGTGCCGTCGATGCGGTAGATCGGCGGCACGCCGGCCTTGAGGTGGATGTCAGAAGCTTCCGATTTCAAACCAATTGAGAGGATTTCATTGAGTTCCATGAATTATGCTCCTTCAGGCAGCCGGCCGGCAGGCTTGAGCCCGTAATGCTCGAGGACTTGCGTTTCGATCGCGGCGGCCGTCTCAGGGTGCTCGGCGAGGAATTGCTTGGCGTTCTCGCGGCCCTGGCCGATGCGTTCGTCACCGTAGGAGAACCAGGAACCGCTCTTTTCGACCACGTTGCACTCCACGCCCAGGTCGACCAGGTCCCCCTCACGGGAGATGCCGGTGCCGTACATGATGTCAAATTCGGCTTCCTTGAAGGGCGGCGCCACCTTGTTCTTGACGATTTTCACCCGGGTGCGGTTGCCGATCGCATCCTGCCCCTGTTTGAGGGAGGCGATCCTGCGGATATCCATGCGAACGGATGCATAGAATTTCAGGGCGTTGCCGCCGGTTGTGGTCTCAGGATTGCCGAACATGACCCCGATCTTCATGCGAATCTGGTTGATGAAGATCACGCAGCAATGCGATTTGCTGATGGTCGCGGTCAGTTTCCGCAGCGCCTGGGACATCAGGCGGGCCTGCAGTCCCATGTGCGAGTCGCCCATTTCCCCCTCGATTTCTGCGCGGGGGACCAGGGCGGCTACCGAGTCGATGATCATCACGTCGATGGCGCCGCTGCGCACGAGGACCTCGACGATCTCGAGAGCCTGCTCTCCGGTGTCCGGCTGAGAGATCAGCAGGTCATCGGTGTTGACGCCGAGCTTCTTGGCGTAATGGACATCAAGCGCGTGCTCCGCGTCGATGAAGGCCGCCACGCCGCCGACTTTCTGTGCCTCGGCGGCGATGTGCAGCGCCAGGGTGGTTTTGCCTGAAGACTCTGGGCCGTAAATTTCGACGATCCGGCCGCGTGGTACGCCGCCGATCCCGAGGGCGATATTCAGGCTCAAGGCCCCGGTCGAAATCGATTTGATGTCGGGCAGTATCGCCCCTTCGCCAAGGCGCATGATGCTGCCCTTGCCGAACTGCTTTTCTATCTGGCCCATAGCCAGTTCGATTGCCCTGCTGCGATCTTTGTCAGCCATCAGAGTTCCCTCCTTATCGGGCCAGTGCCCGCGATATGATGGTTTACTGTTCTGTTACCGGTTGCTTTCATCATCAAGCTTCACCGTTAGCCGTGGGATGTGTTCCGCCCCGCCGGGGTGGAGACGACTTTCGTACAGGACCAGCCTGTCAACCGGGAGTCGGCCAATCGGGGAGCGTGCGACCGAATTGCATAGATCTGTCAGGTCGGGTTTCTGCTGTCGCAGCCGGCCGATGGTCAGGTGCGGTGTGTAGGGCCCTGGTGCCGTGACCAGCCCCGCTTCAAGCAGGATCCCCATGCAGTTGGCGTGCAGTTGCCTGAGCTGGTCCCCGGGTTCCAGCCCGAGCCAGATGACACGGGGCCGGCGCGGGCCGGGGAAGGCGCCAAGGCCTTTCACCTCGACCGAAAAGGGTCGTTGACAGCCTTTAACGGATAGCACAGAAACCTTGAGCTTTTCAAGGTATTCCTGCGTGATTTCACCGAAGAAGTGCAAGGTCAGATGGAGGTTCTCGGAGCGGGTCCAGCGGGCGAGCGGAATCTGCGCCCGCAGATCCCTCTGCAGGGCCGCGATGGAATCCTGCAGGGGGCCGGGCAGCGGGATGGCCAGGAAGACTCTAAGCGAGGCCATGTCACGACTCGTCTGGACCGGTCAGAGGCAGCAGCGCGGAGAAGCAGCAGCCCTGGGCAGGACCGGCGCTTTCCACCCAGATCAAGCCTTCGTGAGTCTCGATGACGCCCTTGGCCAGGGCCAGCCCGAGCCCGACCCCCTTGCCCCCGAAACGGGCCTGTGAAGTCGAGTGCCCGGAGATGTCGCCCACTTCCTGGAACTTGTCGAAGATGCGCACCAGGTCATCCTTTTCAATGCCGATGCCGCTGTCGCTGATCGCAACCTGCAGGTAGCTTTCGGTCAGTGCGCCGTCAAAGAAGCTTTGGGAAAAAGGCCGCAGCATGGGCGCGAGAGCGGACACGTCTTCCTGCCGCAGGGGGTGGCCGGTGATCCGGACCCAGCCCCCTTCCGGGGTGAACTTGATGGCGTTCTCCAGCAGCCTGCCGAACGCGCGCTTGAGGTGGTGGGCGTCGCCTCGAAGCGTGCAGCTCTCCGGAAAATCCATCAGCTCCAGCTGCAACCGGTGCTCTTCGCAGGTTGGCCGGAACTCGGCAATCAACTCATTGATCATTTCCAGAGGGTTGATGGCTTCTTTCGCCATGTAGAGCGCTTTGGCCTCGAGCCGTGCGGCTTCCAGCAGATCATCGACGATATTGTTGAGCCGCAGGCTGCCGCGCATGATGACCTCCAGCACCCTTTTTTCTTGTTCACCAAGCTTCTCCCGGGTGGACGTCTGCAGGAGTTCCGCTCCGGTGAGAATCGTCGTCAAGGGCGTGCGCAGCTCATGTGACGCCAGCGAAAGGAAGGCGCTTTTCATCTGGCTGAGGCTCTGCAGGGTGCGGTGATGCTGCTCAAGCTGCTCCAGGTTCTCGCGCAGTGCAGACCGGGAGCGCTCGAGTTCGCGCAGGCTGGCAAAATTGAGGCGGTGCTGCCATTGCAGCTCATCAAGCAGCTCGGCATTTTTCAGCAAGGGTCCGATCTGTCGGCCAATCGCCTGGATGAGACGGACATCGTCCCGGCTGAAGACCCGGCTGCCGCGGTCGAAGATAAAGAGAACGCCCAGTGGTTCCTCTTCGGCAATGAACGGCACGGCCAGGAAAGCCCGCCAGCCGTCTCTCTGTACCGCACTGGATATGCGCCGGTGGTCTTTCTGCAGGTTGGGGGAGAGCTGCGGCCGGCCGCTTTCTGCTACCTTGCCCGCCAGTCCGATGCCCGGCTGGATCCTGCCGAGTTCTTCGACGACATAGTCGGGGATGTTGCGATGCAGGGCCAGCTTCATTTCCGTGCCGCGCTGCTCAAGGAGGAAAATCCCTCCCCCGGAGATGGCAAGACTCCTGACAACTTCATCGAGGATGATCTCGAGAGTGTGCGGCAGGTCGTGGCCTTCGGAGACCCTGTGGGAGATCTCGTTGAGGAGTGTCAGGTGGCGGTTGTGACGCCGCAGTTCGAGCTGCAGGTTGATGGTCTGGGTGACATCGCGAATCGTGCCGTAGATGATCTTTCGGCCATTCATGCTCCCGGTCCGGGTTCTTATCTCACCGATGAATTGGCTGCCGTCCTTGCGGTGGAACTTGATTTCATCGATTCCGGCGGCTCCCTCTTTGAGAGCCGTGCTGAGCATGCGCAGCAAGCGCTGGTGGTGTTCCCTGGAGAAGAGCCCCTTGAAGGTCATGCGGGTGACTTCTTCCTGGGTATAACCGAGCAGGTTCTCAGCCTGATGGTTGACCTCCAGCAGAGCCCCCTCTTCCTGGTCAAAAATAAACAGGGCTTCGCTGGCCTTCTGGACCAGCTGCCGGTCGCGGCTGCGGTAATTTTCAATGATGTCCGCTTGCTTGCGGCAGCTCTCTTCCTTGGCCAGAAGTTGTTGCTGCAGCCTGCTCGCCTCGGCTTTGCTGCGCTTGGCCCAGGAGAATGCCAGGATTGCCCCGACGCATGCCAAGACCAGGAAAACGGCGGTCATCAGTTCTCCTGCGCTTCGCCGGACAGCCGGGTCATGGCCTGGCGGCGCAGCCAGTCGAGTGCCGTGCAGGCTGTACGCAGCCTGACCTGGTCGCGGTTGCCGAAGAAGTGGAAGCGCTCGGTGTGTGCTGCCCAGCGACTGATCATGGCCAGATAGACGGTGCCGACCGGTTTTTCGTCGCTGCCGCCATCGGGGCCGGCAATGCCGGTGACCGCAAGGCCGATATCGGTGTGTGCCGCCTGGTAAACGCCCCTGGCCATGGCTTCTGCGCACTCGGCGCTGACCGCGCCGTGGCGATCAAGAATTTCCTGGGAGACCTGCAAGACCTCCCGTTTGGCGGAATTGGCATAGGACACCACGCTGCGTTCCAAAAACGCCGAAGCCCCCGGCTGATCGGTCAACAGCTTGGCAATCAGGCCCCCGGTGCACGACTCGGCGAGGGCCAGGGTGATGCCGGCCGCGGAGAGGAGGCGTGCCGTGCACGCGGCCAGGGTCTCGCCATCGACGCCGACGACATGATCGTCGAGGGCCTGACGTACTGCCATCTCGGACCGGTCGACCAGCTTCTGAGCGTGAATGCCCCGGGCTCGAAGCTTGACATGGACAATCGGTACTTCGACGTTGAAGGCCAGCTCAACCCCGGCAGGAAGACCGTGCCGGGTGATGCGTGTTTCGACCTCGGGTTCGGCCAGGCCAAAAACGGTCATGACCCGCTGACAGAGGAGAGGTGGGTCCGGAAAACGTTCCAGAAGCGAAGGGATCACATAATCCCCGAGCATGGCGAGCATTTCCCCTGGCACACCGGGCAGGAAATACAGGTCGACCAGGTTGTTTTTCAGGTGGAATCCGGGGGCCGTACCGTTTTCATTGCTTATGACGGCACTTCTGCCCGGCAGAAGTGCCTGCTTCTCGTTGCGCGGATGCATATCCCGGCCCCAGGCGCGAAAGCGGGCCCTGATCTGATCGTGCGCCTTGATGTTCAGGCTCAGGGGACGTTCGAAGGCGCGGGCTGCCGCTCGCGCGGTCCGGTCATCATCGGTCGGGCCGAGCCCCCCCGTGGCGATGACCACGCCGTGGGTCTTGGCGAGGCGCAGCAGCGCGGCAGCGATCTCCTCTTCGCGGTCGCCAACCGTGGCGGCTTCATGCACTGGCAGCGAGTTGTCCATCAGGGTGCTGGCGATCGCAGCCGTGTTGGTGTCGGCCAGATCGCCGTTGAGGAGTTCGTCGCCGATGGTGAGGATTGCGATTTTCATGGGCTTTCGGGATTCATCAGAGCGAGGTCAGGCAAAGGCGCGGATTGCCTCAGCTCAGGTTGAAAAGCCACAGGGTCAGGCGCAGCGCGATCGCGGCGTAAATCCCTGCAGCAAAGTCATCAAGGACGACGCCGACGCCGTGCTTGAGGTGCTTGTCGAACCAGCGCGCCGGGGGCGGCTTGATAATGTCGAACAGGCGGAACCAGAAAAAGCCAATCAGGGCCGCAGACCAGCTCCACGGCAGGAACGCCACGGTGACCAGATAACCGATCAGCTCATCGATGACGATTCGGCCGTCATCGGCCACGCCGTAGATCTGGCCGGCGGCATCGGCCACCCAGAAGCTGAGCATGAGCAGGGCCGTAAAGGTCGGTGCAATCAGCCACCAGGGCCAGGCCCCGGTCAGGTAGAAAACCGGGATGCCCGCCAGCGTGCCGACGGTTCCCGAGGCAAAGGGGGCGTAGCCAAGTCCTGCGTTACTGGAGAAAAACAGAATCAGGCGGCGCATTCAGTCCTCCAGGCCGAACCGGCGGTTGGCCGCTGCAGTGACGACGCGGTAGACCTCCGGCAGCGGACGTCCGGTGCTTTCGGCCAGCTTCCGGCAGCTGTCGTACTCCGGGGCGATTCGCAGCAGCTGCTGCCCATGGAAAATCAGTTTCACCGTGGCCTCGCCACAGTCGGTCTGCACGTCTGCCGCTTCACGACGGAGTTTCATGCGGCGGGTCTCATGCATGCGGACACCGATGGCGCTGCTCTCGTGCAGGATCAGCTCGGCCAGGCGTGGGGCATCATGGCTCCTCGCCACGACCGTCAGGCTCGATCCCGGCCGATTCTTCTTCATTTGCAGGGGCGTGAACCCGGCGTCCAGGGCACCGTTACTCATGAGCCGGTCGATCAGGGCCCCGAGCCATTCGGGTGACGAATCGTCGAGGTGGCTTTCAATCACGGTCACGGTATCCCTCTCGAAGCCATCTGTGGCGCTCTTTGTGCCGACGATGCCGCGCAGCAGGTTCGGCCGGTCCTCCAGCTGCCAGCCGCCGACACCATAGCCGATGCGTCCGATGATCATCTCCGGCATGGCACCGAATTGCGCCACTTCCCTGGCGATGGCCGCCCCGGTAGGGGTGACCAGCTCGCGCTCGCTGCCGGCATTCCGCACCGGTTGTCCTTGCAGCAGCTGCAGGGTGGCTGGCGCCGGCAGGGGCATTGCCCCATGCGAACCGCGGATCATGCCGCTTGACAGGGGCAGCGGGGCGCAGTGGATTTCCCGGGCGCCGAGCAGGTGCAGGCCGACCGCACTGCCGACGATGTCGACGATGGCGTCCACCGCCCCGACTTCGTGAAAATGGACCTCATCTAGGCTGACCTGGTGGACCTGTGCCTCTGCTTCACCCAGGCGCCGGAAGATGCGGCGGGCCATGTCCCGCACCGGTGCGTCGAGGGAACTGTCTGCCAGCATGCCGTCGATGCCGCTCCAGGTGCGCGCCGGCTGACTGGCGCCGGCGTCGCAGATAACTTCGATACGGGTGCCGCCGATGCCGTGACGCTTTTCAGGGCGTCGTTCTAGGTGGTAGCCGGAGAGGGGCAGCCTGGCCAGCTCTGTTTCGATAACGTTAAGTTCAACACCCAGGTCGACCAGCAGGCCGAGCATCATGTCCCCGGAAATCCCCGAAAAGGTGTCTAGAAAAAGCAGCGTCATGAGGGCTTTCGTCGATTGATGCGGGTGGCGGCGAAGGCGGCGCCGAACCCGTTGTCGATATTGACCACCGTAATCCCACCGGCACAGGAGTTGAGCATGCCGAGCAGGGCGGCGAGGCCTTCAAAGGCGGCGCCATAGCCGACCGAGGTGGGAACGGCGATCACCGGCACGTCAACCAGTCCGCCGACCACCGAAGGTAGCGCACCTTCCATGCCCGCGACGACGATAATGACCGCAGCCTCACGCAAGGCCCCGGTGTGGGCCAGCAGGCGATGGATACCGGCAACGCCGACGTCGACCAGCTCCTCGACCCGGTTGTTGAACATGCGGGCCGTGACGGCGGCTTCCCTGGCGACCGGCAGGTCCGAGGTGCCGGCGCAGATCACCAGGACCTTGCCGCGGCCCAGGTCCTCATAAGGCTTCTGCAGCAGGGCAAAGGTCCGGGAGAGGGGGTCGTATTCCCCGGCGGGATGGCGGTCTGCCAAAAGAGCGGCTTTTTCCCCGGTAATGCGTGTCACCAGTACGTTGTCGCCGTGGGCGGCCATGCGCTGCACGATGGTTGCGATCTGCTCCGCGGTCTTAGACGCACCGAGGACCACTTCCGGAACCCCCTGGCGCAGTGCGCGATGGTGGTCGATCATGGCAATGCCGGCATCTTCGAACGGCAGTGAGCGCAGTCGTTCGAGGCCTTCTTCGACGCTCAGGTCGCCGACCTGAACGGCTGTGAGCAAGTGCTTTAAATCGTTGGAATCCATATCTCAGCTCCCGGCCCATCTAAAGATGATATGTTAGCATTCCCGGGCGGATTTTCAAACTTTTAGTGCATTGGCTCATCGCTTGCGCGATGCCGGCGTCATTGGCGGGGCTGCCTTCGTAGTCGTTTTGAAAAGCGCCCTGAAACCACTCAGATGGTTGAACTGGAGTGATCAAAAAAGGGACAGTCCCCATGCGGGGACAGTCCCTTTAGCCCGGCAGCAGGCACTGGCGGAACCGGCTTCTATTCAGCGCCGATCTTGTTGATGTAGACCTCGCGGGGGCGGCTGGTGCCGTCAGAGGGGCCGACGATCCCTTCTGCTTCCATCTTCTCGATCATGCGGGCGGCCCGGTTGTAGCCGAGCCGCAGGCGGCGCTGCAGCATGGAGATCGAGGCCTGCTTGGTGTCCGCGATGATCGCCAGGGCCTCGTCCCATTTTTCATCGTACTCCTCTTCGGCACCGCTGCCGCCCTCGGCGGCCGGGGGGGTCTCCAGGATCGATTTGTCGTAATCTGGTTTGCCCTGCTTCTTGAGGAAGTCGACCACCCTTTGCACTTCGATCTCCGAGACGAAAGCGCCATGGACGCGCTGTACAGCGCCGGTGCCGGGTGGCAGGAAGAGCATGTCGCCGTTGCCGAGCAGGGCTTCAGCGCCCATCTGGTCGAGAATGGTCCGCGAGTCGGTGCGGGAGAAGACCTTGAACGAGATGCGGGTTGGGAAATTGGCCTTGATCAGGCCGGTGATGACGTCGACGCTAGGCCGCTGCGTGGCCAGGATCAGGTGAATGCCGGCAGCCCGGGCCATCTGGGCCAGGCGGGCAATCGCTTCTTCAATTTCACGGCCGGCAACCATCATCAGGTCGGCAAGTTCATCGACGATCACGACGATGTAAGGGAGATGAGCGTGATCGAGAATCTCGCCGTCGACCAGCTCGATTTCCGGCAGATCGTCCTCCATGAGATCGGCTGCCACATCGTTGGCCAGTTCCTGCTGCCGTTTCGAGGTGCGGTCCTTTTGTTCCTTGGCCAGCTTGCGATTGTAGCCGTCGATATTGCGTACGCCCTTGTCGGACATCAGTTTGTAGCGCCGCTCCATTTCGCGAACTGCCCAGTTGAGGGCCAGGGCGGCCTTCTTCGGGTTGGTCACCACTGGCAGGAGCAGGTGCGGAATCCCTTCGTACATGGAGAGTTCCAGCATCTTCGGGTCGACCATGATCAGTCGGACATCGTGTGGGTCGGCGCGATAAAGCAGTGAAAGGATCATGGCGTTGATGGAGACGGATTTGCCGGTGCCGGTCGAGCCGGCCACCAGCAGGTGGGGCATCTTGGAGAGATCGGCGATCACCGTGTGGCCGAAGATGTCCTTACCCAGGGCAAGCGGCAGCCGGCCCCCGGTTTTCTGGAATTCTTCGCTCGCAAAAATCTCCTTGAGGTAGACCATCTCCCGGTTGCGGTTGGGAATCTCGATGCCGACCACGCCGCGGCCCGGGATCGGGGCCACGATGCGGATCGAGAGTGCCTTGAGCGCCATGCTCAGGTCATCGGCCAAGCCGGCTATCTTGTTGACCTTGACCCCCGGTGCCGGGGCGAACTCGTACATGGTGACCACCGGCCCCGGCTTGACCTCGGAAACATCGCCTTCGACGTTGAAATCGAGCAGTTTCTTTTCCAGCAGCCGCGCATTCATCATCAGCGCATCCTTGTCGACAGGTGTGGCGACTTCACCGTCATGGTCAAGGAGGTTCAGCGAAGGCTGGTGATAGGTCCCCGTCGGCTCCAGGAAATCGAAGGTTTCCTGGTTGTTCGGGGTCTTCTTCTTGCCGCTCTTTGACAACTTCTCCTTGCCCGTCTGGAGCGGCGGCGGTTCCGGGGCGCGGATGACCGGGGCTTTTTCCTTCTTGGGGTTCTTGACTTCCTGCAGGGCGCGGCGGGCCTTGCGGGCCTCGCGATTCCTCTCCATGCTGGTGCCCAGCCTGGTGAGCAACCCCTCGAGAAATAGCACCATGGAGAAACGCGCGACCAGCATGGCCGATACAGAGAGAAAGACGAGCAGGAAGATGGCGGCCCCGGTCATATTGAACCAGCTCTTCAGGGTGCTGGCCAGGAAGAAGCCGATGAAGCCGCCGGCCTGGTTCAGGATCTGCCCGAACAGGGCGACCTTGCTGAATTTGAGAGAGATCAGGCCGGAGATGGAAACCAGCACCACCAGAAAGGCGATAATCTTGTAGGCCCTGGGATGCAGATCGCGGAATTTCAGGAGCCGCCAGGCAAAGAGCAGGCAGGCAAAAGGGACCAGCATGGCCGGCAGGCCGATGACCTGGTAAAAAAGATCGGCGACATAGGCCCCGACCTTGCCGCAGAAATTGTGCGTTGAAGCCGGGTTGAGATTATTGTTGAACGATGGGTCACCGTTGTTGAATGAAACCAGGCTCAATAGCAGAAAGAGTCCGGCAGCCATCCAGAGCAGGCCGGCGATCTCTTTTTTAATGTGTTCGCGCAGAAAGGTTTTACGTGGTTTTTCGCTCATAAGTGGCCCAGTCAATAATTCGCGCCATGTTAGCGCAATTGCACGGTTTAGGTCAAAGGTTGCATGGCCTGTGCCTTCGCCTGTGGTTGTTTATGCATGGACTTCTGCAGCATCAGGCGCCATGACCGATAGCCGCAGGCGCGGGGCGAGAGGTAAAGGGTCCTCCCTTGATTCCCGGCAGTTCTCGGCTCTCTCCTCGCTCTCTGCCTGTCTCAGCCCGGTTAAAGCAAGAAGAACAACCCCAGGCCACCGGCAAACCAGCAGTAGAGAGCGAACCAATGCAGGCGCCGCCGCCTGACCACTCCCATCAGCAGGTGAATGCAGAGCAGCCCGGTGACCAGGGCTGCGAGCGTTCCGGCCAGGTATGGCATCACCGTAGCGGTGCCCACGGCGTCGAGGTCCCTGACGGAGAGCAGGGCCGCGCCGCAGACCGCAGGCAGCGCCAGCAGAAAGGAGAAGCGGGCCGCAGTTTCACCATCGACACCCCGCATGAGCAGCGCCGCGATGGTTGAGCCCGAACGGGAGATGCCTGGAATGATGGCGCAACCCTGGACCGTGCCGACCACGATGGCATCGACCAGCGACATCTGCGTGCGGGCCTGACCCCGGTTGCGCAGCCGTTCGGCCAGCCAGAGCAGGATGCCGGTGACCAGGAGCATGATGCAGACGATAACCGGGCGCTCGAACAGGCTGATAAAGAAATCCTTGAAAAGCAGGCCGATCACGGCGGTCGGCACCGAACCGGCAATCAGCAGGCCGACCATGAAGCGCTGCTGCGCCGCTGTTTCGTCGCGTCGCCAGAGCGACGAGACCAGGCCGGTGAGGTCGCGCCAGAAGTAGATGGCGACCGCGACGACGGTGCCGAGATGCAGCAGCACGTCGAAGAGCACCCCCGGCTGCTCGAAGTCGCCGAGCAGGTGCTGGGCCAGCACCAGGTGGCCGCTCGATGAAACCGGCAGGAATTCGGTGGCCCCTTGCACGATGCCGAGCAGTATTGCGTCAAAGAAACTCACAATGCTTTCCAGTTTGAAAGAGAAAAGGTTTTCAGGGCTTCAAGCCGACCAGCCCTGTAGATGTACAGCTTCACGGCTCACAATTCCATAATAATCGGCAGGATCAGCGGCCGCCGGTCCATTGTCTTGTTGAACAGTCGGCGCAGGGTCTTGCGAACCTCGACGCGTAGTTCCTCCCAATCGGTCATCGCCATCCGGCTGTGTTCGGCGAGCATCTCGCAGACCAGCTGCCGGGCTTCGCTAAGGAGCTCTTGGCTTTCCTCCTCCGGGACGAAGCCCCGGGTGATGATCTCCGGACCGGAAACAATGTCGCCGCTCGACTGGTTGAGCGCCAGAAAGACGATGACCAGGCCGTGATTGGCGAGGTGCCTGCGGTCACGCAGCTCCATTTCGCCGACGTCACCGACACCCTTGCCATCGATGAAGACCCGGCCCGTGTCTACCTTGGGTTCAATGTGCCAGCCGTTCGCGGAGAGCACCAGCGGCGTGCCGTTGCTGATGACAATCGCCTGGTCTTCTCCCCAGCCCATGCTGCGCGCCAACTGTGCATGCTTGACCAGGTGCCGGTATTCGCCGTGCACCGGCACGAAGTATTGCGGCCTGACCAGGTTCAGCACGGTTTTCAGCTCGTTCTGGCTGGCGTGTCCGGACACGTGGATCTCGCTGGTCGTTTCGTAATGAACTTCGGCGCCGCGGCGATAGAGGTGATTGATCAGGTTGGTGATGGCACGCTCGTTGCCTGGGATGAACTTGGAGGACAGGATCACCGTGTCGCCCGGTGCAATGCTGATCTGCTTGTGGTCGTCCATGGCGATACGTGTCAGGGAACTCAAAGGTTCTCCCTGGCTGCCGGTGGTCAGGATCAGGACTCTGCGTGGCGGCAGGTCGCGCATCTGGCGCAGGTCGACGAGGACGTCGTCCGGGATGTGCAGATAACCGAGCTGCCTGGCGATGGCGATGTTGCTGACCATGCTGCGGCCTGAGACCATGACTTTACGGCCTGCCAGGACCGCGGCGTTGATCACTTGCTGGATGCGGTGGATGTTGGAGGAAAAGGTTGCCACGATGATCTTGCCGGTGCAGTGTGGCATCAGTTCATTAAAGGCTTCGCCGACCGTGCGTTCAGAGAGGGTCTGCCCCGTGTTCTCGACATTGGTGGAGTCTGCAAGCAGCAGCAGGACCCCCTCTTCGCCGTAAGCGGCCAGGCGTCCCAGGTCGGTGGGCTGGTTGTCCACCGGCGTCGGGTCGAGCTTGAAGTCGCCGGTGTGGACGATCAGCCCGGCCGGGGTGCGGATGGCCAGGCCGCAGCCGTCGACGATGGAATGGGCGGCGCGGAAGAATTCCACTTTGAACGGGCCTATGTCGATCGCCTCGCGAACCTTGACGCTGCGGCATTCAACCCGGCTGCGCAACTGGTGCTCTTCCAGTTTGTTGGCGAGCAGCCCCAGGGTCAGTGGTGAACCGTAGATCGGCGGGCAGCCGAGAGCTTCCACCAGGAAGGGGATGGCGCCGATGTGGTCTTCGTGGCCATGGGTCAAGACGATGCCGGCGATCGACTCCCTGCGGCTTGCGATCGCCGAGATGTCGGGGATCACCAGGTCGATGCCGAGCATGTAGGCTTCGGGGAACATCAGGCCGCAATCGACGATCAGCATGGCTCCCGCCGCCTCGATGGCCATCATGTTGAGACCGATTTCGCCCAGCCCGCCCAGCGGCAGGATGCGCACGGCGTCGGCTTGCAACGGGCGTGGAGTCAGGGAATTGTGCGGGACGTTGGTCATAGCTCGAAATTTTCTGGCAAATCAGGCGGTTGCGCTCAAATCGCCGTCAGTCTAGGTGAGTGCCGACCGATAGTCAAATGCTTTCATGCCTGCCTCTCATGATCCTTGCCGAGCAGGGAGGCTGTTGCTAATATGCTCCCCGCTGACTGGGAGGAGACGCGATGAAACTGCCCCAACCATTAATTGAGGGCCGCCTGGTGCGGCGTTACCAGCGTTTTCTGGCGGACGTCGAGCTCAATGATGGCCGCCTGGTGACGGCGCATACGCCAAATACCGGCAGTATGCGTCAATGTGCGGTGCCGGGCTATCAGGTCCTGCTGTCGAAAAGTGACAATCCGCAGCGCAAGCTTGCCTGGTCCTGGGAGCTGGTGCGGGTCAACGGCCACTGGGTCGATATCAACACCCATCGCGCCAACCGGTTGGTCGAGGAAGCTTTGCGGAATGATGCGATCCCCGGGTTGCGGGGGTATGCGGTCCGGCCGGAGTTCCCCTTTGCCGACAGTCGCATCGATTTCATGCTGGCCGGCCCGACGGCAAAAATCCTGCTGGAAGTGAAAAACGTCACCCTCTGCTGCGAACCACAAATCGCCTGCTTCCCAGATGCGGTGACCGCACGCGGCCAGAAACATCTGCGCGATCTGACCGCCGCCCTGGAGGAGGGCTGGCGGGCGGTGATTTTTTTCGTCGTACAGCGCGGCGAAGCCGAAGCCTTTACGCCAGCCGATGCCATCGACGCCGCCTACGGACGTCTGCTCAGAGCCGCCGTTGACGCCGGGGTCGAGGCCCTGGCCTACCGGACCCTTGTGTCGCCGGCTGAGAGCAGGATCGGCGAGCCGCTCGACGTTTTGCTGTAGCTTTCCCCGTTGTGATCGGCGGCTGCGCCGGATTCGCCAGCTGCCGAAACGGCAGGTATACTGTCATTAAAGAGTTAAACGAAATTGAAAGGATTCTCCAATGCGTGTTGAAACCGACTTGAAGCTGGGCTTCAAGGATGTCCTGATTCGCCCCAAGCGTTCCACACTGAAGAGCCGGGCCCTGGTCGAGCTTGACCGGACCTTTACTTTCCTGCACAGCAAGCGGCAATGGAGCGGTGTGCCGATCATTGCCGCCAACATGGATACGGTCGGGACCTTCGAGGTGGCCGAGGTGCTGGCCCGGTCGCGGATGCTCTGTGCCATCCACAAGCACTACAGCCTCGATGACTGGCGGGCGTTCCTGGAACGGCAGCCGGGCGATGATATCTACGAGCGGATCATGGTCAGTACCGGGGTCCTGGATGAGGATTTCGACCGGCTGTCGCAGATCCTTGGCCAACACCCGGAGCTGAGATTCATCTGTATCGATGTGGCCAACGGCTATGCGGAATCCTTCGTCGAATATGTCAGTAGGGTCAGGCGGGCTTTCCCGGACAAGACCATTATCGCCGGCAACGTGGTGACCGGCGAGATGGTGGAGGAGCTGCTGCTCTCAGGAGCCGATATCGCCAAGGTCGGCATCGGGCCCGGCTCGGTCTGCACCACCAGGGTCAAGACCGGGGTCGGGTACCCGCAGCTCTCGGCGGTCATCGAATGCGCCGACGCCGCCCATGGCCTCGGTGGACGCATCATCTCGGACGGTGGCTGCGCCAGCGCCGGCGATGTGGCCAAGGCCTTTGGCGGTGGCGCCGACTTCGTCATGCTCGGTGGCATGTTTGCCGGCCATGATGAGAGCGGCGGCCAGCTGGTGGAGCGCAATGGTCAGCACTTCAAGCTCTTTTACGGCATGAGTTCCGACACCGCCATGAAGAAGCACGCCGGTATGGTTGCGGACTACCGTGCCTCCGAAGGCAAGACCGTCGAAGTGCCCTACCGGGGCCCCCTGGAGGAGACCGTCAAGGATATTCTTGGCGGCCTGCGCTCGACCTGTACCTATGTCGGGGCCTCGGCGCTGCGGGAATTGACCAAGCGGACCACCTTTATCAGGGTCATGGAACAGGAAAACCGGACGTTCGGGTAACCGGCCACAGGGGAACAGCTATGCCCTGGGATTACAGCGACAAGGTCCTTGAGCTCTTCAAGGCGGCCGTGCAGGGCGAGGCAGGCACGCACATGGGTGAGCTCGAGAACCCCGACGGTTTCGGCGAGTATGGATCGATTGCCTGCGGGGACACCCTGCGCTTTACCTTTCGTGTCCGGAGGCACCCATCCGATCCCGCTCGCGATGTGATCACCGAGGCCCGCTACCTGACCTTTGGCTGTACCTCGGCGATCGCCGCATCGGAGGCTCTCTGCTGCCTGCTGGAGGCACACGCCAAGACGCCGGTCGAGGCCCTGCAGGTCACCAACCAGGATCTGGTCGATTTCCTCGGCGGCCTGCCGGAGCAGAAGATCCACTGCTCGGTCATGGGCGCCGAAGCCCTGCAGCGCGCGGTGGCCGACTGGGCCCGGAAGCGGAAATACCCCATGGCTGGACTCGTGCCGGATTTGGCCGCGGAAGATGCCCGGGAGGGTCGGATCGTCTGCAGCTGTTTCTCGGTCACCGAACCCTATCTCCGGCGCAAGATCAAAGAGCTGCACCTGCACAGCATCGCCGAGATCACCAACGCCCTGAAGGCCGGTGGAGCCTGCGGCACATGTCATCATGCTCCGGGCGGCCTTCAGGACCTGTTGAATGACATCTGGGGGCCGGCGCCGGGTGAACAGGCTGGTCACGGCAGGCAACCGCTTGCCGAAGAGGGACTGTCAGCCTATCAGCTGGGCCGGCAGGTCGAAGCGGTGATCAGGGCGGTCATCAGCCCCATGCTGCGCAAAGAAGGCGGGGATGTCGAGCTGGTCGATATCAAGGGTTACAAGGTTTACTGCCGCTTGACGGGGCGCTGCGGCAGCTGCCCGGAGGGACCGGCAACTTTCAAGCTGCTGGTCGAACAACAGCTCAAGGAGCAGGTTGACGATCGTGTGCAGGTGGTCACCGTCTAAGCCCCTGCCGGGCACGCCGGCCGGCAGCGAACTTTGCATGCTCGTGAACCGAGCTCAGCCTGCCGGGAAGTCATCGCCGTGGCTGTGGGGCCCGGAGGCCTCAGATAGGGGCCCGCCCGCTTGGCTGGCAGCTGCTCATGGATAGTCTGGCAGACTCCTGGCAAGGAGGTTCGTCATGCAGACGGTCTATGTCGACAACAACGCGACCACGGCCATCGCCCCCGAGGTCCTGGAGGTGATGCAGCCGTATTTCACCTCCGAGTACTACAACCCGAGCTCCATGTATTCCGCAGCCCGCACCCCGGCCCTTGCCATACAAGCCGCCAGGGAAACCGTGGCCCGCTGTCTCGGGGGCATCAACCCTGAGCAGCTGCTGTTCACCGGCTCGGCCACCGAAAGCAACAACACCGCCCTGTTCGGCACGGTCCTGGCCAACCCGGCTCGCCGCCATATCATCACCACCGCCGTCGAACATCCTTCGGTCCTGGAGATTGGCAAGGAGCTGGCCCGCCGCGGCCACGACGTGACTTTTCTGCCGGTGGACCGCAACGGCGAGCTGAGCGTCGATGATTACGTCAGGGCGCTGCGCAGCGACACCCTGATCGTCAGCGTCATGATGGCGAACAATGAGACCGGGGTCTGCTACCCGATTGCACAGCTGGCACGGCTTGCCAAGGAGACCGATGCCGGGATCGTGGTCCATAGCGATGCCACCCAGGCCATCGGCAAATTGCCCGTCGACCTGGAGAGCGACCTGCAGCACGTGGACCTGCTGTCGTTTTCAGGGCACAAGATCCATGCCCCCAAAGGGGTCGGTGTGCTGTTCGTCCGCCAAGGCACCCCCTGGCGGCCCTTCATTCTGGGGGGGCACCAGGAGCTGGGCCGCCGGGCCGGCACGGAAAATGTCCCCTACATCGTCGGCCTCGCCAAGGCCTGCGAACTGGCCGTCGCCGGTGTTGCCGACGAGCAGACCCGGGTCCGCGGCCTGAGAGACCGCTTGCAGGCCACTCTTGAGGAGCGTATCCCGGCGCTGGAAATCAACGGCAAGGCTGCTGCGCTGCGCTTGCCGAACACCCTGAACCTGGCCGTGCACGGCATCGAAGGCGAGGCGATCCTCTACGAGCTGAGCCGGCACGGCATCTGCGCATCGAGCGGTTCGGCCTGCACGTCCGGCACCCTCGACCCGTCTCACGTTCTCAAGGCGATGCAGGTCCCCTTCACCGCGATCCATGGATCGGTGCGGATCAGCCTGAGCCGCTACAATGATGAAGCGGATATCGAGCGAATTATCGAAGTGCTGCCGGCAGTGGTCGCCAGGCTGCGCAAGCTCTCCCCATACTGGGATGGCAAGCGTAACTGCCTCAAGATATAGGAGCCTTGCCGTGGAAAGCCATTTGGAAGCCGCCAGGGCGCGGATCGAAACCGACCCGGCCCTTTGCTGGTTTTACCGTCGCCGCCAGGGGAGGGAGCTTCACCTGGTCAAGAGAGATGAGACTTTCGTGTGCCTGATTCCGGCGGAGCCGGCGGATCAATGGCGGATCGCCTTCTTTCACAACGAGAAGCGCTGGCCAATCACCCGCAGTTTGCAGCAGAGTTGTCGTTAAGCAAACACCCCTTGCCTATGAAAACCAAACAGTGAAGCGAGTCGTCTTGTGCATACCGTTGGCCTGATCACCGAATACAACCCCTTCCACAACGGCCACCTGCATCACCTGCATGAAAGCCTGCGCATCACCGGAGCAGTGGCCAGCGTCGCAATCATGAGCGGGCATTTCCTGCAGCGTGGCGAACCGGCCCTGGTCGATAAGTGGACAAGGGCCGAAATGGCGCTGGCGGCCGGAGTCGACCTGGTGCTGGAACTGCCGTTTCCATTCGCCTGCAACAGCGCGCCACACTTCGCGCTGGGCGCGGTACAGTCCCTCGATGCTCTCGGTGTCGTCGATAGCCTCTGCTTCGGCAGCGAGGCCGGTGCGATCCCCCCGCTTGACCGGGCCGCGTGCCTGCTGATTGAGGCGGAGGATGAGGTCGCCGCGGGAACTGCCATGGCCTTGAGGCAGGGTCTCAGCTATCCTGCTGCCCGTGCCGGGGTCGTCGCCGGGCTGGACCCTGGCTTGCCGCCAGGGCTGCTCGCGTCGCCCAACAACATCCTCGCCATCGAATACCTGCGGGCCCTGCAAGTCAACGGCAGCGCCATGAAGCCCTGCACGATTCCGCGGATTGGTGCAGGTTATCACAGCACCGATGCTGCAGGGCCGATCGCCAGCGCTACCGGGATCCGCAAACAGGTCGATGCGGGTCGTGACGTTGCCCATCTCCTGCCGGCCGCCTGTGGACAAATCCTCACAAGTGCCCTCGGCGACGGAAGATGCCTCGATCAGGAACGCCTGTTCACAGCCCTGCAGGCCTTCCTGCTGCAGGGAGCGGAAAGTCTGCGGGGTATCTATCAGGTCGAACATGGCCTGGAGCGGCGAATTGCGGAAAAGGCGCTGAACGCGGCAACTTTCGCCGACCTGGTCAACCTAATCAAGTCCCGCCAATGGACGCAAACCCGCATCCAGAGACTGCTGGTCTACGTGTTGTTGCAGACGGCCGGCGATGAGATGCGTGACTTCCTCCGGCATGGCCCCTTGTATCTGCGCCTGCTCGGTGCCACGGCAAGAGGACGTGAGGTGTTGGCCGGGGCGCGCAAGAAGAAGACCCTGCCGATGATCGGTGATCCTTCCCGGGCAAGGGCTGTTCTGCGCCGGTTCTACCATGACCGGCCTGAATCCTGCCGGCTGGCGGAACGGATGCTCGGCTGCGATTTGCGGGCGACTCGGCTCTACGGCCTGCTGCAGGCGAGCCCGAGGGCCGTCCACCGCAACCAGGACTTTTTTCAGCCTGTACGGTGGGGTTGAGCCGGTTGTTTCAAGCGGGGGAGTCCTCGTCTTCGAGGTCGTTGTAGCTGACCAGCGGCGTTTCCAGGTCGGCTGCCTGGCGGACTGAGGCAGGCAGCTGTTTGCGGCTTTTCACGCCCAATGCAATCAGACTCTGCGCTCTGGCAACCAGGTTGCCTTTGCCGCTGGCCAGCTTGTTGTGGGCGCCGTCATAGGCCTTGCGGGTGTTCTCGATCTGGTCGCCGATCTTTTCCAGGTCGGCCACGAAACCGACAAATTTGTCATACAGGGCCCCGGCCCTTTCGGCAATTTCCAGAGCATTCATGTTCTGGTGCTCGTAGCGCCAGATATTCTGAATGGTCCGCAAGGTCACCAGCAGGGTCGAGGGGCTGACGATCATGATGCTCTTGTCGAAGGCTTTGCGGAAAATCTCGCCGTCCTTTTCTATCGCCAGCATGAAGGCGCTCTCTATCGGGACGAACATCAGCACGAAGTCAAGGCTTTTCACGCCGGGGAGTTCGTCGTAGCGCTTCGATTCAAGTCCTTTCAGGTGGGCATTGATCGAGGCCAGGTGCTCCTTGACGGCCCGGTCACGCAGCTCGTCGTTTTCGGCGCGGACATATTTCTCGTAAGCGACCAGGGAGACTTTCGAGTCGATCACGATATCCTTCTCTTCGGGGAGGTGCACAACGACGTCGGGTTTGAGCAGCCTGCCTTCCGGGTCCCTGAAGCCACCCTGGGAATCATATTCGATCCCTTTGCGCAGACCGGACTCCTCGAGGATGCGCTCGAGGATGATTTCTCCCCAGGTCCCCTGCGTCTTGGTGTCGCCCTTGAGGGCCTTGGTCAGGTTCTCGGCATCCACGCCGATCTTCAGGTTCAGTTCCTGAAGCCGTTGCACCTCCTTGATCAGCGAATGCCGCTCCTTGCCCTCGGTGGTGTAAACCTCGGTGACCTTTTTTTCGAACTCGGCAATCTTCTCTTTGAATGGTGTCAGGATCGTGTCGAGGTTCGCCTTGCTCTGGTCGGCAAAGGAACGGGTTTTTTCCTCAAAGATCTGGTTGGCAAGGTTCTCGAACTGGATCTGCAACTCCCTCTTGGTGTCATTCAGCATCTGCAGGTGCTCTTCGGACCGCCGCAGCGCTTCTTTAAGCTCCGTTGCCAGCTTCGCGTTGTCACGCTCAAGCCCCATCTTGTCCTGGATTAAACCGTCCATTTTCATGGTGTTCGCCTGCAGCTCATCCTGCTGTCTGCGCAGTTGTTCTTCGCGGCCGGCCAGTCTTTCCTGCAGTGAGGAAATGTCTGCGGCAAGTTCCTGGCGGCCTGCCAGCCGGGCAGACTCGATGCGGCTTTTCACCAACAGCAAGGCCGGGAGAAACCCGAGGATAAAGCCGATGATCAGGGCGGCGGCAAGCCAGATCAGGTCGGAAGAGACAGGCATGGCAGACTCCGGAAGCAGGGTGAAAGGTGACAAGCAAAGATAGCAGTCCCGGATAGAGCCTGCAAGAGGGGTGTGACAGGTTAGTTCACGGCGGGCGGGCGCAGGTTAAAATCAACGTCACGGTGGCGCCGGCGAGCAGGAGGGTTGCAAAGGCGTGCGAATCAGCCCTGGAAATATTGCCGCAAGTCTTTTGAAAAACGCTCCAGGCCGGCTTTCGTCATGCGCGCCGGCGCCTGGCAGGTTTTGCAGACCTGGCGGTGGCCAGGGGCAAATTCCATGAGGTCGAGAGGCAGCTCCTGGCGGCATTGCGGGCACTCGAAGCGAATCAATAATGTCATGACGGGCCCCTTCTTGGCATGTTTTAATCTTAGCGGAGGTTAATCATGCCAGATGTTGCAGGGCCACTGCAAGTGAAAACGACATTAGCCGGGCGGCCCGGGCTTTAATCGGCGCAGCCTGTGGCTGCCCGGCATGACGCCCGCTGCGCCCGGGGTTGCCATCATCAATCAGTGTAGTCTACCGCGACGACGTTCGAGGAGATGGCCCTGACGTGTGCCAGGACCTTCTGATGTTCCGGGTGGACCTGGTAGCGCTGCATGGCGTCGAGATCATCGAAGCTGGAGATCAGGGCGAAGTCATAAGAGCGTTCGGTGCGCAGCACATCGGCACCGAAGCGGAACTCACGGATCTCTTCGATCAAGTGCGGCAGGCCGCCCAGCCCTTCGGCCAGGTCCTGAATGTCCTGTGCTGTGGTCCCCGGTTTGAACTTGAACAGAACAACATGAGTTAGCATGAATCTTCTCCAGGGTTCAGGCGCGTGAATTGATTTCGCTCAGCTGATCGTTGAGCGTCCAGTAGTCGTAAATGTAGCCGATCAGGAACAAGCCGCCGGTCAACAGGTAGAGGATGCCGGTCAGCCACTTGCCCATATACATGCGGTGAACGCCGAACACTCCGAGGAAGGTCAGCAGAATCCAGGCGACATTGTAATCGATCGGGCCGGAGCTGAAACGCAGGTCGGCCGCACGATCCATGCCCGGTATCAGAAACAGGTCGATCAACCAGCCGATGAAAAACAGCCCGAGGGTAAAGAAGTAGATGGTCCCGGAGACAGGTCTGCCGTAGTAGAAGCGATGTGACCCGGTGAAACCGAACAGCCAGAGCAGGTAGCCGATCACGGGGGTATGGGAATTCTGCTGCATCTCTTTACTTCCTCCGTATCAACGGGACGGCGTCAGGTCGAAGGCGTCGAGGATGTTGCGGGTTGCAGTATTCAAAAGGACGATCTTGTCTTCGATCTGCAGGATCTCCGCGCCGGCAGGGGGCGGCGGCAGCCGTCGCAAGAGGGCCTCAGGAAGGCTCTCGCCCTGACGATAGACATGGTAGTCGAGGCTCCGGCCCGGGGTCACCTTCTTTTGCCATCCGGGCGGCAGCGCCCTGCCGCGGGCGACTTTCTTCTGCAGACCGGGAGGAAGGCCCCTGTCCGCATGTTGTGAGCTCGCGGAATCTTTGCCGAGCAGTTGTGCCCTTATCAGGTTGCGTTCGGCCGGGCTGAATGTATGACGCCCCTCCATAGAGGCCTGTTCTTTCGATCTCTGCGGTGCTGAATCGGTGCTTTGCAAATGCTTGGGTTTGCCCAGGGCCGGTACGCTCAAGGCCAGTGCCACGATGATCAGAACAACAAGGCGCCGCATGATGCTCTCCCGGTAGAGGTCAGGGGTCAGGTTGATCGGCAGTGCAGATCCGGAAAACAGTGCGAAACTTCACTCTAATACATTTTGGCCCCGCTGTCATCAACGGCGGTCATGTGACAGCGAGCCCTTTTTAAGGTATATTGTCATCTGTTCTTTGCAGGTCCGTGCTCTTCAAGCCAAGGGAGACGCCCATGCAGGAATCTTTCGATTTCTCAGCCTATGCCCGAGGTGTGCGCAGGTTTTCCAGGGCGTTGATGAGTTCGGTCGGCAGCGGAGCCGAGATCTCCGGTCTCGTGCACCTGCTGACAGTGGCCGCGGAACGGGACCTCGTCCGTTTCAGCGGTTCTCAAGACAGTTCGCGCATTGTCTGTGGCCCAGGCTGCGGTGCTTGCTGCGTTCTGAATGTCGCAGTCCTCTTTCCCGAGGCGGTGGCGATCAGCCGGTTTATTCGAAGGCGTTTTTCCGCAGGTGAAATCGATGGGCTTCGCGCCAGGATGCAGGAGCTGCTTGTCAGAACCCGCTGGCTTGACGATGAAGAGCGCCTGTTCCTGCGTGAGCCCTGTGCCTTTCTGGACCGGCAGGGCAGTTGCATGATTCACGCTGTTCGGCCGCTCTTGTGCCGTGCCGTCACCTCGACCGACGCGCAGGTCTGCCAGGATGCTATTGCCATGGTCGCTCTGCATGGGGCGCCGAGCGTGGAAATGGACCTGTTTCACAAGCAGTTGATCGATACGGTGTATTGCGAGTTTGGCTGGACACTGGAATTCTTGGGGTTCGACCATCGGCCCATGAGGCTGGCAACTGCCGTTCTGGCGCTGCTTGACGATCCGGACATCGTCAGCCGGTTCGTTTCCGGAGAAAAAGTTCCGATCCACTAGGCGACTCTGGCCTGCCGCGAACTAGTGAATTTTCCTGGATCCATCGAAACTGAATGCCTGCTGCCTGCCCGGAGCCTTGACCACACGGATGGCGGCTTCGCTGGTCTTCAGAAATTGTGTCATCTCCTCGGCGTTCATTGCTGATCCAAACAGTTGTCCCTGCACTTCCAGACAACCGCGCTTGCCCAGGAACTCCAGTTGCATCGTATCCTCGACACCGACGGCCGTTACCTGGATATTCAGGCTTCCGGCCATGCTCAGAATAGCCTCGGTTATGGCTGCATAGTCGCGATTGTGAATGATGTCGCGAATGAATTCCCTGGCGATCTTGATGCGGTGTATCGGGAAGTGCTTGAGGTAGCGCAACGATGAGTAACCGGTGCCGAAATCGTCGATGGCGAGACCTATGCCGCGAACCTTGAGGTCGGTCAACGCGATGATGCTGTCTTCGACATGGCCCATGATGGAATTTTCGGCGAGTTCAATCTCCAGGGCGCCAGGCGCCATGCCGGTTTCGTTCAAAATCGATTCGAGCCGGTCTATAAAGTTGGCCTGGCGGATATGATGCCCCGAGAGGTTCACGGCCATGCGAATCTGTGACAGGCCGGCATTCTGCCAGGCCCTGGCTTGAAGACAGGCCGTCTTCATGACCCACTCGCCCAAGGGAAATACCAGGCCGCTCTCTTCAGCGACGCTGATGACCTGACCCGGCGGGATCAGGTTGCCTTCGCTGTCATGCCAGCGTAACAATGCCTCTACCCCGTTAACCTGGCCCGTTACCAGGCTGATCTGCGGTTGATAATGCAGCTGCAGTTCCCCACTGCTGAGTGCTTTACGCAGGCGGCTTTCGAGTTCGATTTTGGCGAGGGCCGCGGCATTCATGTCATTGGAAAAGAACTGGATGTTGTTACGCCCCCGGCTCTTCGCCACGTACATGGCCGTATCGGCGCTTTTCAGGAGGGTTTGTGGATCCTCACCGTCAACCGGGTAGACCGATACCCCGATGCTGGCTGTGGTAAAAAACTCCCGGCTGCCGATCTGGAACGGTTGCCCGAGGGTCTCGAGGATGCGGCGCCCCAGGGTGGTGAAGTTGGGGTCATGGTTCGGATCTGCCTGGACAATCACGAATTCGTCGCCGCCCAGGCGGGCAAAGGTGTCTCCTTCGCGAATGAGTTTTTTCAGGCGCTGGGCGACGGATCGCAGCACCAGGTCGCCGACCGCGTGCCCCTGGGTGTCGTTGATCACTTTGAAGCGGTCGAGATCGAAGAAGAAAACTCCCACCTGGCTGTTGTCGCGGCGGGCCATGGCCATTGCCTG
Organism: Geobacteraceae bacterium; assembly: GCA_024640545.1. GTDB lineage: Bacteria > Desulfobacterota > Desulfuromonadia > Desulfuromonadales > BM103 > JAHEDT01. The sequence continues at coordinate 24,971 of JAHEEU010000019.1, forward strand.
GAGGATGCGGTCATGCAAAAGGGTCCGGTTGGGCAGGCCGGTCAGCGTGTCGAAGTAGGCCAGGCGCTCAATGCGCTCATCAGCCGCGCGATGACTGGTGAGGTCATTGAGAACCGCCAGGCTCTCTGACAACCGCCCGTCTTGATCACGCAGGGCGACTTCTGATATCGACACCTCGATGGCCTTGCCGCTGGCATGGCGCAACTGGTAGCAGGTGTCGCTGATTTCATCAAGCTCGGCAAGTTTCCTGAAGTGTGTTGTCCTGATTGCCGGGATGTCATCGTCGATCACAAAGTCGAAGAAATCCGAGCCGATGACTTCTTCGGGTTCATAGCCGAGGGTTGCCAGCCAGGATTGACTGACGAACAGAAGACGCCCCTCGCTATCCATTGCATGCAGCATGGCGGGGGTCTTCTGATAGAACTTGTGAAAGCGCTTGTCGCTGATTTTCAGGCGCCGGTTCAGTTCGCGCGTGCGGAGGTCGGCCCGGCCGAACAGCAGGCCTGCCAGTCCGCCGAAAACGACCGGCAGCCAGAGTTGCTTGAGGATCATGGGCAGGTCGTGAATGGCACGTCCCAGGAAGGTTGCCGCCGCGGCGAGCAAAGCCCCGCCCAGGAACCAGCAGAACAGCAGCAACGACGGTTTTTTAACAAAATACCTGGGCATAGAATGGCTACCGCTTCATATCCTGCAGCCTGCAAGCATGGAGGGTCTGGTCGATAGGGGTGCCTGAGGCCCGGGTGGTCAGTTGTTACTTTACATTCTATGGGATCCGCGTGCTCTGTCAAACCGCGCAACCTGCAGCGATGACACTGCAAGGCATTTTGTGCTAGTATGAGCAGCTGTAACAGTTGACTTGTTTGCTGATCACCAGGTTGAGAAATGGCAAAGCCGACCGCCGACAATCAAGCCCGTACCGATGTGCAGAGGCGCACCAGCACGATGCGCCCGCCAATGTATACGGTCCTGATGCACAACGACGATTACACCACCATGGAGTTTGTCGTCGAGGCGCTGATCGCGGTGTTCCGCAAGTCGCCGACCGAGGCGAACCGGA
>JAHEEU010000268.1:0-2370 GCA_024640545.1 Geobacteraceae bacterium
TGGCCGCGGAGCCGCTCGCCGGCTCCGCGGCCATGATCCTGCCAAGGAGATTCGTCATGTTCAGCAGCATTAACAGTCGCGCTATCGTCCCGGTTGCCTGTGCCGTAACCGGTTTTGTCATCGCCTGTTGTGTGCTTCTGTATACATTTGTCAAAGAGGACCTCGTGCAGGGCGAAATCCAGCATGCCGCCGATTTGGCCGATACCGTGATCAAGTCGACTCGCTACGCGATGCTCAAGGACGACCGGGACACTTTAGCCAATATCATCAGCAGCATCGGCGAACAACATCAGGTGGAACACGTAAGGATATTCAACAAGAAGGGACTGATCATGCTGTCCCGCGACCCTCAGGAAGTCGACCGGTTCATTGACAAGTCCGCCGCTGGGTGCACTGAGTGTCACGCCGGGCCGGTGCCTAAAAGCAGCCTCGGGACCATGGACAAGGCCCGACAGTTCACCAATGCCGAGGGCCGTGACGTTCTGGCGATTACGGCGCCGATCTACAACGAGCCGGAGTGCTCCAATGCCGTCTGCCATTTCCATGATGCCGGGCAAAGTCTGCTGGGAACCCTCGACATCGGTGTGTCCCAGACCCCTCTCAAGAAGACCTTGGGCAATCTTCAGAACCGCATGATCATGTTCACCGGCATGGTCCTGGTGCTCACGGTCGGTGCTGTCTGTGCCCTGCTTTACAGCCAGGTGTTCCTGCCGATCAAGAAGCTTGTCGACTTTACCCAAGCCTTGCAGGGTGATATCCTTGATGACGATTTTCCAGAGGTGAGCGGCGAAATGGCCCGCTTGGCAGATGCTTTTCAGAAAATGGCCTGCCGCGTGCGGGCCCTGGAGCGTCGGCAGCCAGCCGAGGGAAGCGATCGCTCTTCGCAGGAGTCGCCGCTCTGAGCCAGCAGGATCTCTTGTGGCTGACGCGTTTGTCTCGCGCACTGGTCGGGCGGGAGGAGATGACTAATGAGCCAGGCGGGGCCACATCCCGAAGTGCGGCAGGTTCCGGGGCGTGAAGATTTGCGCCAGCGGATCGAGGCCCGCATCCGGCGCATGGAAAGAGTCTCCGGCTACGGGCTCTGGTCGATGGTCCTTTTCCTGCTGGTCAGCCTGGCTGCTTTTGACGGTTTCTCAATCTTTCCCGAACTGAGTGAAGAGGCACGCAAATTCCTCGGGGACCCACCGCCGGGGGAAATGATCAGCCTGGCGCTGGTCGTCTATGCCTTCTCGAGCATTGTGCGCACCCTTGCCCGCATGAGCCGCAATATCAAGCCCTACATGGGCCTGATGCACGCCGCTTTCTTTACCGCGTTCTATGCCTTCTACCATCTGTCCGGAATGCTCCATGACAACTTCTGGGCGGTCTTCTTTGCCGGGATCAGCGTCATGGGGTTGGAGAACTACTACCTCTGGTCGCATAGCAGCGCGGCAGTCCGCAAGGAGCGTGCCCTGCTCGAGAGTATGCGCAGAGACGGGGACGGGGGGGCGGGTTAGAACACCGCAGCCCTTGGTCACCGATCAGATATAGCGTTCCATCAACTCCTGCATCGCTTCCTCGACCCCATCCCTGCCGTAGTGACGATAGACCTCTTCCAGCAGCTGGCAGGCTTTGGCCTTTATCCCCGGATGATCGAGGTCGGTGAGCTTTTCGACCAGTGCGGCGCGGCGGGCGACCTGGAAGAGCTCGCGGGTCTCCCGTGGCAGGTCGAGGAACCGGTCGATGATCCCCAGCAGCCGTTCCTTGTCCACCGGGAGCTTCCCCTGCAGTTCGCCGAGCAGGTTGAGGATGTGGTCACTGGCAAGCTGCGCGCCCTGGGTGTCGAGCGCCTCGATGAAGGCGCGAATCTCCATGATGATTTCCTGGTCGCTGAGGCGCGTCAGCCTCCCTGAGGAAAACTCCTCCCAGAGGGGCAGCCTTGGGCCGAGGCACACGGTACGGAGCCTGATGAAGTCGGGGCCAATCGCATTCAGGACGCGCGCCGAATCAAGGGCGTGTCCCGTGCTGTATTCGCGGCCGCCAAGTCCCGGCATGACGTATTCACTCAGCTCTATGCCCGCCTCGACAACCCGCCTGCCGGCGCGGATATGGAGCTCGGCAGTGGCCCCCTTGCTGACGGTCTCGAGGAGCGGGTCATGCCCGCTCTCCATGCCAATGTGAATGCGGGTCAGGCCGAGCTCCCGGTAGGAGACAAGGTCGGCGACGGCGCGGCTCGCCATGGTTCTGGAGCGGGCATAGCTGGTAATCCTGACAATCTCGGGGAAGCGTTTCTGCAAGTGCCCGAGGATGCGGCGGACGGCGTCGGGCTTCATGGAGAGGGAATCGCCATCCTGGAGGAAGGCCGTTGTCCCGCCACTGCTCAGGGCGTTG
>JAHEEU010000268.1:2470-25822 GCA_024640545.1 Geobacteraceae bacterium
TTCGGGCCAAGCGCAGGAGCGATCTTTGCCTCCTCTACTACGGCCCGGAAAGACGCGCAAATTTTGACCCGCTGCCGTGATCGGCACTTCAAAGAGGCCTGTTGGCAAGCAGTGCCAGGCAGCGCTGATCGCTGTTCCTGTCTGCGCCCTTTCCGGTTACGACTTCCGAGTGCAACCTCTCCAATCTCACCGAACGCTGTCAGCCCATCTTCCTGCAGTAAAAACATGGCCGGGAATTCTGCCGAGGGGGTCGCCCCGGCGGCACAGGGCGCTTTTCAACTTGAGTCTTGCCGTTCGGGTGCCCGGCGAGAGGGAACGAAGAGCGCATGGCCGCTCGCAGGGCCCTGTCTAGTAGCGCCTTCCCCGTTCCTTGCGCAAAGCGACGGTGAAAGTCAGCGCGATACAAAGAACCAACGCTGCGCCGGCCCCCCAGTAGCCGTACTGCTTGAGCTGAGCGCTGACATCCTGCCCCAGCGCGTCGAGCCGGGAACGGGTCTCGACCAATTGTGCCCGGGCCTCGTCAAGTTGCTCGCGTAGATCGACAAGCTCCTGGCCGGCTCCCGTCTGCCGGGTGGCAAGCTCGGTTCGCAGGGCGGCTGTCGATTCCTCGACGGCGCTGAGCTTGCCGGCCTGCTCGGCAAAGACCATGTTCTGCTGTCTGACCTCGGCCGTCAGGCTGCTTAGCGACTCGCCGAGCTTGACAAGGCCGTTTTCCACCTGGGCTGTCCTCTCCTGCTGACCGGCGGTTGCCTGGTGCAAGGAAGTGAGCTGTTCGTTCAACTCCTTTTGTCCCGCGGCGGCCTGGCTCAGGGCGGTGAGGCGCTCACTCAACTCCTGCTGGCTGGCGGTTGCCTGAGTCAGGGCGGCAAGACGTTTGCTCAACTGCTGCCGCTCCTTGCTGATCTCGGCAGCCAACCCTTTGAGCTGTTTCTGCTGCTCTTCAAGGGCGGCCTTGTTCGTTCCTATATCCCTCTGCAGATACCAGAGTTTCTCCTGCAGCATTTCGAGCTCCGTCAGGATGGAGACCTTCTCGGCATACAGGGGCGTTGTGCAGAACAGTAAGACGATCAGCAGATAAAGAGATTTCATGCCTACCTCCAGGCGGTTGAGCATGTTGCCTTGGTTGTTCCGGTGAACGACATGCGTGTCAACCGTCAATCTAACGCAATCGAGCGGACGCGTAAAGGGGGGGAATGACTCGCCGGTTGCTTCAGTCCGGCTGCGACGATTGCACCTGAGCCCTGCCTTTTGTAGATATGGCCGGTCTCGGTCCGTCTGAAAGGATGTGGTTTTGCACAGTTTGAAATCGTGAGGTATCGACTCAGATTTTACGAGTTTCCACGTATATTTCCAACGAACGGTCCGCTATCCTCTGAACCATCGAAGACCTGCTGTGGCAGGCGGGGCCGAGATAACCTTCTTCAAACCTCCTAAAGATAGCAACCATTACCCCACAGCGACCCTCCTGGCTGTGGGGCTCTTTTTTTCAGGACGGGACCGGCAAGTATCGATATTGGCCGGGATTGTCCCCCCGGAAATTTACAGGAATCTTCGCGCTCTGCCATCTTCGGTCGCGGGAGCCGTTGCTCGCCCCGGGCCTGGAGCCCTGCAGGCGAGGAGCCCGACACCGGCCCGTGCTAATCAGCTGATTTTGCATTTCTTTCCCTGGCTGAAAATTGTGTTGTCAAAAACAAAGCCTTCCCTTAATCTCCAACAATCGCCCATTTTAAAACGGTGTCATAATGTTGTCTCGTAGAATTTGCCAGCTTTGTTGCTGCATCTTTTTGCGGCGCAGTTTTGCTTGGACTCACCTCCTCCTGGGTGGCGTGCTGGCAACTGTTCTGGCCGCCTGTGCGCCGGTCGGCCCAGACTACCAGCCCCCTCGCCAGGACCTGCCCTCCGGCTGGCGCGAAGCCGGCCTGAAAGAGAGTGGGGCCATCGGGAATGAGGAGCTCGAGCATTGGTGGACGCTCTTCAACGACCCGCTGCTTGACTCGCTGATCAGGCGCGCAACGCTGGCGAATATCGACCTCCAGGTGGCCGCCACGCGTATCGCCCAGGCGCGAGCCCAGTACGTTATGGTCAGAGGCACAACCCTCCCGACAGCCGATATCTCCGGCGAATACTCAAGGTTCGGGCGTGGCGGAAGTGCCCCCCAGAACCTTTACCAGGTCGGATTCGACGCCGGCTGGGAACTCGATATCTTCGGTGGTGCCCGCCGCGCGGTTGAATCCGCACAGGCCAGTTTTTCGGCTGCGAGCGAGAATCGGCATGACGTGCTGATTTCCCTGCAGGCTGAAGTGACCCGCAATTATCTGGAACTTCGCGGCAGCCAGCAGCGCTTGACCACCGCGGAAAAAAATGTTGCTGCACAGCAGAGATCCTTTGAGCTGGCCCGTGATCGCCAGGCAAGCGGTTTAGGCGCCGGGCTGGATGTCGCCCAGGCTGAAACCCTGCTGGCGTTTAACCGGGCCCTGCTGCCGGCTCTTGAGGACAGTGTCGGCCAGGCGGCTTACCGGCTCGCCCTGCTGCTCGGGCTGCCCCCGGGGGCGCTGGCCGATGAGCTCGCCGGCCGCGGGGCATTGCCTGACCCTCCAGCACGGTTGCCGGGCATCCTGCCTTCGGAACTGCTGCGGCGCCGACCCGATATCCGCCGCGCCGAACGGCAACTCGCAGCGGCAACGGCTGATGTCGGTGTCGCTGTCGCCAGGCTCTTCCCGCAATTTTCCCTGACCGGGATGGTCGGCCTGCAGAGCGGCAGCTTTGGCGATCTGCTCAGCAGCACCAGTCGATACTGGACCGTCGGGCCCTCCATCAACTGGGCGCTGTTCGATGGTGGCCGCGTCCGGGCCGGCATCGACCTGAACCAGGCCCGTCGAGAAGAAGCCCGGCTCAATTATGAGAAGACCGTCCTCGGCGCCCTCTCCGAGGTCGAAAGCTCCCTGCTTGCCCTGAACCGCGAAGCCGAGGTCAACCGTTCCCTGGCGGCGGCAGCCGCCGCTTCACAGCAGGCGCTGACTCTGGCGTCCGGACGCTACCGCGCCGGCCTGAGCGGCATGCTCGACCTGCTGTTGAGCGAACGGGCCTTCTATCAAGCGCAGGATCAGCTGATCTTGAGCTCCCAACGGCTGAACATCAAACTGGTTGCCCTGTTCAAGGCGCTTGGCGGGGGCTGGAATATAACCGAGGGCGGATCGGATGCCGCAGCAGCTGACCCGGTAAAACCCACCTCGCTGGTTCAAACAAACAGGGCAGGAGACAGCTAGCCATGAATCGATTATTCGGGATGACCGGAGTCATCCAGAGCTCATTTGCGTTTCTGCCGCGGGCTGCTCGCTGTTCGCTCGGCATCCTCTGCCTGTGGTTGATGATTTCCGGCTGTTCCGAGAACCAATCGGGGCCGCCGGCCGCCAAAGCCAAGAGCGGGACCGCTCCCTTACCCGTCAAGGTTGCAACTGTCGTGCGCAAGGATGTCCCCGTCGAACTGCGCGCCGTCGGCCTTGCTGAAGCCTCTGCCACGGTGGCGATCAAGTCGCAGATCAGCGGGGTCCTGGAAGAGGTTGGTTTCAAGGAAGGAGAAAGGGTCGAGGCTGGAGATCTGCTGTTCCGCATTGATTCACGACCTTATCTCAGCCGGCTCGAACAGGCCCGTGCAACCCTGGCCAAGGACCAGGCCGCTCTCGAAAATTCCCGTAAACAGGCGCTGCGTTACCTCCCCGCGGCCGAAAAGGGCTATGTATCGGTGGAGCAGTCCGACCAGGCCCAGACCAACGTGGCCATTCTTGAAGCGCAGGTCCAGGCCGATCAGGCCGCAGTGGCAAGTGCTCGCATCGACCTGAACAACTGCACGATCCGCGCCCCCCTCTCCGGCTATACCGGTGAGCTGTTCGAGGACCTCGGCAACCTGGTCAAGGCCGAAGCCGACCAGCCCCTGGTCATCATCAACCAGACCGCACCGATCAAGGTGAGTTTCACCCTGCCGGAACAGGCTCTGCCCGAGCTGAAAAGGCATCTTGCCGATGGTGGCATGGAAGTGATCGTCAACGCCGCAGAGACGACGCTGACGGGCAAACTTGACTTTCTCGACAACCAGGTGGAACAAAACACCGGCACCATTCGGCTCAAGGCGACCTTCGCCAACCCGTCCCGGCAGCTGTGGCCCGGCCAGTTTGTCAATGTCCGACTGCGCCTGACCACCCGCAAAGATGCAACGGTGGTCCCGACCCGGTCAATTCAAGCCAGCCAGGATGGTGATTTCGTCTACGTGGTCAACAGCAACCAGACTGTTGCACAGCGTCCGGTCGCTGTGGCCTTCAGCGATGACGCCGAGGCTGTGATCGCTTCGGGCCTGGAGGTCGGCGAGACGGTGGTGACCGATGGGCAGCTGCGTCTGCGGGCCGGTGCCGCGGTCAAGCCGGTTGTCGAGCCGCAAGCTCAAGCTGCACCCGGGGCCGCGCAATGAACATGTCGGCCCTGTTTATCCGTCGGCCGGTCATGACCAGCCTGGTCATGCTGGCGATCATGATCTTCGGCGCCTTCGCCTACCAGTTGCTGGCGGTCAACGACCTGCCGACCATCGATTTTCCGACCATCCAGGTGCGGGCCAGCCTCCCCGGCGCCAGCCCAGAAACCATGGCCAGCGCCGTGGCGACGCCGCTTGAGCGCCAGCTCTCGACCATCGCCGGCATTGACTCGCTCAGCTCCACCAACGGTGAAGGCTCGACCATCATCACCATCCAGTTCGCGCTCGACCGGGACATTGATGCCGCGGCTCAGGACGTGCAGACCGCCATCTCCCAGGCGGCACGCCGCCTGCCGCGCGAGATGCCGAGCCCTCCCTCGATCCGCAAGGTCAACCCTGCCGATTCATCGATCTTCTACCTGGCGATGACCTCCAGCACCCTGCCGCTGTCCGATGTCAATGAATTTGCCGACACGGTCATAGCCCCGCGGATTTCCATGGTCAGCGGGGTGGCCCAGGTGAACGTTTATGGGTCGCAGAAATATGCAGTGCGGGTTGGTCTCGACCCGCGAAAACTGGCGAGCCTGAAAATCGGGCTCGACGAGATCGAGCAGGCCCTCGGGGCTTGGAACGTCAACCTGCCGACCGGTGGGCTGCAGGGGGAGAGTCAGTCCTATACCATCCAGGTCAGCGGCCAGCTTTACAATGCTGAAGCTTTCCGCAAGCTGGTCGTTGCCTATCGCGGCGGCGCTCCTGTGCGCCTGTCCGATGTTGCCACCGTCAGCGACAGCGTTGAGAACGACAAGGTTGCCGCCTGGTTCAGCAACAAGCAGAAGTCAACCCGGGCGGTCATCCTGGCCATCCAGCGCCAGCCCGGGACCAACACCATTGAAGTCGTCAATAACATCACCCGGCAGCTGCCCAGCTTCCGGCAGCAGCTCCCCGGTTCGGTCGAACTTGAAGTCATGTACGACCGCTCCAACTCGATCCGCGAATCGGTCGCTGAAGTCAAGTTCACCCTGGTTTTGACCATCGGGCTGGTGATCCTGGTGATCTTCCTGTTCCTGCGCAACCTCTCGGCGACGGTCATCCCCAGCCTGGCCCTGCCGCTGTCGATCGTCGGCACCTTTGCCGCCATGTACCTGCTCGGTTTCTCGGTCAACAACATCACCCTGATGGCCCTGACCCTCTCAGTCGGCTTCGTGGTCGATGACGCCATTGTCATGCTCGAAAACATCGTCCGCCACATGGAACATGGCGAGAGTGCACGCGAAGCTGCCTTCAGGGGCTCGAAGGAGATCGGTTTTACGATTGTCTCGATGACCATTTCCCTGGTCGCAGTGTTTATCCCGGTGCTGTTCATGGGCGGCATGCTTGGTCGCGTGCTGCACGAATTTGCCGTGACCATCGCCGTGGCGATCCTGATTTCCGGATTTGTTTCTCTGACCCTGACCCCGATGCTCGGCAGCCGCTTCCTGCGTCCGCCCGCCGGCAAGCAGCATGGCCTGCTCTATAACATCATGGAACGCTTCTTCGCCGGCTGGCTGGAGCTCTATAAGAAGTCACTCACCCGGGTGCTGCGTTACCGGCGGACGACCCTGGCGTTGACCGTGGCTCTGACCCTGGCGACCCTGTGGCTCTTCACCCGGATGCCGACCGGCCTTTTCCCTCCGGACGATATTGGAGCACTGCGTGGAGTTACCGAGGGGGTGCAGGGTGTTTCGTTCGAGGAGATGAAGCGCAATCAGGCACAGCTGGCCGAGATTATCATCCAGGACCCGGATGTCGAAGCCTTCATGTCATCGGTAGGCGCCGCTGGTTCACGGGTCGGGTCCAACAGCGGCTTCCTGTTCATCAAGCTCAAGCCGCGCAGCGAACGCCAGGCCGACGCCGACCAGGTTATCCAGCGCCTGCGCCCCAAGCTCAACGGCGTTCCCGGCATCAGGATCTTTTTACAGAACCCGCCCCCGATCCGTCTGGAAACGATCAGCTCCAAGGCCCAGTACCAGTTTGTCCTGCAGGGCCCCGACAGCGCCGAGCTCTATGCCAATGCCGAGGACTTCGAGGAGAAGCTGCGCAATCTGCCACAACTGCAGGATGTCACCTCCGACCTGGAGATCAAGAATCCCCAGCTCAACCTGACCATCGACCGCGACCGGGCCGCCGCGCTCGGTGTCACTGCCGAACAGATCGAAAGCTCCCTCTACTCGGCCTATGGCGCACGTCAGGTCTCGACCATTTTCACGCCGACCAACCAGTATCAGGTGATCATGGAGCTGGAGCCGCGCTACCAGAGCGAACCGGCGGCACTCGAACTGCTCTACGTGCGTGCGTCTGGCGGCGAACTGGTGCCGCTCAAATCCCTGGTCACCATGAGCCGCGGCCTCGGCCCGCTGTCGGTGAACCACCTCGGCCAGATTACCGCGGTGACCATCTCCTTCAACCTGCGGCCGGAGGTGCCGCTCGGCAATGCGGTCGCCGCCATCGAGCAGCAGGCGCGCGAGCTGCCGGCGACGATTACCACCGGGTTCCAGGGTGCCGCCCAGGTTTACCAGGCTTCGACCAAGGGTCTGGTCCTGCTGCTGATCATGTCGATCCTGGTCATCTATATCGTGCTGGGGATCCTCTATGAAAGCTACATTCACCCGCTGACCATTCTGTCCGGCCTTCCCTCCGCCGGTTTCGGGGCCCTGATCACCTTGATGGTATTCGACAAGGATCTCAACCTCTACGCTTTTGTCGGAGTCATTATGCTGGTCGGGATCGTCAAGAAGAACGCGATCATGATGATCGACTTTGCTCTGGAAGCGCAGCGGACTGAAGGCAAGGCCCCGCTGGATGCGATCTTCCAGGGATGCATCGTGCGTTTCCGACCGATCATGATGACGACCATGGCTGCGTTGATGGGCACATTACCGATTGCCATCGGTATCGGAGCCGGAGCCGAATCCCGGCGTTCCCTGGGCCTTGCCGTGGTCGGCGGCCTCCTGGTCTCGCAGCTGATGACCCTGTATATTACCCCGGTCATCTACTACTATCTTGACCTTATTCAGTCTGCGGTCAAAGTGCGGTTCTTCGGCCACGAGCCGGTAGAGACGTTTAATAGACATACTTAGGACGGCCAACACTCCTCAAATTCATGGCCACCTGGCATCTCGCTGGGTGGCCTTTTCAGTCCTTGGCGACTTGCAACTCGGGCCGGTCTTTTCGGTGCCAGGTTACCGATGAATGCCCTTACACCATCGAATATACCTCCTCAGATAACGGCAAAGAGTTCAAAGGAGTCAATGACCATGCCTTCGTAAAGGCTTGTACTGAAATCGGTATCGGTCAAAAGTTTACTCGGATCAACCGGCCTCAGACCAATGGTAAGGTCGAACGCGTGATCCGCACACTTATGGAGATGTGGCACCAGCAGGAGATGTTTCGGGATCGAAAGAGTCGCCAGATCAGCCTGATGCGCTTCATCAACTTTTACAACAAGGTCAAGCCTCACAAGGGCATTGACAATATGACGCCATACGAAAAACTGTTGGAGTATTTCTATGGCCAAAATGTGTAAACAACGCGCTGAGATCTAACATATCAGACAATAAAAGGCCTACCTCAAAGGGGTGGGCCATTCTTGTCTCGTCTGAGATTTAATCGCCCGTCATGGTCGTACTGAAGATCTGATGCGATGGTGTGTGATACGACTTCTAAGACAGAGATGGCCGTTCTTTACCCAAATTACGGCTAGAAATATTCTTTCAGCCCACTAGGGGCATTCCCCGACCCGCTTCCCTTTGTGATTCATGTTAAAGGTCATCCCTTGGGTCTGAATCTTGGTTTTCCCTTCGTAGGATGCATCACCCTTGTATGTGATTTCCCCCTCGCCCATACCTGCCATCTGTCCGGTGCACTCCACTTTCCAGTTGATTTTGTTCACAGATGACCTGAGATCGATGATCTTACAGTCTTTGTCGATCGGCAGAGATTTTTCGGGCTCTTTAGCTTCCTGCGGAGTGAGGCAATGGCGCACCGTCTGTGGTAGCGATTGAAATGGAATCCCGGTCATCTCCATGGTGGTCGTGATTTCCCAGAGTCCGGGTTTTATCATTTCGGCGGCTGGAGACATCGACGGCAGTGACAACGATGCTCCAGCCAGCAGGCCAATCCATAATAGTTTGTGCATAATGGGCCCCTTTCTTTTCGTCGAGACAAGTAACTAAGTGTTTGAACCTTAACAGAGAAGGACAATATCGGTGAAAGAACTATCGACTGAAAACTCGCCCAGCAGTCTGTCGTTATAGAGAGCGGGGCTAAAATGCATGGCGACCTGGATCGCCGGATGACCATTTCTCACTTGTCAGGGTTAGCAAGAGTTATGTGTTGCAAGCCAACTGCAAGCATTCAAAACAATGTTAGACGGACGATTAATAAGATAAAGAGTTCTTTAAACCATCTTTTTTCGTAAATGTAATAATTACCAGATTGTAGTAGATAATTAGAATCAGTTGACAGTCCTTTTTTCAACGCTAAGTTTCAAATACAGGTGCAATTCCCCCGATAAAAGCAACCTTCTCGAGAGAGAAGCGCAGAAGGCGGCGGATTATTACTCTCCAAGCAGCAAAAAGATGGCCGATCTGCCGAAGGTAACAACCTACGCTTGCTTGGCCATTTTTCTATGTGAGGCGTCAAAAGGTAAGCGTCAAAAGGCAATAAGTAAAGGCAGATAATTTCCTGCCTAGTAACGTGAAACTTGAACCCTCTGAATGAACGGCAAGATCGCACATTTTTAGGAGCTTTATTCTTTTTAAAAGGTGAAAGCTTCAGAGTGAGGAGGCTGACCATGTTCATTGAGGTAGAACTCTACGATGGTGACATGTCCATAGTTTCACCAGAAGGCTTGGAGAGACTTCTAGAACACAACCTCGCAAAGCGATTCAGACGTACTTCAGGGTGGGCTGTTGTCGGTACTCATCCGATCCGCTCAATTATTCATCGAATGGATGACTATGATGGATGCGAGAGACGTCATTTTGATAAACAAAATCGTATAATTTATTCAAGTTTATGAACTGTTAACTTAGTTGTAATTTACGGCTGACAGGACGGATTAAAAGTGGGACAGGATTCTTAGATTGCAGAGAGTTCGTAATAACTTCGCATTTTTGCCAATCTGAACAGCAAAAGTTAGTGCGAGACGTTTTATAATACACAGCTCATTTCGTGCCAAGCCTTTTTTGTCATTTTAAAAATTGTGTCAATTATGTAGTGAAAGATGCCTAGCCTAAAAGAATTATATAAAGTCCTAAGCCTTAGCCGTGCAAATGATTGCCTACGAAAACCTGCTGGTCAGCGCAGGCCCACTTAACGCCATGCTCTGGCGTATCATTGCCACTGAATCGAACATGAGGAATCCTATTTGTTGCTCGACGGCTCCGAGAAGGTAACCTTAACGAACCATGAGAGTGCTCCGGAGCTATTGGACGGTCTCAATGAGCACGGACAGGTGGTTCGATGGCGCTGGTTTACCAAGGGTTTTTACAAAGTCTGGCAGAATGGGGATGAGGTGATTATGACCGATTTGCGTATGGGCCTGAGCCAAGCTATGTCTTCTCTTTTGTCGTCGGACACCTTGCTCCCAAGCGGACCGTATTTCCCCGCCCCGCCGGCTTGCACCCGAAAGGGACTTCGCCCTGCTGAAAAAAGCCTGGTGCCGGACCTGGTCGGAAACCACCCCCTCCTGTTGCTGAATTGCGCATTCATGGCCCCTCAAAAAAACAGAAGACATGCAAAGTGGGCTTTGGAGAGCAAGCAGCAAGGAATAATTTGATGAATACCCAGAGGGTTTTGATCGATTAAAATCCCCGGCGTCCCGTCGCATCAATTTGATAACAATTATTCATCTTTGAAATCACGACATCAAAGACATGAAAACCCCGCCTGGGTCTTCAAGTGGGTTTTTCTCGTAATACAGGCAAATTCAGTCTTTCGATAAATCATAATTGAATAGGGGCCATTATGTCGAACCGTAGGGTTACCATCTTGGATGGTGGGATGGGGCGAGAACTTGAGCGTCGTGGAGCGCCTTTCAAGCAACCGGAGTGGTCTGCCTTGGCCATGATGGAAACTCCTGAGATTGTTAAAGAGGTACATAAGGATTTCATCAGAAGTGGGGCTGGTGTGATTTCAACAAACAGTTATGCCTTGGTTCCCTTTCATATCGGTGAAGACCTCTTCCAAAATCGAGGCCGAGCACTGGCGGCTTCTGCTGGCCAGACAGCACGTGAAGCGGTCGAGGAAACACAATCAAACACGCGTATCGCTGGCTCCATCCCTCCTCTGTTCGGTTCTTACCGTGCCGACCTGTATCAGCCTAAAAGAGTCGTCGAAATTGCATCACCTTTGATTGAGGGGCTTGGTCCATATGTCGATTTGTGGCTCTGTGAAACGCAAAGCTTGCTGGCCGAGGCGATCAGCGTAAGATTACTCATCGACAGGTTAGATGATGAGAAAAAACCAGTTTGGATCTCATTCACTTTAGAGGATGCAGAGGTCACCAAGGAACCATTACTGCGCTCTGGAGAACCTGTGGTTGATGCGGTCAAAGCTATCTCTGACCTGGATGTCGAGGCAATATTGTTTAACTGCTGTCAGCCAGAGGTCATCGGCGACGCCATTCAGGTAACGCGAGACAAACTGGCATCCTTAAGTTGCTTGGAGATAGAAATCGGCGCCTATGCCAACGCATTTTCGCCACAACCCAAAAACGCAACCGCAAACGAGGGCCTTGATGAAATACGTGCCGATTTGACGCCTTCTGCTTACTTGAAATGGGCACAGCAGTGGCGACAAAAAGGCGCTACTTTGATTGGCGGTTGCTGTGGTATCGGGCCTGGTCATATCGCTTTGCTGACAGAGAATCTAAAGTCTAAAAAACAACCCGTCAAAATAGGCCATCTGTAAGGTGAAAATGTTTAAACGATCAAGTGGCCGGGTAACTGTTGGTGTAGACCCAATTCGGTTCAAGGACAGGTGTGAGGGCTCTCAACCCTTCAACTGGGTCGACAGACGATCTGCATTCTGAAAGAAAATGTCCACCAGGATTTATTCCTTGGTGGCCATTCCTTTGCCTTTCAGGGCAAGGCATATTGTTGAACGTTTTCAGCATAGAGTCGATAAACGGATGATCTACTGATACCATAGCGCTCTGCGATTTCTCGTTTACTGCAGCCTGGCATTTCGTAGTCTTTGAGCAGCTCCTGAATATCTTGAGGCGTCAGTTTCGGTTTGGCTCCTGGTATCAATCCCCTGGTCCAGAACAACGAGATCAACTTTTTTCTCCTCAATCAGTTGGATGACATTGGACAGGTCCACAACTGATCGTGCCAGGCGGTCCAGTTTTGTGACGGCGAAAACATCCTCCTCCCTTACGAAATCGAGTGCATTTTTCAACTCTGCCCGGTTTTTTGTTAAACTGGCAGAGGCCTTCTCCCGATAGATCCGGTCACAGCCCGCCAGATGGTCCAGTTGAACATCCAGCTTCTGACCGACAGTGCTAACCCTTGCATAGCCTACCCTCATGCCCATGATGACCTTCCTCGAATGGCCTTTTCTTCTTGGTCCGTTGCGGTGGGGAAAGTCATGTAAATTTATCGTGACAAAAGGGAATTGTCTTAGCTTGCAGAGGCAGTGAGAATATCGCAAACCGGCCAATCAAGCACACCAGGCAATGCGGAATGATTTATAAGAAGCCTATCTCTTTGACCTCATCTGCCGATTCGGTTAAATTGACAGGCAGCTTATCCTTGGAACGCTCGTGAGACTCGACTGAAAGAATCGTTGAAGCAGGATATGAATCTATGCGAATCGTCATATTTTTCTTTACCCTGATGCTGTTGTCTCTTCTGACTGGCTGCATGGCGACCAAAGTCGTGACGATTCCTATGCGGGTCGCTGGTGAAGTGGTTGGTCTGATCCCTGTAGTTGGTGGTGTTGTGGAAGGTGCAGTCGATACCACGGCAGGCGCAGTCGATCTTGTCCCACTTTGATAGCAATATTCTTCATATACAAAACGTTACGGTCACCAAAGTTAGTTCTCTGGTGGCCGTTTTTTATTTATCAGGAACCGTGGGAATATTGAATTTGAGCCAATCAGAGTACGTCCGAGCAATCGAGGAACATAAAAAGTAAGCTGATAAGTGGGTTGGACCTATCCTTATGTTAAAATTGTTGTCTGATTAAAGGATCGGCTCAGTTCTTTTTTGACACGCCTCTTTTGCACTTACAATCCCCCTGGTTCGGTAAAAGGAGTCAGTTATGAAGTCTGTAAAGATATCTTTTCCCAACCGTCAAGGTCAGAAACTAGCGGCTTTGCTAGATTTGCCAGAGGATGAAAAACCTATCGCCTTTGCCCTTTTTGCACATTGCTTTACTTGTACTAAAAACATCAAGGCCGCAGCCAATATTGCGGCGGCACTAAACCGGGAAAAAATTGCCGTATTACGTTTTGACTTTACAGGCCTCGGCCAGAGCGAGGGGGATTTTTCCGATACCAATTTCAGTACAAATGTTGCTGACTTGGTTGCGGCGGCAGAATTCATGTCCAAAGAACTTGAAGGTCCACAGATTATTATTGGCCACTCACTCGGAGGAGCTGCGGTCCTGCAGGCAGCGAAGGAGATTGATTCGCTCAATGCAGTCGTAACGATTGCCGCCCCGCATGATCCGGAGCATGTCGCCCATCACTTTGAATCAATGCGCGACCAGATTGAACGAGAAGGCGAGGCCCGGGTCAACTTGGCTGGCAGACATTTTAAGATCAAAAAACAATTCCTGGCAGACCTTGAAATGCAACAGCTCGACCACCACATCCGAACCTTGAAAACAGCTTTACTGGTGATGCACTCTCCCCGCGACACGACTGTTGGGATCGATAATGCTGCAGAAATTTACCGTGCCGCAAAACATCCGAAAAGTTTTATTAGCCTGGATGACGCCGACCATCTGTTACTGAAGGAGGCGGATTCCTTGTATGCCGGCATGATG
Source organism: Geobacteraceae bacterium (assembly GCA_024640545.1). GTDB lineage: Bacteria > Desulfobacterota > Desulfuromonadia > Desulfuromonadales > BM103 > JAHEDT01. Next base: position 15,966 of record JAHEEU010000268.1, read on the forward strand.
ATTGCCTCATGGGGAAGTCGCTACATCAATGTCACAGAAGAGGCCCACGAGGACGGCATGGTCATCGACAACCGGGTGACATCAAGCACCGAAAATTACGGCTTCTTCACCGAGATATTTGCCAACGGGCATGCGATGGTTGCAGACGAACCCCTTCAATATGGCGGCACAGACCGCGGACCGACGCCTTACGATTATTTACTCGCCGCACTCGGCGCTTGTACCAGCATGACGTTGCAGATGTATGCGCGCCACAAGCAGCTGCCTCTTACCAAGGCGGTCGTTCGTTTGACTCATCAGAAAATCCACGCCAAAGATTGTGAAGATTGCGGAACCAATAACGGAAAAGTTGACCGCATGGAACGGGAGATAGAGCTGTTTGGTGAACTCGACCAAAAGCAGAGAGAAAGGCTGTTGGAAATTGCAGAGCGGTGTCCGGTTCACAAAACACTGCATAGCGAAGTCGACATCATCTCCAGGTTAAAAGGGTGAACGCTTGGATGTTGTGTTCAGCTATCAGAGATAGTAAGAATTTAAAACATCAGCGAATCGGGAAGGAGCAGAACTATTTGGGAGTCCTTATGGGGAAATTGCGCGTAACTATTTATGACAATATGCCGAAGTGGTGTGCAGGTCTTAAATGTAGGGGACTTATCGTTTTAGTGCTCTGGCTTGCCGGTTGTACCTACCCTGTGCCGGATAGAGGGCATTCATGCTCATCGCAAGGCTTCGACACTCAAGGCCATCGTGGCGCACGGGCGTATCGACCGGAGAACACCTTGCCTGCTATGCAATATGCCATTGAAAAGGGAGTTAATACTTTGGAGATGGATGTTTCCGTAACCAAAGATAATGTCCTGGTCCTATCTCATAATCCCCATCTTTTACCAGAAATCTGCCTGAATCCAGAAGGATTGCCGGCTGCAGAGATTCCCATTCGCAGCCTCACGTTAAAGCAACTCAAAAAGTTCGATTGCGGGTCTCTCCAGAACCCACGTTTTCCAAAACAGGTGACTGTTCCGGGGACACCTCCACCGACCTTGAGGGAGGTGCTTCAGCTTGGAGAAATCTTAAGCAAGGGAAAAATCCATTACAACATTGAAACCAAAATTGCCCAGGATTGGGATCCAGCACTCACCCCAACCCCGGAGCAGTTTGCCGCCTTGATCAATAAGGAGATCACCAGCGCAGGTGTGGGTAGGCGGACGATCATCCAGAGCTTTGACACGCGCACTCTGACGGCCCTGAAAAAAATGGGATCAAATGTACGCACGGCCCTTTTAGTTGGGGCGCGTAACAACGACGTCGACCAAAAAAAGCTCATCGGAGAGGCACAGAGAATAGGGGCCGATATCCTTAGCCCCGAATGGCATCTTGTGACGCCCTCTCTCGTCAAGGCGGCCCATGCCGTGGGAGTTGCCGTCATACCCTGGACGATCAATCATCGCGAGGCGATGCACAAAGTCATCGCAGCCAATGTTGACGGTATGATCTCTGACGATGTCGACCTGATGATGGAGGTTGCCAGGGAAAAGTTTCACCTTGGTCAAGAGACCTGTCGGCAGGAATAATCTGACCGACGCCGGCTTCTCAGGGTCAGTAAGATTTGCGTATTGGGGCCAGGATAAGCACCCCGGAGCAATCTATATTCAAGGAATCCTTTCTTTTGATCAAAAGGTATATGAACTATTGCGTCATTAAATAGGTAAAGAACCCTGCCAACACCAGTTTTTTGATCATATCCCAACAAATCGCTATAGCCTCTTTCAACATAACTTTTCCTGCAGAACCATGGAATCCGGTGTGCCAGACTTTCTACTTATTTAACGGGTTCAGCAAAAAATCGACAGCTTAAGTGACTGTAAATATTGTCAAACATAAAATTCACGCTAAACTTCTAAATACTTTTTTTCCGTAAAAGTATTTTTAGATCAAGGCTCATGCCGGTTTAGAAATGAATATTTATCTCCTATCCATAATCCTGCTACTGGTTTACATGACCACGGTCTTCTTGTTTGCCTTATGGCTTGAGGATAACAGCATTGTCGATGTTGCCTATGGTATAGCCTTTGTCCTGGTTGGCTGGTCCGGGTTGCTTGTCCTCGGCAGTGGTCACACGCGGCAATGGCTGAGCGTGATTCTGATTACTGTCTGGGGGGTACGTTTGGCTGTACACATCCTCTTGCGAAAACAGGGTGAAGGTGAAGACTTCCGCTATCGCCAGTGGCGTGAAGAGTGGGGCAAAACGATTGTCTGGCGCAGTTTCCTGCAGATTTTCATGCTGCAGGGATCAGTGATATTTCTCGTTGCCCTGCCGATACAGTTGGTGATCAACGCTCCTGGTGGCCCACTCGGTACCCTGGATCTGGCCGGGGTGATGATCTGGCTGTTCGGGTTCGGTTTTGAGGCCGTCGGTGACTGGCAGTTGCTGCGATTCAAAGCGAACCCGGAAAACAGAGGGAGAATTATCCAGAATGGTCTCTGGCGCTACACGCGGCATCCAAACTATTTCGGTGAAGCCGTTCTCTGGTGGGGTATCTTTTTCATCGCGCTCAATGCACAGCACGGAATCTGGGCGATTATCAGCCCGGTCCTGATTGCTTTTCTCCTGCTCAAGATCTCCGGCATCCCGATGTTGGAAGCAAAATACGAAAACCATCCAGATTTCATTCTATATAAATCCCGGACCAATGCGTTTTTCCCCTGGTTTCCGAAGACAGGAGGAATAAATGAATGAAGAGATGGGGCTTCCCTCAGGGCAAAAAATTGCGGTTGTTGGTGGCGGAGTTGCAGGAATTGTTGCCGCATACCTTTTACAGCAGCGTCATGAAGTGACCCTGTTTGAGCAGAACGATTACCTCGGAGGGCACACTCACACCATCGAAATCACCGAGGGCCCTGATGCCGGCACGGCCGTCGACACCGGTTTTATTGTCCTCAACGATGCAACCTACCCTTTGTTCCAGAAATTTTTGGCACAGCTCGGTGTCAAGACGCGAGTTTCTGATATGTCTTTCGGCTATCAGAGCCACAAGTCTGGCCTGGTCTATGCTGGGACGGACATAAATGGATTGTTTGCCCAGAGGCGGAACCTGGTCAACCCGAGATTTTTAAGGTTCCTTTTGGAGATTGCCCGTTTCTGCCGTCAAGCGTTGGATGACCTAGAGAATGAAACCCTCCCCCAAGTATCTCTGGGTGACTATTTACAAAAGGGGCGGTTCTCTTCATACATGATTGATAACTACTTGACGCCTATGGCCGCCGCAATTTGGTCAACCCCCATTGAACGGGTGGTTGATTTTCCGGTCGGCCCCTTTCTCTATTTCTTACGTAACCATGGCCTGCTGTCGTTGCGCAACAGGCCCCAGTGGCGAACAGTCACCGGTGGAAGCTACACCTACGTCAAGGCGTTCACCAAGACCTTCCAAGGGGAAATGCACCTGTCCACCTCTGTCAAGGCGATTCGCCGCGAAGACCAGCGGGTCGTGCTGACGCTGGGCAAAGGACCTGCATTCATTTGTGACCAGGTGGTGATTGCCAGCCATGCCGACCAGGCCCTCCGCCTGCTCGAGGTACCCACTGCGCTGGAGCAGCGTCTCCTGTCCGCCTGGAGATACCAGAAGAATCACACCGTCCTGCACACAGATTCTTCGGTCCTGCCAAAAATCAAACATGCGTGGGCGTCCTGGAATTTCATCCGGGAACCAAATGGTGATGCCGAGTCTCTGGTTTATGTCACCTACTATATGAACCGGCTGCAGGGCCTGGATGTTGGCAAGGACTACTGTGTGACTCTCAACTGTCGTGGATCCTTGCGCGGAGGGCAGGTGATTGCCGAGATGGACTACCATCATCCGCTCTACACCCAGGAATCCATGGCAACCCAGGACGAACTGCCTCAGCTGAACGGGCAGAACAGGACCTTTTTCTGCGGCAGCTACTTTGGCTACGGTTTTCACGAAGATGCTGTTCGGGCAGGAGCGGCTGTCGGCAGAGCCTTCGGGGTGCCGTTATGAACTCAATGCTTTACACCGGCGAAGTGATGCACTCCAGGCTGAAACCCGTTAAGCACACCTTTCAGTACCCGGTTTATTTTTACGCCTTTGAACTGGATGAGCTTCCCGAGCTAGCGAAAGAGATCAGGCTGTTCGGTTACAACCAGCTGAGACCTGTCGCCATTCATGATCGGGATTACCTTTATCCCGGGGCCGCCTCCATCAAGGTAAAAGTCCGTTCGGTTTTGTCTAATGCTGGCATCACGTTGAACCTGGGGAAGGTCCTCCTTGTCACTTCGGCCCGTTATTTCAACTATATCTTCAACCCGGTCAGTTTCTTTTATTGCTACGACAATGATGAAAATCTGAACTGTATCATTGTGCAGGTCAACAATACCTTCAAGGAAATGCACCTCTATCTACTCACTCCCCCCGCAGGGCAAGGAGAAGCCGGGCAGATGGAATTTGAGGCTGAGAAACAGTTTCATGTCTCCCCTTTCCTGCCACGACGTGGGCAATATAAGTTTCTGCTGACTTCTCCCGGGGCACAGATCGACAATACCATCCGCTACCTGGCCGATGGTCAACTCTCACTGGTCGCGCGTATTCATGGTAAGGCGCAACGCCTCACAGCCAAAAGCCTCGGTCGGATCATTCTGACCCATCCCGTCTGCGCTGCCCTGACCATGCCGAGAATCCTCTGGCAAGCGGCAAAGCTGTACTGGCAAAAGAGGTTGCCCGTATATGAACGGCCAGTACCCAACAGCAGTATGACCGTTCGACCCGTACCAGCGACCTGGATGGATCTGGCAGGGTCGAAAATGGTCTCGAATTTCCTGTCGAAGCTCCCTCAAGGTGAGCTCATCCTCACGGCTCCGGATGGTATCGAGCAGCGATTCGGCCAGCAAGGCAGTGAACCATCGATCAAATTGAAGGTTAAAGAACATCGTTTTTTTCGCAGGGTCATGTTTTCCGGCGATATCGGTTTCGGAGAAGCCTATGTCGACGGTGACTGGTCGACACAAGACCTGCCCGGGTTGCTAACACTACTGGCAGCAAACGAAACGGTCATGAACGATCGCAGCATTGTCTCCTCGGTTATCGGAAGAGCCGGCAATTACCTTCGCCATCTCAGGCGCCCCAATACAATCAGGGGCAGCGACCGCAACATCCGTGAACACTATGACCTGAGCAACGCGTTTTTCGCGACCTTCCTCGACCCGACCATGACCTATTCCTGTGCGCTGTTCAGTAATCCTGGTGAATCTCTTGAGCAGGGTCAGCGCAACAAGTTGCAGACAGTGATCGATAAGGCCGGCATTTCGGCAGGGGATCATGTCCTTGAAATCGGCTGTGGGTGGGGCAGCTTTGCGATTGCAGCCGTGCAGCGCACCGGCTGCCGCGTGACCGGGATTACGATTTCCCGCGAACAACTGGAACTGGCGCAACACAGAGTTGCAGAGGCCGGCCTGCAGGACCGCATAGATCTCCGCCTTTGCGATTATCGGCATATCGATGGCCAGTTTGACAAGATCGTTTCGATTGAAATGCTGGAGGCTGTCGGACACGCAGGCTTGGGGCCATTTTTCAAGGCCTGTCACAACGCGCTGAAGCCGGGTGGCAGGGCTGTCGTCCAGGTGATCACGATTCCGGACCGTAAATACAACGCTTATCGCTACAGTTCGGACTGGATTCGCAAGTATATCTTCCCTGGGGGACATTTGCCGTCGATGGAAGCCATGCAGGAAGCAATCAGAGAGAATACCAGTCTTTCTGTGGATAACATCGAAGGCTATGCCGCAAACTATGCCGAGACACTGGAGCATTGGCGGCAGAGACTGTTGGAAAGGCGCGACGACATCATGGCGATGGGTTTTGATGAGGCTTTTATCCGTAAATGGGAGTACTACTTTGCCTATTGCCATGCCGGGTTCAAGGCAGAGATTATCGATCTGGTGCATATGGTTATTAACCAGCCGGAGAATTGATGAAAGGGGCATATGCTGCCGCCTCTTGCGACCAAAATCCTGAATGTCACTCTCTACCAGATCGGCTGGTTCTGCTGCGTCCTCGGCGCGGCCTGGGGCTATCCACTCACCGGCTCTCTTTCGGCCTTGGCCCTTTGCGCTGTTCATATCGTGCTGGCAAAGACGCGCATGAGTGAAGTCAAATTGATGCTCTCAGCATGTCTTCTGGGTGTTATAGTCGACAGTGCTCAGCAGGCTTTCGGCCTGTTGTTTTTTAAATCGAGTCCAGGCTGGCCCCTATGGCTGCCGCCTTGGGTCTTTGTCATCTGGGCCCAATTCGCCACACTGTTTCACTACGCGTTGTACTGGCTGAAAGGTCGTTATCTACTCGCAGGCCTCTTTGGTATGGTCGGTGGGCCACTGGCCTACTGGGCAGGCATTCGTATGGGGGCGGCTTCATTTGGCAACAACCCGGTTATAACGATCATGGTTCTGGCACTGGTCTGGGCTACAGTGACTCCCGCGCTGTGTCGTTGGAGTGTTTATCTTGATGAACATGAAGGTGCTTATCGATGGCGCCGCTCCAGATGATCGTCAATCCAGCCAACGGCTGACCAGAAAACTCGCCGAAGCGACGGAGGTACAGAGCAGAGTTCCCCAGATGATATCGATCAGGACAATCTTGATGGGCCAGTCCTTGAGGGTCGCCAGGTTGGTCAGATCGTAGGTGGCGTAGGTAAAGAAGCCAAACAGGGCGCCCCAGACGGCTGCTTTAGCCAAAGCCTGCGCTTCAATAGCCGGCTTGACCGCAAACAGGATGATTCCGGCGATATAGATGAAGTAAAAAAGCAATGCTGCTGGCCAGTTCACATCGGGGCTCAGCAGGTGGGCGAGGTTTTTCTGGTAAAGGCTCTTCGCAATAACCCCCAGCCAAAGCAGGTCGATGGCAAAAAATATGGGAATTGTCACCAGGTAGAGCTTAACGTAAAACCAGGCAGACATGGCACACTCCTCACGGTAATCAGTTCATTTGATTATACATGAGTTGTGTTATCGCGACAAAAAGCTGAATTGGGTCTGCACAATGGCAGCGTATCGATCACCACCGCCAGGACGAAAACGATGATGTTATTGATAGACCTATTTGGGAAATCCTTTAATCCACATGAAAAGGCCACCTGGAAACGGGTGGCCATGTCCTATCTCAGAGGTAGCGAGAATTTCGCGTCTTTGCGATTCTGGTCCCTTCAAAACAATGCAAGATAAATAAGAATCTTTACTTGCTTGAATAGTTCGAGCTCGACTCTCATCAGAACTCTTCGGTGAAGTCCCGGCGCTGGGGTTCGCTCCCCAACATCACCAGTTCACAATCGGGTTCAAGGACCATTGAGGCCGTCGCCGGGATGACTTCGCCATCGGGTAGACGCAGCGCTAACACATTGAGACCAGTCCGCGCACGGATATGGCTAGACGCCAGGACCTTTCCAGCCAGACTCGCAGGCACGGGCACATAAAAGAGGTCGAACCCCTCACCCAGGATCACTGACTCTCGATGCTGTAACAGTGACATAATCATCTCGGCCCCCAAGGATGCGTAACTCAGCACGAAGTCGGCGCCAGCCCGGTGGATCGCTTCAATGTTACGCTCATGAGTGATGCGGCTGATCACCCGAAGCTCCGGATTCAGCCGACGGCAGTACACCGCCAGATAGATGTTCATGGCATCATCATTTGTGGTGAGCAGCACGCTGGGGGCGTCGGCCAACCCCGCACCCATGAGTAGTTCCAGATCAGCCGCGTCGCCAATAAACAACTGGTCGGCGACACCCTCCAGAGAGCTCCTTAGAGCCTCCTCGCGTTCGATCATGTGAACGGTCACACCACGACTCCGGAGAGTTCGGGTGGTGAAGCAACCCACCTCACCACCACCGATCACGAGCACCGGGTTGAAATTGGTGTTGTAAATCACCAGATAAGTGTCGAGCTTGGTGATCTGTTCGTTGGTCCCCATCACCACCGGAAAGCTTCCGTCAGCAAGGATTGTATCTGGCGTCACCGGGATCAGGCGTCCCCGCTCCCACACCGCCACTACGTTCAGGCCGAAGGCCTCTCGAATCTGGATCTCCCGCAGAGGACGACCGGCCAGCGGGGTGTTGTGCACCGGGAACTCCGCGATCAGGAGATCTCCCAGCCGCCCGACCACGTGGCAGTGGAGATGTCCGGCGCTGACACGGTTGGCGAGATGCTCCCCTAGCCGGAGTTTGAGGGGCAGAACGTGATTACTGCCACTCAACTCCAGCAAGTCGATGGACTGCTCGTGCTCTGCCACCGCAGCGATTGGCACTTGCAGAGAGAGGTCCCGGATCGTCAGGGTTACGTTGGTGTTGGTTGTATCGGCGCAGTTGGCGACAACCATCCGGGCTTTCGTCACCTCCAATGCCTCGTAGGTAGCCCTGTCCTCTATTCCCCCGGTCACCACTGGCACGCCGTCAATGTGCAGTTGCACGGCTCTGACCGGGTCCGGTTCGATCACAAAGTGGGTGATGCCATGTAGACGCAGCCGCGCCAGCAACGACGTGGCCAGACTGTCGAGGCAGCACAAGATGACATGGCCTTGAGTTCCCGGAGATACTGCCCTTGGCGCATGAAATCGCATTCGGGACTCCATCCACGGTGCGTAGAAAAACCGGATGAATACGAACGGCAGCACGATCAGGAGCAACACAACACCGGTCAGAAGAACCACGATACTGAACAGGCGACCCAAATCGCTGTGGAAGGTGATGTCGCCAAACCCGAGGGTGGTCATGACTGTGAGAGCCCAGTAAATTCCCGTAAACCAGGAGTGTTCCTGCCCCTCGACGTGGTACATGATCAGGTGGAAGCCGACGGCAAAAAGCACCACGGTCACTATCAGCAAGAGAGAATAGCTTACCAGGGCCCTGATATTGGGGCGAGAGCGTACCGGGAGAAGAAGAGACAATAACTGGCTCGTGAGAAACTTCATTGAGCATCCTTGCAAACATGAGTCATTCTTGAGAAACAGATTTATCGCTTTCGACCATGAAAACCATCTCTGTTATTAAGCCGCCACCTCCCAGGTTATTCTCACCTCAATCTCTGGCAGGAAAAATCCACCAAAGGCCTACCTTAACCTGAAGATACCATAGTTGAAGTTTTTGTCTGTGAAGAACTTAATGACGGCAGGGAAAATGGTAGCCCGGTCGTCACATTGTATTCGTAAGCTTCCTAGTTCATGTACAGGTTTAAAGTAGAGTTTAAATTTGAGGATGGTTTTTAATAAGTCACGGGTTACGAGAAGAAGATCGGCTTATTATTGATAGAGATATTTGAAAGGCTTTTTAACACACAAAAATGGCCGCCTGGAAACGGGTGGCTTTTTGTTGTTTGTCAGTGTTTGTGAGTAGTGAAAGGTGAGTGCTAAAAATAGTCTACATAATGCAGGAGACACTCAAAATAGGCCCCTCATCAATTATGATTACTCGTTATGATCGACCAACTCCTCCTGAATATAACGTTTAACATATTCTCGGCTCTTCTGGGTGGTTTTGAATAACCAGAAGACGGCTAATGCACCACATATCATGATGAAGGCACGCAGCCCCGGTAAAACCAACGCAAGGAGTAGGGTGACTGGAACGATTATAGCCAACCCCCAGATACCACGCCTTTGCAGTTTTCCCAGTAGTGCATGCGCATCATCACGATTGTTAATAAGGCCAAGTTTTTTCAATGAATCACGTAGAGATTCATATTCTTTCTGGCGTTTGGATTGTAATCGTCCGAAAGGGTCGTTAATATTCATGGGGTCATTATTACAGCTTGCAGATCGCATCGGCAAGGGTAGAGTTGTCGGGCACCCGACCAATACTTT
>JAHEEU010000020.1 GCA_024640545.1 Geobacteraceae bacterium
GGGGCCGCGACGAGCTGAACCAGGTGCACATCTTCGAGACTCCGAAAGGGCCGGTGGTAGCCACCGAAACGGATGAAGACCTTGGCATGCCCGGTTCAGAGTGGGTTACCAGAAGTCAGAGGAAACCGGAGAACCTGCTATCGAGGCTCGAAGAATTAACCAGTCAGGGCTTTGTCGAGGACGTCGATGAGGAAGAGAGTGTCACCCTGGCAACCACCGTCGAGGACTTGGTCGAGGAAGTCGATGAGGAAGAGAGCATCACCCTGGCGACCACCGCCCAGGACTTGGCCGAGGACGTCGATGAGGAAGAGAACATCACCATGGCGACCACCGCCCAGGACTTGGCCGAGGACGTCGATGAGGAAGAGAGTGTCACCCTGGCGACCACCGCCCAGGACTTGTCCGAGGGCGTCGATGAGGAAGAGAGCATCACCCTGGCGGCCACCGTCCAGGCCCTGGTCAATGTTACCGACCGCGACGATGTTGCCGATGCCGTCATCGCCTACCTCGGTGCACATTACGCCCGGTCGGCCCTCTTCATGGTGGTCGCCGGCCAGGTGACCGGCTGGCGCTCGGCAAAAGACCGCCGGCCGATCCCGGGCTTCGACCAGTTTCAGACGCCGCTCACTGAACCGTCCATCTTGAAGACCGCAGTGGAGAGCAAGAGCTTTTTCCTCGGCCCGGTACCGCAGAGCGGCGCCAACCTGGCCCTGGCCGCGGTGCTCGGCAAGCCGGCGCCGAAAACGGCCCTGCTCGTCCCCATGAGCATGCTCGGGCGCGTCGTCGGCCTGGTCTACGTGGATGACGCGGCGGCAGACCTCTCCCAGGCCGTGGTTGACGTCCAACAGCTCGTCAACAAGGCCTTGTTGGCCTTCGAACTCCTCATCCTGCACAACAAGATCCTCAGGCTTTGAATTACCTGGTTCACCTCTATCTGGCCGGGCCGGACTCCGAGCTTCAGCTCGGCGGCCTGATGGGGGACTTCGTCAAGGGCCCGATTCCGGGGGGATTCCCCGCACAACTGGCCCGCGGCCTGCACCTGCACCGCCGCATCGACAGCCTGGCCCAGAACAGCCCGCACACCCGGCGCAGCCGGCAGCGGCTCCAGCCGAAACTGGGCCACGGCCGCGGCATTATCGTCGACATCTTCTACGACCACTTCCTCGCCTCCAGCTGGCCGGACTACTCGCCGGTACCGCTGGCAGACTATGCCGCCACGGTTTACCGGATGCTGCAGGACAACCACACCAGGCTGCCGGCAACCCTCCAGCGCATCACTCCGCACATGATCGAACACAACTGGCTGCTCTCCTACCAGCACCGCGAAGTGGTCGGCCGGGCCCTGCAACGCATCGCCCAGCGCCTGAGCCGGCCCCTGCCCCTCGCCGAAGGCATCGCCGACCTGGCCGCGCACGAAGCCCCCCTGCGCCAGGACTTCGCCGACTTCATGACCGAAGCCTCGGCTTTCGTCAAACAGCAATTCGATATCACGGTAAGCAACGGGACTTAGGGGTCAGGTCTACACATTTCACAAAAAATGCACTTCGTGCAAAAAATGTGAAATGTGTAGACCTGACCCCTAGTTTTGCAGTTTCTCGAGGGATTTGCCGAGGGATCTCAGGTGGCGACGCTCTTCGTCGGCCATGACTTCGAAAAGCCTCTGGCTGTCGGGGTCGGTGCTGTGACGCTGCAGGTAGAGGTAGTGATCGTAGGCGTTGAGTTCAAGGGCCATGGCGAAATCGAGGATCCTGGCCGTGGAATTTTGTGCGGCCCAGGCGAGCACTTCACTGAGGCGCGCGCCCCCTTCCATCAGTTCGGTTTCAGCGGCCCAGGTTGCCGTGAAGGCATCACCGGCCAACCGGCCGGCGAGCGCCTCCCAGAGGGCCTGCAGCGTGGCCTTGTGGTGACTCTCCGCGGCAGCCAGTTCGGCAAACAGGGCGGAGACTTCTGGCGCCTCGATGGAGTCGGCCATCTCCTCGTAGAAGCGGCGGGTGGCCTCTTCGACCCGCCAGGCCATGATGGCCTGCTCCTGGGCGCTGCCGGCGTCAGCCAGGTGAGCGGAAAACTGCTCGGGGAGACCGGTCGCGGCACCGAAATGCCAGCTGTGCAGGCCGCCCTGCAGCACATGCACTTCCCGGAACCCGGCCTTGACGAGAAGCCGGGCCGCGGCGCGGCTCAGGGAGCCTAGCGAGCAGTAGACGATGGTGGCCTTTGCGGCATCGAGATCCGCCAGCCGACGCGGCAGATCCTCCGCCGGGATCCAGACGGCGCCGGGCAGGTGCTCCGTGCCGTACTCCTGCAGCTGGCGGACATCGATCAGCTGATAATCGTCCGGATGATGACGCAAAAAATAGCTCCGCAGCCGTTCGACCGGCCATTCCTCAGCCAGTACGACCTGATCGGCCTCACTCATGAAAAACCCTCCTGACCCTTGATCTTTGCGCTAAACCCAGCCAAGCAGGACCTGGCAATAGTAAATTATACAACTCTGAGCATAGAAATCATTGTCCGGCAGGATACGGCCTATTCCGAACTTGAGCCACCGGTACTGGCCACGTCACCAATCTCAAAAAATATCCAGCAGGGAACCAGGCTGAAGAGCCCTATGCCCTAGCAATCGGCCAGTCGGACTCGTAGCCGGGGGGGAAAAAGCTGTCGCGGGTCCGGTTGAAGTAGCCGTACTGCAGTTTCGGGAAGCTGGCCTTGTGGCGCTTGAGCATCTCCAGCATGCCGACGCCCTTGCCGGTGATTCCCAGTGACGTGAGGTAGAGCACCGGATCGAGGCTCAGGTTACGCATCTGGATCATGTCGATGCCGATCTCCTCGACCAGGCCGGCCAGGGCCTCGATCTCGTCAGGGCGGTCGCTGACCCCGGGAAACACCAGGTAGTTGAGCATGGTGTAGAGGCCGGCGCGCTTGGCGCGGCGCAGCGATTCGATGACATCGGCGAAGCGGTAGCCGCGCGGCCGGTAGTAGGCGTTGTAGAGAGTCTCCTGGGCCGAGTTGAGCGACACGCGGATCGACTCGACCCCGGCGGCCGCCAGTTGGTCGACGGCATCGGGCAGCGAGGCGTTGCTGTTGAAGTTGATGGTGCCGCGGTCCGTGGCGCGGCGCATCTCGCGCACTGCGGCACAGATGACCTCGGCCTGGAGGATCGGGTCGCCCTCGCAGCCCTGGCCGAAGGAGACGATGGCATTCTGCGCTTCCTTGAGGTGCGGGACTGCCACGTCGCAGAGCTCCTGGACGGTCGGCACGAAGGTCAGGCGTTCCTGGCTGGCCGGGCAGCAATCCGATTCCTGCAGGGAGATGCAGCCAACGCAGCGTGAGTTGCAGGTCGGCGACGTCGGCAAAGGCGCTTCCCAGCGCCGGAAGAACAGGTTCTTGGCCGCGAAGCAGTGGTAGTCGAGGGCGCAGCGCGCCAGTTGCTCCAGCAGGCGGTTGTCGGGGTTGGCCTGCAGCGCTTTCCGCACCAGGGGGTCGAGCTTGCGGTCGTCGAAGTGGTCGGGCTGCCACTGATCGTTGCGGTCGACCTGGATCCCCGCCACGTAGAAGCGCTCCTCCTCGACGCACCAGCCGACCGCGGTGTACGACCAGAGCGGCAGGGTCATGCCCTTGCGCTGGTAGTCGGCAGCCGGCAGGAGCGTGCGCGTGTAGCCGGGGGTCAGGAAGGCGGAGACGGCCTGGATCGCGCCGCCGCCCCACTGTTTGGGCAGGCGGTCGGCGGTGAGGCGCTGGCCGCCGCGCCGGTCGAAACCGATCGGCGGGGTCTGCGGAATGGTGAACAGCCGGCTGCCCTCGGGCATCGGGATCATTTCGTCCGCCAGCGGCCGCACGACGGCGGTCCCGTTCATCCCCGCCAACAGCAGGTCGGGATGTTCGAAGACCTCGCCCCGTTCATCGGCGACCACCGCCAGTATGGTTTTGCTTCTTGCCACCGGTTGCTCCTGTTCAAATGCCTTGAAATTAAAGAGACGGTCCCGCAAGGAGACAGTCCCTGGGAGCCTATCACAGGCAACGGTCTGAAAACAATTTCTCCTTGATATAGCACTCCGATCAGGGGCTGACCCGTAGCCAGCCCATATTACACTAGATTACTGTTGTATATATTTGTGCTAAATATATCTTGCAACCGTAGTTTAATTATGTTATTTCCTATCATATGAATAAACTTTAGGAGGAAGACATGACCACATTCAACCGAAACATTCTGATCACCGCCCTGCTTCTGGTTGCGCTGCCGACCCTGGCGAACGCCGCGCTGAACGATTATTTCGTCTCTACGGAGTGGTTGGCAGCCAACCGCTCACAGGTCGTGGTCCTCGACACGCGCCAGGCCCCGCTCTTCCTGGTCGGGCATATCGAAGGCGCCCACCACGTCCCCCGCAGCGAGTTCCTCGAGACGCGCGACGGCGTCAAGAGCCTGGTCCCGACCACCACGGCCTTCGAGGCGCTGATGGAGCGGTTCGGCATCACCCCGGAGACAACCGTGGTGACCTACGCCGAGGACGACAACCCCTACGCGGCACGCCTGGCCTGGACCCTGCTGTTTTACGGCCACGCCAAGACCCTGGTCCTGGATGGCGGCTACGATAAATGGGCCGCGGAAGGCCGGCAGACCTCGCTGCTGCCGACAGCTGCGGCCGCGCCGAGCCATTACCGGGTCTCCCAACCGGGCAAGGCCCGCGCCGAGGCCGATTACGTCCTGACCCAGCTCGGCAACCCGGCCGTGCTCATCTGGGACACCCGCACCCCCGAGGAGTACGAGGGCAGCAAGGTGCGCGCCGACCGCGGCGGACACATTCCCGGGGCGACCCACCTCAACTGGACGGAACTGCAGCATGAGGTCGGCGGCGTCAAGGTGCTGAAGAACGAAGCCGAAATCCGCAGCCTGCTCGCCGCCCACGGCATCGGCGACGGGCGCGAGGTCATCGCCCATTGCCAGACCGGCATCCGCTCCTCATACGCCACCCTGGTCCTGCAGGGACTCGGCTACACCCAGGTAAAGAATTACGATGGGTCTTGGATCGAATGGGCCAACAACCCGAACCTGCCGATCGCCGTAGGCGCCGGCACGTCGCAGCACGATGAGATCGCCCTGCTGCGCGATTAACCGGCAGCTGCGCTGCCCGGCCTGAAAGACACGTGCCCATCCGGGCTCCCGGATGGGCACTGTTCATGATGCGTCCTCAGGCATGCTTGTTACGGGCAGCTTCCGACCAGGGCCACGGGCCAGGAAAAGTGCCGCGGGGGCTGCAAATCAGGGTATAATGGGGCAAACAACCCTTAAGCCATGCGCAAGAGGAGATCATGTCGATCACCAGCCGTCTCAAAAACCGCCTGATCGCCAAGGTGATCACCCGCTATCCGGGGCTCGCCCAGCGCTTCATCACCGCCTATGAACCCTGGGAGTCGGGAGAGCCGATCCCCTGGACGCCGCCGCGCAAACCGCTGAAGGCATGCAAGCTCGCCCTGGTCACCACTTCGGGCGTCCACCACGTCAGCCAGACCCCCTTCGACATGCAGGACAGCGAGGGCGACCCGAGCTTCAGGGTCATCGACGGGGCGACCATCGGCGAGGACTACCGCATCACCCACGACTACTACGACCACAGCGACGCCGAGAAGGACCTCAACATCGTATTGCCCATCGACCGGCTGCGGGAACTGCAGCAGGAAGGCGTCATCGGCCAACTGGCCGAGAGCCACTACTCCTTCATGGGGCATATCGACGGCCGGCACATCGCCACCCTGATCGGCACCACGGCCAGGCAGGTCGCGGACCGGCTCCGCCGGGACGGCGTCGACCTGGTCCTGCTGACCCCCGCCTGAGGGATCTGCAATCAGTCCGTGGGACTGATCCAGAGAGAGATCGAGAAGGCTGGCATCCCCACTGTCGGGGTGTCGATCATCCGCGAGTACAGCGAGAAGG
The DNA here is from genome assembly GCA_024640545.1 of Geobacteraceae bacterium. Lineage (GTDB taxonomy): Bacteria > Desulfobacterota > Desulfuromonadia > Desulfuromonadales > BM103 > JAHEDT01. The sequence goes on from JAHEEU010000020.1 coordinate 5,930, forward strand.
TGCAGCCGCCGCGCACCGTCTTCGTCAAGTGGCCCTTCGGCCACCCGCTCGGCGAACCGGGCAACGCCCGGCAGCAGCGCACCGTGGTCCTGGAAGCCTTGAAGGCGCTGTACACGATCAGCACGCCGGGTGAGATCATCACCCTGCCTTTCCGCTGGCGGCGCCACGACTACAGCGCCTACGTCGAACCTGGGCCTCTGGTGCCGCGCGGCGGGGAATGAGCGCAGCAAACGCCAGGGGGTTGGCAGCGATTGCAGGTTAAGTCGCGTCGCGACATTTCATCCGGACGAAATTTCCCTTTATATCCCGCCCCCCCTTGGTTATCCTTGCGCCATGCGCACCCTTCTGGTCACCCTGCACAGCAAGTTCATTCACAACAGCCTGGCCCTGCCCTGTCTGGCGGCCTACTGCGGCAAAGCCTGCGGTGAGCTGCTGATCCGCGAGTTCACTGTGCACGAACCGCGCGAGTCGATCCTCGCCATGCTGCTCGCCGAGCAACCGGATGTGGTCGGCTTCTCAGTCTACCTCTGGAACCGGCGGGAGACCCTCGACCTGGTGGATGCCCTGGGCGTCGCCAGGCCAGGCCTGCGCATCGTCCTGGGGGGCCCCGAAGTGTCCTTCGACGGGCCGGAGCTGTTCGAGCAACACCCCGGGTTGACTGCACTGGTCCGGGGCGAAGGGGAAGCCGCGCTGCGCACCCTGCTGTACGCCTGGCAAACAGGCCACGCCCCGGAAGCCCCCCCCCGCACCGTGCTGCGCCAGGACGGAGCGCTGGTCAGTGGACCGGACGGGCCGCCGCTGGCCGAACTAGACGTGATCCCCTCGCCGTTCGAGCTCGGTTTGGCCGACCTCGAGCGGGGCTTCGTCTACTATGAGACCAGCCGCGGCTGCCCGTTCCGCTGCAGTTTCTGCCTCAGCGCCCGCGACAACCGGGTGCGCTCCTATGCCATGGAGCGCATCACAAACGACCTGCTCCTGCTGATGCGGCACCGGGTCGCCAAGGTCAAGCTGGTCGACCGCACCTTCAACTACGACCCCGGCAGGGCCAGGGAGATTTTCAACTTCATCCTCGCCCACAACCGGGGGACGCATTTCCATTTCGAGATTGCCGCCCACCTGCTCGACGAGCCGACCCTGGAGCTGCTCGACCAGGCCCCTGCGGACACCTTCCAGTTCGAAATCGGCGTGCAGTCGACCCTCGAAAGCACCCTCAAGGCGATTGACCGCCGGGTCAACCTGGCGAAGCTGGAGGAAAACGTCCGCCGCCTGCGTGAGCGCGGCCGCATCCATCTGCACCTTGACCTGGTCGCCGGGCTGCCGGGGGATGACTATGCCGGCTTCCTTGCCTCGATCGACCGGGTGGTCGCCCTGCAGCCCCATCACCTGCAGATCGAACCGGTCAAGCTGCTCCCCGGGTCGCCCCTGCGCGACCAGGCCGCCGACCTGCAGGTCCGGTTCGACCCGAATCCACCCTACACGGTCCTGGGCACCCCGGACCTCTCGTTCGATGAACTGCAGCAGCTCCAGGACATCGGCCGGTTGCTCGACCTGACCTACAACAGCGGCTGCTTCGCGACACTCCTCGAGGAATTGACGGCAGCCAACGGCTCCTTCGCCACCGGCATGGACTGGTTGGCCAAGACGTGGCGGCGGCGCGGCCTGTTCCGTTTTCCGTGCAGCCGCCAGGCGCTGTTCGAGAATGTATTCGAGATGATCGAGGGACAATACGAACAGCCGATGAGGGCCCGCCTGGTGGAGAGCCTGGCCTACGACTATGCCCGCTGCGAGCGGGTCGTCACCAAGCGGGTTCCGGCCTTTTTTCAAACGTCTCTGGCACCAGCTGAGCTGCAATGGGTCAGGGACACGGTTCAGGCCAGGACTGACCAGGTCCGGGGGAAGGGAGTCAAGCTGCAGTATTTTGCCGCGGTCTTCACGACCATGGACAGTGCGGCGCCACGGACCGCGCACCTCTTTCTGTACCTGACGCAAACCGGCGCCAAGATGCAGGTCGAGGAATATCGTTACGGCCAGGAAGGGCCCCACACTGGCCAAAGGTAGCTTTAGGGACGGTCCCCGGCGGGGACTGTCCCTTTCGTCAGTGCGACGCGCGTAGCGGGATGCGGCCACTGCGCCGGTTGTTGCGTTCGAGCTGAAACCAGGGGCATCCGCCTGCAGTTGATTCTCAGGATGGCGCCAGACGCACCATCAGGCCACCGACAAAGCGCGGGTCGATACCCTCGAAACCGACCGAGCAGAACTCCTCTTCCCAGATATCCAGGCAAAAGGTGGCAAATTCACCGGCGCCGGGCAGCAGCGATTCGAGCCATTTCACGGTTTCTTCACGCAGCAGCGGATGCAGCCCTCCTGACCGGGAGACCATGCCATGCAGGCCGGCAAGCTCCTCCTCGGCGATCGGCAGGGGCAGGAAGTCCCTGCCGAGCAGCCTGTTGGCCAGCGCGGTCAGGAAAAAATCCATCAGGGTGAGATCTTCGGCCTGATCCGGCTGGCAGCCACTGAGGTTCACCAGCGCTGGATCGGGCAGGACGAAGTGCAGGGCCTCTTCGAAGAGCTGCCGCTGCAGCTCCATCCTCTCCAGCCAGCGCTCTACGGCATGGACCTCGACAAGGGAAGCAAACAGGCGAGCCCCGCCGCGGGAAGCGTCGGCGACCCCTTCGAAAAAGAGCGGCGGTTGCTTGCGAAGAGCGGCAACACAGGCCCGGGCCTTGTGATCGAGATAAGGGGCGACACTGGTCTTGCCGATTACCGCGGCCCGCCGCTGCAGTCTCAGGGTCAAGCTGTAACCGAGGCGAAACAGGTCTTCGCTGTAGCAATCGACCAGACACTTACGGGCCACGGAGACATCCTGACCGGCCAGCCATTCAAGGGCCAGGTTCAGGGACGCATCCACCTTGCCGATCACCTTGACGACCTGCTCCAGGTCCCCCATTTCGATGCGGTCGGCCATCATCACCTTGTTGACCAGGTGGGCCATCTCCCAGGCCAGGCTTTCATCCAGACCGCCGGCCAGAACCTCGGCCAGCAGCCCCTTGGGGCGAACCAGCGTCAGGGTGAAGCCGGGGGCGCTCCCCTCGCAGGCGCCGGGGGCGAGCTTGGAAGGGCGCTCCAGTCGATATCGGTCCGGGTCAAGCCAGGCGTAAACCCTATGCGCACTGGAGGGTTCGGGAATCCCCATGTCCTGCAGGCGCCCGGAACGCTGCTGGTAGACGCTTTCCTCGATCAACCCCAGGGTTTCGGCGCGGACCGCCTCCAGTAGATAAACGAAGAATTCCGGTTCATAGCTCTGCAGGATGTCGAGGATCTTGCTGAACAGTTTGGCGCTGTTCTCGCTGCGGTAGACGATCTCGTAACCGCCATCGCGCTTGATTGCGTCGATGCGGGCATCGCTGTTCTCGTCCGCCTCGGGCCCTGACAGGATGTCCAGCTCAGCCTTGAAGATCAGGACCAGTTGTTCGAAGTTCATCTCCCTGAGTGCCGTGAAGGCGGCTTCCTCTTCGGCCTGCAGCAGCGAGATCAGCCAGCGGTGCGTCCTGGCGGCATCGAAGTGGTCGCCGTCCCAGCAGTCCAGATCGATGAACCCGCTCCACTGCCTGGGAGTCGCCATGCTGAGCAGCTCCGGCACATGTTCGGGCCCGCGCTCCACGGCCAGCAGGTACACCTCCTGGGTCGACAGCTCCGCCATGAGCTCGGCGCCGTTTTCGGCATCGAGCAGCAGCCGCGTCTTTTGCCGGGCATCCTGGCTGCGCAGGACGTCAAGTTGGGCCGCGGGCGGCAACTGGGAAAAATCCGCCGGCTTGACTGCGGACTGGCTCGGTTTGATGGGCATGCTAAAGCTCCTCGATTAGAGTGGGGTGCACACGTTAATCGATGTGTCCGCGCGGGTCAAGACATCAGCGGCCCAGGTCGTGAACTGGTGACCTGCCGACTGCGACCCGGTCGATGTGCGCTCCACTTATGGCCGGCAACGAGTGGGGCCTGTTCCTTCGTCACAGCCTGGGGCCGGTCCGGCCTGCTGTGCTCAACCATTACAACTTCCAGTTTCCGGGATGTTCACTAAACCGGCGCAAAATTCACCGGCCCTGAGTTTGACCGGCTGTTTTCAGCCAAATCCGCAAAAACAGGCTGGGAGAGATCAACCGGGGCGAACCCTGGGTGTACGACCAAGCAAGTAAGCGGACCCATCAAAGGAGGAACTTCCCCCGGAGAGGAAAGCTGCCAGCTCGGGCGCGCGGGCGACGCATGCAGCAACGCAAATAGCAGGCAGGCCTGCCCACAAAAAAAGGGTGCCCCGAGAGGCACCCCTTTCTGCTTGCATGTGAACCGCGGGAAATCAGATCCCGGCGGCTTCTTCCAGCATCGACGTGGTCACGGACTTGGGACGCTCGATGCCGTAGCCGAGAGCACGGTCCCAGGTGATGTTGGCGAGGCAGCCGAGAGCACGCCCGATGCCGAACAGCACGGTGTAGAACTCGTACTGGGTCACGCCGTAGTACCACTGGATGACGCCGGACTGGGCATCGACGTTCGGCCAGGGGTTCTTGGCCTTGCCATGCTCGGTCAGAACGCCCGGGGCAACTTCGAAGATCATCCTGATCAGCTGGAACAGCGGGTAGTCTTTGAGACCTTCGGTCTTCATGCAGAACTCGCGCTGCGAGGTGTAACGCGGGTCGGTCTTGCGCAGCACGGCGTGGCCGTAGCCCGGGATGACCTGGCCGCTGTTGAGGGTGTCCCACAGAGCTTTCTTGAGGCCTTCCTCGGTGGGCACTTTGCCGCCCAGCTGCTGCATGAAGTTCTGGGTCCAGCGCAGCACTTCCTCGTTGGCGAGGCCGTGGAGCGGGCCGGCGAGGCCGTTGATGCCGGCGCTGTAGGCGTAGTAGGCATCGGACAGGGCCGAAGCGACCAGGTGAGTCGTGTGCGCGGACACGTTGCCGGACTCGTGGTCGGAGTGCAGGATGAAGTACATGCGGGCCACATTGTCATAAGGTGCCGGGATGCCCATCATGCGGGCGAAGTTGCCGCCCATGTCGAGGTTCGGGTCGGCGGCGATGTGGGTGTCGCCCATGTACTTCATGCGGTAGATATAGGCGCCGATCGGGGCCAGTTTGGCCATCAGGTTGGTGGAGTCCTCGTACATGTCTTCCCAACAGGTCATCTTGTTGAACTTGCCGGCGGCGTAGTTGCCTGCGAACACCGAGTCGCGCTGCATGGCGAGGATCGCCGACGAGAACATGGCCATCGGGTGGGAGTCACGCGGCAGGGCGCGCAGCACGTCGATGACGTACTGGGGGATCTGGGAGCGCTTCTTCCAGTCTTCAACCACTTCCAGGGTCTGCTTCATGGTCGGCACGTCGCCGGTCAGCAGCATGAACCAGAAGCCTTCGACATAGGGATAGTCGCTGCCGGGAACTTTCGGCAGGGCTGCGAAGGTTTCGGGAATGGTCTTGCCGCGGAAGCGGATGCCCTCATAGGGGTCGAGGTAGGAGATGTCGGTCACCAGGCACTTGATGCCACGGGCGCCGCCGATAGCCTGACTGATAGTGACATCTCCCAATTTGATATCGCCGAATTCCTTGACCAGGCGGGTGGTGCGGGGGCGATGCTCGTCGATTTTCTTGCGCAGGATTTCCTTCAGTGTCGACATACTCTCTCTCCTTTGGTGGAATGAAATGGCGGCGGGTGGCAAGGCCCGCCAGTAAAACTGTCCCTTGTGCAAAACGACTAACTGTCACATGACAAATCAACCCGCCAACACCCCGGCCTGGGTGCTAAGAACCCGCACCAGACATTGAGAGAAAGTGCAACGGGAAAAAGCGGAATCCGAGCCAAGGAGAATCATGCTTGTGATTCTTTACCTTTTCTCATTTTCCAAATAACGTTCTAACAAGTCACCCCGGAAGTGTCAAGCCGATTTTGTATACAGTATGCGATTTCTTTTTTTGTGCGGCATGGATTGTTTTCATTTGCATTACTTTACAAGGGTGCTAAAATGCACAAAATTTAGGCATAAATTAATGAATATCGGCACTCTCGTCCTCGAAAATCCAATCATTTCAGCACCTATGGCTGGCATCTCGGATTTGCCCTACCGGCTGATCATGAAGCGCCACGGTGCCGCGCTGGTCTTTACCGAGATGATCAGCGCCAACGGCCTGTTTTTCAATGGCCAGGCGACTCGCGAACTGTTGAGATCGTCGCCGGAAGAGCACCCGCTGGGCATTCAGCTTTTCGGCGATGATCCGCAGCGCCTGGCAGAAGCGGCAGAACAGGTCGAGGAGCACGGTGAGTTGATCGATCTCAATCTTGGCTGTCCGGTCCGTAAGGTCATCCGCTCGGGGGCCGGCAGCGCCCTGCTGCGCGAACCGGGAAAAGTGGCACGCATCATCTCGGCGGTTCGCCGGGCCACCAGCCGGCCTTTGACCATCAAGTTCCGCTCCGGTTGGGACAGCGCCTCGATCAACTACCTGGACATCGCCCGGATCGCCGTCGCCGAGGGTGTCGACGCCGTCACCCTGCACCCGCGCACCCGCACGCAGATGTTCGGCGGCCAGGCGGACTGGCAGCAGATCAAGCACCTGAAGGAGGCTCTGCCGGTACCGGTCATCGGCAGCGGAGACCTGTTCTGTGCCGAGGACGTTAAAACCATGTTTGAGCAGACCGGCTGCGATGCGGTGATGATCGGCCGGGGCGGCTACGGCAACCCGTGGATCATCGGCCAGTCCCTCGACCTGCTGGCAGGCAGGCCCACGACGCAGCCAACGCCGGCCGAGCGGCTGGATGTCGTCCGCAGCCACTTCAACCTCTCTCTCGTGACTTTCGGCCCCCAGAAAACGCTGGGCCAGATGCGCAAGCATTGCTGCTGGTACGTGCGGGGCATGGAAAATGCCGCCGGTTTCCGGGCATCAATCAACAAAACCCTAACGATCGACGACATGAGCAAGCTGCTCGAGAATTTCTTTGCCGATGCCGCCTGAACCTTCAAACGCAACCAGTCGCGAAAATGCTGCCACCCCAGGGAATGAGCAGGCCCTCTACGGCATGATCCTGGAGAACATCGACCGAGCCGTCATCGCCTTCGACCAGGAAGGTCGCGTGACGCTGCTTAACCCCGCTGCCGAAGCGCTCATGGAGCGCTCGTCGAAACAGATGAGAGGCCGCCACTGCCAGGAGTTGTTCAAGGACCAGGAGACCCTTCTCTACCTGGTGAAAGTTGCCCTTGACGAAGGCCGCTCCATAACCGACGACGAGGGCCTTTACCTGCATCGGGTCAATGCCGCACCCCTCCCGGTCAATGCTTATGCTGCACCGATTTTTGCCAGTCGCGGCAACCAAGATGGCGCCGTCATGATCATTCGCGACCTGTCGCGGATCAGGGCCCTTGAGGACAGCCTGCGGCGCGCCGACCGGCTGTCGATGCTCGGCACCCTGGCCGCCGGCCTGGCCCATGAGATCAAGAACCCCCTGGGAGGGATCAAAGGGGCCGCCCAGCTGCTCTCCATGGAACTCGGCGAAGAGAGTGCGCTGCGGGATTATACGCAGATCATGATCAAGGAAGCTGAGCGGATCAACTTCATCATCGAAGAGCTGATGGACCTGGGCAATCCGCGCCCCCCCGAGATCGGCGATGTCGACCTGACCAGGGTGCTCAACGACATCATCCTGTTGCAGAAAGAGGCGGCCCGCAGCCAGAGCATCCGGTTCCAGTTAAAGCTCGATCCGAGCATCCCGCCGGTGCAGGGGGACGAGAGCCTTTTGACCCGGCTGTTTCTGAACCTGGTCAAGAACGCCAGGGAGGCGATCAGCCATGACGGTGAGGTGCTGATCGAAACCAGGATTGCGTCCAACTACCACATGACCGGCCCGGGCAGGCGCTCGTCGCCGATGGTGGACATCACGATCAGCGATACCGGTTGCGGGATCGAGCCGGAGGAAATGGAACGCATCTTCACCCCCTACTTCACCACCAAGAGCAAGGGCAGCGGCCTCGGGCTGGCCATAGCCCAGAAAATCATCGAAGACCACCATGGCTTGTTGAAGATCGAAAGTTCACCCGGGCAGGGAACGGCCATGACTGTTTCTTTGCCCCTGCGCCGCTGAGGCATTTTTTTCGAGGAGGCACACGAGATGTCGATCAAACGGATTCTGGTTGCGGATGACGAAGAGAGTATCCGTTGGGTACTTTCCAAGTCACTGACCAAGCAGGGCTTCCAGGTTGACCTGGCCAGCAACGGCCAGGACGCCCTGCTCATGAGCAGGAAGCAGAGCTACGACCTGGCGGTGCTCGACATCAAGATGCCGGGGCTCACGGGGTTGGAACTTCTGAGCAAGTTCCAGGAGGAATGCCCCCGGGCGCTGGTGATCATCATGACGGCGGAATCATCGATGAAAAACGCCGTCGAGGCGATGAAGCGCGGGGCCTATGATTACCTGACCAAGCCGTTCGACCTGGACGCTCTCGATGCGATCATTTACAAGGCACAGAAAGCCGCGGACGTCACCGCCGAGGTGTCGCTGCTCAAGCAGGAAATCAAGCAGCACTACCAGTTGGACCGTACGATCATCGGTCAGAGCCAGCCGATGCAGAGGATTTACAAGGTCCTCGGCAAAATCGCGCCCTCCGACGTCACCGTGTTGATTTACGGTGAAAGCGGAACCGGTAAGGAGCTGATCGCCCGGGCGATTCATTTCAACAGCCCGCGTCTCGGCAAACCGTTTATCGCGCTCAACTGCGCAGCGATCCCCAGGGAGCTGCTGGAGAGTGAGCTCTTCGGACACGAGAAAGGAGCCTTTACCGGCGCAACGGATAAAAAGATCGGCAAGTTCGAGCAGGCCAAGGACGGCACGCTCTTCCTCGATGAAATCGGCGACATGCCGCTTGAACTGCAGGCCAAGCTCCTGCGGGTCCTGCAGGAGAAGGAAATCACCAGGACCGGCGGCAGTGCGACCATCCAGGTGAATGCCCGCATCGTCGCGGCAACCAACCAGGACCTCAAGCATAAGGTTCAGAGCAGGGAGTTTCGCGAGGACCTTTATTACCGCCTCAACGTGGTCCCCCTGGAATTGCCGCCGTTGCGCGAGCGCCGCGAAGATATTCCCAGCCTGGTGGACTTCTTCCTGGCCAAGGCGAACGAAGACTACGGCACTGCCGCGACCGGCCTCACCAAGGAGGCCATGACCCTGCTCTGCAACTACGCGTGGCCGGGCAATGTCCGTGAACTGGAAAATATCATCCAGCGTGCCGCCCTGCTCTCTCCCGACGCCCTGCTCAACGCAGCGGACTTCCCGAGCCTGGCGGCCGGACATACCAGCAGCGGCAACAACGCCTCGCTCGAAGGGTTGATCAATCAGAAGCTGCAAAGCGCCCTGGCGCAGATCGACCTGCAGGACATGAATAACCTCTACGATATGGTTTTACACCAGATGGAGCGCCCGCTGATCAACATCGTGCTCGAAAAGACCCGCGGCAACCAGGTCAAGGCGGCGGAAGTCCTGGGGATCAACCGCAACACCTTACGGAAGAAAATCCAGACTCTCAACATCGCCGCCAAGCGCAGCTAGGAGAGCATCTTTAGAGGACTTGCAGCAAGGCCGCCGGGTTCAACCGGGGGACCGCTCACGGGCAGGAACCGGACGGGGACAGCATCACTTGAAGATTGCTTCCGACAACTTTATCCCGTTTATTCGACAAAAAAACCCCTCATGGGGTGGTAATTATCTCAAAGCATGTTATTAGAAACATATAATCTGCTGCCTTAGCTTTTCCCTCCTTACAAGGCACAGAGAATTTGCCTCACTCCTCCCCCCAGGCGAGTGAGGCTTTTTTCGCTCTGCAGACCGCACGCCGGCAGCCTGCCGACACTCAGGCGAGTGAACCGTCTGCATAACCAAAGAAGTTCTCAAGACATCCGGCAATGACTTCGTTGAGAGAAACCCGACCTTGAGGATGAAGCATGCCTCAACCCAAGGTTTAATTTTTCGGATTTATAACCGAAAAGAAGGTTAAGGCAAAAAGCTTGTTTAACGCTAAAGACGCAGAGAACAAAAAAAGCCGCAAAGATTTAATTTTCATATAAAGAACGTTTTTTTTGCGTCTTGAATGACCTACTTAGCGTCTTTGCGTTAAAAAATGTGTTTTTGATCTTGGTATTCACATCTTGGCGGTTAACCTTTGTTTTGGTTATAGGTCCGTAATTTTTCCTTAGGGCCATGGTGCCTTTATGGTGAAGCTCTGTTTGGTTGTCGGCCCGCTTTTGAAACTGGAAACCACTGCCTGCAGTTTGCGAGGCCACGGCACCGCGCAGCCCTTCGCCCCTTTATCTCCGACGCCGGCAATGCTATTCTGCATCGATGGGACCCGCAAACGAAACCACGGCGCAGGGGAGCCGGCCAGAAGTGGCAATTATCGTCGCCATGACCAGGGACCGGGTGATCGGTTCAGATGGCGGGATCCCCTGGCACCTGCCCGAAGAGCTGCAGCTCTTCAAGCGCCTGACCACCGGCGGCACATTGATCATGGGGCGCAAAACCCATGAGTCCATCGGGCGCCCCCTGCCCGGGCGACACAACATCGTGCTGAGTCGTTCCGTGCAGGAGTTGCCTGGCGTGCAGCTTTGCACAAGTTTCAGGGCCGCACTGGGCGAAGCCCTGCACAGGCAGCGCCCGGTGTACGTCATCGGCGGCGCGGAGCTCTACCGCCAGGCCCTGCCGATCTCGCAAGAGCTGCACATATCCTGGATCGAGAAAGATTTCTCCGGGGACACCCGCTTCCCGCCATTTGCGCTCTCCGACTGGTCGTGCTGCGAAGAAAATGACTTCCCGGGCTTCCACTACGGGCGCTACCGCCGCAAGCGCGACAGCCGGTGACCCCGGGTATTCTCGCCCGTGACTGCACTGCGTTATACGGGAGCGCCGGTGTCCATGCAGCATCCCGCCCTGGAGGCGACCGTCCCGGTGGAATCACGACGAATCAGGCCGGCAGCGCCTGAGAGGACTATTTTGAAAGCCATGCAGAGATGCCCGACCACCAGTTTCTGATCGACCTGTTGATTTTACTCGCCCTGGCCCTGGGCAGCGCCCTGATCTTTACCCGGCTGCGCCTGTCGCCGGTCATCGGCTACCTGGTTTCCGGGGTAGTGGCCGGGCCCTACGGCCTGCACCTGATCAGGAACGTCGAAGAGGTCGAATTGATTGCCGAGTTCGGCGTGATCCTGCTGCTCTTTACCATCGGCCTGGAATTCTCCGTCTCGCGGCTGCTGCGCCTCAAGCGCCTGCTTCTGGGGGGCGGTCTGGCGCAGATGCTGATCTGCGGTGCGGCCTTCATCGGCCTGGGCACCCTGTTCGGCCTCGAGTTCAAGGCCACCGTGCCACTGGCCATGGCCTTGGCACTCTCATCGACGGCAATCGTTCTCAAGCTGCTCGGCGAACGCGGCGAGATCGATACCGCCCACGGCCGCATGGCCCTGGGCATCCTCCTGGCGCAGGACCTGGCCGTAGTATTTTTTCTCGTCGCCCTGCCACTGCTCGCCGGCCAGGACCTGACTTTCTCGATCTGGAAAATCACCAAGGTCGTGCTGCTGCTCGGTGGACTGCTGGTCTTTTCCCGCTATCTCCTGCAGCCGATGCTGCTCAGCATCCTCAGGGCCCGCTCCCAGGAACTGTTCCGCCTCACCATCCTGGCACTAATCCTGACGACCGCCTGGTTGACCGGCGAAGCCGGACTGTCGCTGGAACTCGGTGCCTTCCTGGCCGGGCTGGCCCTGGCCGAATCGCCCTACGCCCACCAGGCACTGTCAGACATCCTCCCCTTTCGCGACACCTTCCTGGCGATCTTCTTCGTCTCCATCGGCATGCTGGTCAATCTCGACATCGTCAGTGCCCAGTGGCCGTTGGTGCTGGGCACAACCGTGGCTGTCGGTGTCGTGAAATTCTTTGCGGCGGCCCTGGCCACCTCGCTCTGCCGCTATCCGCTGCGCATCGCCCTGCTGACCGGCCTGCTGCTCTTCCAGGCGGGGGAGTTCTCTTTCGTTTTTCTGAAGGAAGCCACCGACCTGGCGCTGCTTCCCGAGAGTACCTATCAGGTGCTCCTGGCGGTCATCGCCCTGAGCATGATTGCAACCCCGCTGATTGCCGGGCGTGCGGAGAGCTGGGCAGCACGTCTGTCCGGACTGTTCGGCAGGCCCGCCATCGACCTGCACCCGGAGATGCATGAGCGCACCGCCAACCTCAGCGGGCATGTACTGATCGCCGGCTACGGGCTCTCCGGGCGCAACGTCGGGCGGGTCCTGCGGCGCTTTGACATTCCTCACCTGTACGTGGAGCTCAACGCCGACAACGTCTCCAGGGGGCGTCGCGACGGCGAGTTCGTCGTTTACGGCGACGTCACTTCAGGCGAGGTCCTCCACGAGCTCGGCGTCGACCGCGCCCGGGCCCTAGTGCTGGCGATCAACGACCCGGCCGCCCTGGCGCGAACCATCAGCACCGCCCGGCAGAGCAACCCCGACCTCTACATCCTGGCACGCACCCGCTACGTCGCCGAACTCGAGCCTCTCTGCCAACTCGGCGCCGACGAGGTCATCCCCGACGAGTTCGAAGCCAGCCTGCAACTCGGCGCCAACCTGATGCGCCGCTTCAGCCTCAGCGAGGGGCGCATCCTGCACGTGCTTGCGGACCTCCGCCAGCAGCACTACGCCTCATTGACGCGCGGCGACGCGCCGCCCCACGGCCTCTCGGTCCTCGAGGGCGGGCAGCTCGACTACCTGGCGGTTCCCGAGGATTCGCCGGGTCTCGGCACCAGCCTTGCCGAGATCAACCTGCGCAACCGTACCGGTGTCACGGTGGTCGGGGTCATCCGCCAGGAGCGCACCATCTACAGCCCGGCAGGATCGTTCCGCATCGAGCAGGGCGACACCCTGATGCTGCTTGGCAGCAGGGAAGACCTGCGCAGGGCCGGTGAACTTCTGCATGGCCAGCCTGGCTAGATGGATTGGAGCCATGCACAAGGATGCCACTAACCACCCGACCTGAAACGTAATGCCATGCAAACTGAGCAACAGCACACCTTAAGCAAAATTGCGTTTACCGGTCTGTTCCTGCTGACCGCTCTCCCCTGGATATCTTCCCCGGCGGCGCTGGCTGCGGGGTTCGCTTTCAGCTTTCTGTTCGGCAACCCCCTGCCCGCTCTGACCAGCAAGGCGGGGAAAGTCCTGCTGAGACTCTCGGTGATCGGTCTCGGCTTCGGGATAAATTTTGTCGAGGTGATCGAGGTTGGCAGGAGTTCCCTGCTGTTGACCCTGCTCAGCATCAGCGCGACCATCGTTTTGGGAGAGGGACTCGGCCGCCTTATGGGCATTCCGGCCAACACCCGACGGCTCGTCGCCTTTGGTTCGGCGATCTGCGGCGGCAGCGCGATTGCCGCCATGGCCCCCGTCATCAGGGCCAGAGACGATGAAATTGCGGTGTCCCTCGCCACGGTCTTTTCCCTGAACGCCCTGGCCCTGCTCATCTTCCCCCCGCTTGGGCACCTGCTCGACCTTGGCCAGCACCAATTCGGGCTCTGGGCGGCGCTGGCAATCCACGACACCAGCAGCGTGGTCGGCGCCTCGGCGGCCTTCGGTGCGGTCGCCCTGAGCGTCGGCACCACCGTCAAGCTGACCAGGGCGCTCTGGATTGCACCCTATACTCTGGCCGCGGGAGTCATACTGAAATCGAAAGAACGGGCCGGCATCCCCCTCTTCATCCTCGGCTTCATCGCCGCGGCCTTCATCAACACCTGGCTGCCAGCGTTCGACGTGGTCTGGCACGGCATCCATGATCTGGCCAGGCAGAGCCTGGTCATGACCCTCTTTCTGATCGGTGCCGGGTTGACCAGGCAGGTCCTCCGCCAGGTCGGGATGCAGCCGCTGTTGCTGGGCACAGTGCTTTGGGTGGCCGTCAGCGCCACGACCCTGGTGCTGATTTTGGAGAACTGGATCAGGTGAAGCGCGGCAAATCCCGGGCCGTAGAATAAAAAAGGTGTTGACCGTTTTCGAAAACGGGGATATTGTTCTGTAAACAACAAGTTATGACCCTCTGAACGCATCCCCTCCATAGTATGCGCAGAGGTTTAGCCCTGCTCCCATCCCCTCCGGTGAGCGGGGCATTTTTTATGCTGAGACGAACAGGCGACAACCCGGCGGCACATTGCCGGGACATGAGAACTCAGTAGCCCTGGCGGCGATCAACCAGGTTGGACAGCCGCTCGCCCTGCACCGCCCGGCGGTAATTTTCAACCACCTGCAATGCCGCCGAGCGGGGATTGGTGACACTTGCGATATGCGGGGTGATCATGATCCGGGGGTGTTTCCAGAAGGGGTGAGATTTGGGCAGGGGCTCGTCCCTGAAGACGTCGAGCAGCGCTCCGGACAAATGACCGGAAGCAAGGGCCGATAGCAGATCGGCCTCCACCAGATGAGCGCCCCTGGCAGCATTGATCAGGTAGGCATTGGCTGGCAGCCTGCTGAAGGTCGTGGCATCGAGGATCCCTGCCGTTTCGGTGGTCAGGGGCAGCAGGCAGACGAGGACGTCGGACCTGGCGAGGAAAGCATTCAGTTGGTCATCACCGGCGAAGACTTTGACACCGGCAAGCGCTTGCGGCCTGCGGCTCCAGCCGTGCACAGGGAAGCCAAAAGCGGTCAACTTCCCTGCTACATATCGACCGATTTCGCCGCAGCCCATCAGGCCGATACCGACTTCTGAGATCGGAGGGACCGGCAGCGGCAGCCATTCAGCATGGTGCTGTTGCCGGCGATACCCGGCAAACCTCCGGAGATGTTCCAGAACCCCGAGCATGACATATTCCGCCATGGACTGCTTGAGGCCGGTATCGACCAGGCGAACCAGGGGGACCTCCGGCGGACAGCTGCGGTCATTCAGCAGGTGGTTCACCCCGGCGCCCAGCGACGAGACACATTTCAGGTTGGGGAACTCCTGCAGAACGCCTTCCGGGTGATTCCAGCACAGGGCGTACTCAACCTGGTCAGGGGCGCCTATCTCTGGCCAGACTTCAATTGCCAATGCCGGGTCGTGAGCATGCAGGGCGGCGACCCAGGCGCTGACATCCCGGTTCGGGTAAATGATCGCTATGGACATGACGCTTTCTCCATGTCACGATAAGACCGCCACGGCGGAGGGACAAAAAGCTTGACAACAGCCGCCAGCGAGACTGGCGCGAAATTCTGCCGCGGCTCCTGCGCACAGCGGCCTGAAGGGATTCGATGTGAAATACTTATTCTCGGCATGCACCTGGGCAGCTCTTGCCCTGACACTCCTCGCCTGTGCGAAGCCGCATGTCGTGCTGGATCGGGTCCTGGTCAAGAATGCCACGGCCGGAAGCATCACCGAGGTCAAGGTGCGTCATGAACCGACCCAGGTATACGGCGCCGTCAACACGATTCTGCCGCAAAGAGCACTTGATCTCGGCCTGTCGGGTCAGCCCATGCTTGCCACGCAGGCGGTCGTCAGCTGGCGCGATGGCGAGGGGCGTGACTGGTCCATCGTCATCCCCTTGCCATACGACCGGTCCGCGGCAGAAGCGGGCCAGTTGATGAGTCTGGTGTATGTCATCTACCCGGCGGGGCGCATCACGGCGCAGCTGCAGCTCCCGGCGAGGGACCAATAGCCCCGGCCACGGGGAGAGCCCACGGGATGATTCCCAGGGCTTGACGGCCCCCACCCCGTCAATCGCTCTTTACAGCCTTTTTGGCGACGATGCCGGTGAATTTGTCTCGCTTGATGGTGAACCTCTCGTGGGTCCCTTCGCCGATGACTTCCTGTTCGTCCCTGGCAAGGATCGACCACCTGGTTCGCGGACCGTTGACTTCCAGCAAGGTGACCGCCACCTCCACCTGCATCCCCGGCGGGGTGGCTGCCGAGTGGCTCACACAGACGTTGGTTCCCAGACTGATCTCCCCCTCGTCCATATAGGGCTGCAAGGCTTCCATGCACGCCCATTCCATGAGGCCGACCATGAATGCGGTGGCGAAAACCGCTGGCATGGCCTGGAAGAGCTCGGCCTCCCGGAAAACGTAGGGAACGGTCTTTTCCGACGGGACCCGGTAGCGATGAGTGAACTGCAACCCGCTTTGCAAAGTCTCTTTCATCGGCGACTCCTCTTTAAGCAACCGTCTATCACCAAACCTGGCGCGCTTGCCGCCGCTATCAATTGAAAAGTACCAGCGGCAACCCGCATGAAGGGTACGGAAAAGCCGGCCATCTCTGGCCGGCTTCAGGCTGCGTAATCGTCATCACGCCGTGTCTGGCTCTCGAAGCGCGTGTACTCACCGAGGAAAGTCAGCTGTTCGATCCCGAGCGGACCGTTTCGCTGCTTGCCGACGATCACTTCGGCGCTCCGCTCATGCCCCTTGTCGCAACTGTTGTCGCGTTTTCTGCAGGCATCGCAGTAAACCGCTTCCCGGTAGAGAAACATGATCACGTCGGCATCCTGCTCGATCGCGCCTGATTCACGCAGGTCAGCCAGGATGGGACGTTTGTCGGTGCGACTTTCCAGGGAGCGGTTGAGCTGCGAAAGAGCGATGACCGGCAAGCTCAATTCCTTGGCCAGCGCCTTGAGCGAGCGCGAAATCTCGGAAATCTCCTGCTGCCGGCTCTCGGTGTTGCTCCCTTGCATCAACTGCAGGTAGTCGACGACGATGACGCCGATATTCTTTTCAGCCTTGAGGCGGCGGGCCTTGGCGCGCAGTTCCAGTATCGAGATGGCAGGCGTGTCGTCGATGTAGATCGGCGCTTCGGCAATGATGCCGGCGGCATTGACCAGGGTCGGGAATTCCGATTGGGCCAGCTTCCCGGTACGCACCCGGCCGGCTTCGATGCGTGCCACCGAGCAGAGCAGACGCTGGACCAGCTGCTCCTTGCTCATTTCCAGCGAAAAGATGGCCGAGGCGATCGGCGTACTGGCGTGCATCGAGGCATACTCGATCAGGTTGAGGCAGAAGGCGGTCTTGCCCATGGAGGGGCGGCCGGCGATAATGATCAGGTCTCCGCCCTGCAGCCCCGAAGTCATGTTGTCGAGGTCGGTGAAGCCGGTCGGCACACCGGTGATCTGCTCCTTGCGATCGTAGAGCCTCTCGATCGTTTTGATCGTGTCCTTGACGATGTCCTTGGTGGCATAGAAGGACGGGCGCGACTTCATATTGGCGATCTTGAAAATCTCGCCTTCCGCCCAATCGAGCGAAGCTTCGACCTCACCGCCCTCGTAGCCGCGACTGGCAATCTGCGTGGCGACCTTGATCAGTTCACGGGCAATGGCTTTTTCTTTGACGAGCTTGCAGTAGTAACTGATGTTGGCCGCGGTTGGGACGAAATCGACCAGGGTGGACAGATAAGAACTGCCGCCGATCTCCTCGAGCGAGCCCCGTTCCTTCAGGACCGCGGTCAAGGTGACCAGGTCGGCGGGTTCGCTGCGGTCGGAAAGGGTGATCAGGGAGGTAAAGATCTTGCGGTGTGCTTCGCGGTAGAAGTCCTCAGGGCGCAGAACTTCCAGGGCCCGGTTGAGGGCCTCGTTCTCCAATAGGACCCCTCCCAGAACAGACATTTCTGCTTCCAGGTTCTGTGGGGGCAGGCGATGTTCGGTGCGATCTGGCACGTTCGCCCTCAGGGAAGATGAGGGGCCTGCAGCACAGGCCCCCGATATCGGTTATCGATTACTTCTCGGCGGCCGCTTCAGCCTGGGCCTCTTCGCTGATGACCTTGACCTTGATGGTCGCGTTGACGCCGGCATTCAGCTTGATCTCGACCTCGTGCATCCCCAGGTCCTTGATCGGCTGATCGAGCAGAATCTTGCGGCGGTCGGCCTCGATCCCCTTGGCAGCCAGGGCTTCGGCGATTTCCTTGGTGGTCACAGAACCGAACAGTTTACCCTCCTCGCTGGCCTTGTGCACGAAGGTACACTCTACAGCCTCGATGCGGGCTTTGACATCGGCGGCTTCCTTGCTCAGCTTTGCAGCCTTGCGGGCCAGCTGGCGCTTGTGATGGTCGAGCTCCTTGATGTTGCGTTCGCTCGCTTCCACGGCCAGGCCTTGTGGGACCAGGAAATTACGCCCGTAACCGGGCTTGACTTTGACCACTTCACCAATGGTCCCGAGTCCTTTAACGTTTTCCGTCAGAATGACATCCATCTTTTTATCCTCCCAAAATCTTTATGATTTAGGTTCTCTTGGTTTACGAAAATCAGCCCAAAGGTCGAAGACGCCGATGCCGGTGACCAGCAGAGGCAACGGGTTGACCAGGGTAACCAGTACGTAGCCGATCGCTCTGAATATCGGCGAAAACGCCTTGCGGCGGAAAAAACAGTCGATGACCGCCAAACCCTGCAGAAAATAGACCGGCAGCAGGATGACCAGCAGGTTCAGGGCAAATGTCGCGGGCAGCCCATCGGCAAAAACCACCAGGAAACCGGCGACGATCAGGACCCAGACCAGCTGTTCGGGAGCCTTCCATTCCGGAAAGGCCCGGCCTGGGACAGTATACCTGCCACGGGCGAACAAGGACAACAGAAAGACCAGGCCGAGGGTCATCAGGCCGGCAACGGTCATCGCTATGCCTGGATAGGCTTGCTGCAGAAAAGCCGCCATGCCTTCGACTGCCGCGTTGACGTCCTGTCTCTGGTCGACCGTCATGTCGGCCACGGCAAGCATCTCCTGCATGGCCGTTTTGGTCTGCGCAATTTCCCTGCCGATCAGGTCGCCAGCCATCGCAACAGGCGACTGGCCGCTAACGGCAGAGACCGCCAGCAAGCCGACCAGACTGACGGCCACCATGGCCCAGAGGACAATCACCGTTGCCTTGTCCCAGGCCATGCCGCGATTCAACAACCACGGCAGGACCGCCCCCGGCAGGCCGAACTGAATCAGGTACATCAGCGCGGTCGCCTGGGTTCCAGTCAGGGCCACCATCACGGCGGTCAGTAAAACAGTGATACCAGCCGCCGCCGATCCGCAGCGCATGCCGACATAAGCGGCCGGCAGCGGCGTTAAGAGATTCACTGCGACGGCAGCAAAACCCAGGGCGGCAAAAGTGCCGAACAGCGCATACCCGGCCAGCACGCCGAGTACAATATAAAGTCCCCGCTGTATCATCAGGCGATCGCTGTGGTTAACCCCTCTCGAGGGAGTGGCTGGCCGTAAAGGGCAGCAGCGCAATATTGCGCGCGCGCTTGATGGCTTCCGTCAGCTTGCGCTGATGATCCGCGCAGGTTCCCGAGATCCGGCGCGGCGTGATCTTGCCCCGCTCGGAGATGAAATAACGCAGGGTACGGATATCTTTATAATCTATCGTCGCTTTCTTGTCGGCACAGAAACGGCAAACTTTGCGACGGCCAAAACGCCGGCGGGGTCCGCCACCGGTACGATTCCCAGCAAAAGCCATGATTATTTCTCCTTCTTCATCGTCGTAGGTTGATTCGGAATTCAGTCTTCTTCCGATGTCTCTTCGTCAGCCTCTTCCCCGGCCAGTTCCTCTTCAGTGCCCTCGGCTTCTTCAGCAGACTCCTGGGGAGCCGCCTCGACAACTGGAGGAGCCTCGTAGCCGCCCTCCAGGAGGACCGTCTGGAATTTGATCACCTTGTCGTCGATGCGCATACGGCGCTCGAACTCGGCAATCACTGTGGGCTCGGCATCAAAGATGACCATGACATAACAGCCCTTGGACTGTTTCTTGACCGTATAGGCCAGGGTCCGGGTTCCCCAGTTTTCCACCTTGAGGACATTCGCGCCCTGATCTGTCAGGATCGACTTGTACTT
>JAHEEU010000161.1 GCA_024640545.1 Geobacteraceae bacterium
GTCTGCATCCCGCTCAAGATCAAGGAACACGTTATCGGGGTGATCGCCATCTACAAGCTGCTGCAACAGAAGAACGAATTCACCAATGTCGACTACGAACTCTTTACCCTGCTGGCCGGCCACGCAGCAACGGCGATCTTCTCGTCGCGGATGTACTCCGATTCGGAGCGCAAGCTGTCCACGATCCAGGGTTTCATTGACTTGCTGACCAAGTAAGGGGGAGTGAGATTTCATGACTGGCTATAACGTGCTTGTAGTTGAAGACTCGCCCACCATGCGGCAGCTGATCGTCTTTGCGCTCAAGCGGATCCGCGGCTTCCAGATCGTCGAAGCCAATGACGGCGTCGATGGCCTGAAGAAACTCAGCGCCCAGAAGTTCGATCTCATCGTGACCGACATCAACATGCCGATCATGGACGGCCTGAAGCTGGTCAGCATGGTCCGCAACGATCCGAACTACAAGGAAACACCGATTATCGTCATCACCACCGAAGGGGCTTCGGAAGACCGTGAAAGGGCCCTGGCCCTCGGGGCCAACGAATATATCACCAAGCCGATCCAGACGATGAAGATTCTGGAAACGGTTAAAAAACTCATGAATGTCTGATTCCTGAGGACACTCAGGAAAAAGGGGAGGCCAGTTTGGCAAAAGAAGAAGCAATTGAAGTCGAGGGCAGCGTCATCGAGCCCTTGCCGAACGCAATGTTCAAAGTCGAGCTCGATAACGGCCATGTGGTTCTGGCCCATATTTCAGGGAAAATGCGCAAGTACTATATCCGCATTCTGCCGGGTGACCGGGTGACGGTGGAACTCTCGCCCTACGATCTCAGCCGCGGTCGCATTACCTATCGCGCCAAGTAACCCGGTCCGCAGGCGGCACTTGCAGTTTTTTCGTGTACTGCCGCTGCCTTGCCCATGCGAATAACCGGCTTATGCCGGTTTTCACGTTTCAGGTCGCAACATCGACGTGGAGGATGTATGCAGGAACGCTACAACCCCTTGGAAATCGAAAAACGCTGGCAGGACCAGTGGGGGAAAAGTCAACCCTGGAAGGTTTCCGAGGATGCGCACAAGTCAAAATATTATCTCCTGGAGATGTTCCCGTACCCATCCGGGCGCATTCACATGGGGCACGTCCGCAACTATTCGATCGGTGACGTGGTCGCCCGGTTCAAGCGCCTGCAGGGCTTCAACGTCCTGCACCCGATGGGCTGGGATGCCTTCGGCATGCCCGCCGAGAACGCGGCCATCCAGCACGGCATCCATCCGGCGGTCTGGACCCGGGACAATATCGACAACATGCGGACCCAGCTCAAGCGCATGGGCCTCTCCTATGACTGGGGCCGGGAGCTGGCGACCTGCGATCCCGATTATTACCGCTGGGAACAGCTGATCTTCCTGAAAATGCTCGAGAAGGGCCTGGCGTACAAGAAGAGCGCCGCGGTCAACTGGTGCCCCGAGTGCGAGACGGTCCTGGCCAATGAGCAGGTCGAGGATGAGTGCTGCTGGCGATGCGACAACAAGGTCGAGCAGAAAGAGCTCGACCAGTGGTTCTTCCGCATCACCTCCTATGCCGAGGAGCTGCTCGACTGGACCTACCGGCTGCCCGGCTGGCCGGAGTCCGTCCTGATCATGCAGCGCAACTGGATCGGTAAGAGCACCGGCTGCGAGATCGTCTTTTCCGTCGCCGGCCGGGAAGAGACGATCCGCGTTTTCACCACCCGCCCCGACACGCTGTTCGGCGCCACCTTCATGAGCCTGGCCCCCGAGCATCCCCTGGCGCGCGCCCTGACCACTCCGGAGCGCAGTGCCGAGGTCGAGGCCTTTATCCGCAAGGTCCAGGCGGTCGAGCAGTCCCAGCGTACCAGCGACGACTACGAGAAGGAAGGGGTCTTCACCGGGTCCTACTGCATCAACCCGCTCAACGGCGCCAGGATGCCCGTCTACCTGGGCAACTTTGTTCTCATGGGCTACGGTACCGGGGCGGTCATGGCCGTGCCGACTCATGACCAGCGCGACTTCGAGTTCGCACGCAAATACGCCCTGCCGATGCAGGTGGTGATCCAGCCCGAGGGCAAGAAGCTTGATGCCGCCACCATGACCGAGGCCTGGGAAGGGCCGGGGACCATGGTCAACTCGGCTCAGTTCAGCGGCCTCGACAACGAAACCGGCAAGCAGAAAGTCGCCGATTTCCTGGAGGCCCGGGGCACCGGCCAGCGTTCCGTCAACTACCGCCTGCGTGACTGGCTGGTGTCGCGGCAGCGCTACTGGGGGACGCCGATTCCGGTGGTCTACTGCGACGACTGCGGGGTCGTGCCGGTCCCTGAACGGGACCTGCCGGTCGAACTGCCCACCGACATTGAATTCACCGGTGAGGGCGGTAGCCCGCTGGCGGCGCTGGAGTCGTTCGTCAACACCAGCTGCCCGCGTTGCGGACAGCCGGCCCGGCGCGAGACCGACACCTTCGACACCTTCGTCGAGAGCTCCTGGTATTTCCTGCGCTACGCCAGCCCGCATTGCGACACCGCGCCGATCGACGGCGCGGCCGTCGACTACTGGCTGCCCGCCGACCAGTATATCGGCGGGGTCGAGCATGCCGTGCTGCACCTGCTCTACGCCCGTTTCTGGACCAAGATCATGCGCGACCTGGGGATGATCTCCATCGATGAACCGTTTCAGAACCTGCTGACCCAGGGGATGGTCTGCATGGAGACGCGCGCCTGTCCGGAACACGGCTGGCTCTACCCGGAAGAGACCGAAAACGGCCGCTGCACCCGTTGCCAGGCCGAGGTTGTGCCGGGCCGCAACGAAAAGATGAGCAAGTCGAAAAAGAACGTCATCGATCCCGACGGGCTCATCGGGCGCTACGGCGCCGATACGGCGCGGCTCTTCACCCTGTTCGCGTCGCCGCCGGAGAAGGACCTCGAATGGAACGATCAGGGCGTCGAGGGCTGCTTCCGCTTCCTCAACCGGGTCTGGCGGCTGGTGGCCGAGAACCACGCCCTGATCGCCGGGGCCGGGGCCGTCGATGCCGCGGAGCTGCCGCCGGCGGCCAGGGCCCTGCGCCGCCAGGTCCACCGTACCATCAAGAAGGTCACCGAGGATATCGACGGCAGCTTCCACTTCAACACGGCCATCGCCGCGGTCATGGAGCTAGTCAACGCCATCTCGGCCTTCGCAGACAAGGCCGCTGCACCGGCGGTCATGCGCGAGGCGATCGAGACGGTGGTCCGCCTGCTGTCGCCGTTTGTCCCGCATATCTGCGAAGAGCTTTGGCAGCATCTCGGCAACCGGACCACCCTCGAAGAGTGCGGCTGGCCGAGTTGGGATGAGCAGGCCCTGGCTGCAGACACCCTGCTGATCGTGGTTCAGGTCAACGGCAAGGTCCGCGGCAAGGTCAATGTGCCTGCCGACGCCGACAGCCGTGCCGTCGAGGCCGCCGCGCTGGCGGATGCCAATGTCCAGCGTTTCATCGAAGGCAATGCCGTGCGCAAGGTGATCGTGGTGCCCGGTCGGCTAGTCAACGTGGTCATAGGGTGAAACCGATGCGGATTGCCGCGATGCTCCTGCTGGTCCTGCTTGCCGGGTGCGGTTACCACACTCCGGGGACCTCTGAGAACTGGGTCGGTGGCGAGGCCCGCATCGTCTATGTCCAGCTGTTCGTCAACCAGACCTCGGACCCTTACCTTGAGAACTACCTGACCGATGCCATGGTTGCCGTGCTGTCGCGTTCGCGGGTGGTGAGGTTGACGGAAAATCCACAGCTGGCCGAGGTCTTCCTTGCAGGGGAGGTCAATAGTTTTGACAGCAGCACCCTTGCTTATGGCGAAACCGACCGGATCACCTTTTATCGGGCCACGATGAGCGCAGCCGCACAGCTTGTGCGCAAAGGGTCGGGCGAAGTCCTCTGGCGCCAGAGCATGCAACGCAGCGAGGATTACCCGGCGACGATCAACAAGAACCTGCAGCTCGAGGGTGAGCGTCTGGCAGCTCGCCAGGTCGCCATGCGACTGGCCGAGGATCTGTACGCCAGTCTCCTGAACAGCTTCTGATCCTCTGGGCGACGATGTCATTGAGAGACCTGCAAAATCTTATTCAGGCCGGACCGCTTCCCGGCCTGATTCTGCTGCATGGCCAGGAGCCTTACTTTATCGAGGAGGGCGTGCGGGCCGTCCTCGAGGCCACGGTGCTGCCGGAGAACCGCGACTTCAACCTGTCCCGCTTCCAGGGACGCGAATTCAAGGCCATGGAAGTCGTTGAGCAGGCCCGGACCTTTCCGGTCTTCGCCGAGCGTCGCCTGGTGCTGATCAAGAATATTCACGAAGCTTCTACCGACCAGCTCGACGGTCTGCTGGCGTACGTCGAGGATTCGGTCCCCGAGACCGTTTTGCTTTTGACCGCCGAGAAGATCGACGCGCGCCGCAAGCTCTTCCAGATTCTGAAAAAGACCGGCACGGTCATCGAGTTCAAGAAGATCTACGATAACCAGCTGCCGAGCTTTGTCCGTGAGCTGGCCAGCTCCCTGAAAATCACTTTGACGGGGGGCGGGCTCAAGCTCTTCTGCAAGCGGGTCGGCACCAACCTGGTCGAGGTCCGCGGAGAGCTGGAAAAGCTGGCCGGTTATCTCGGCGAGCGCGATCTCGCCGATGAAAACGATGTTGCGGCGATTGTTTCGGATACCCGGATCGAGAGCATTTTCGACCTGACCGACGTCCTCGGCCAGGGTGACCGGGCCACGACCCTGGTCCTGCTCGATCGACTGTTGGCCGAAGGGCAGGCTCCCCTGATGGTCCTCTCCATGATGACGCGGCATTTTCGCCAGATGTGGAAAATCAGGGAATTGACGGCACAGAAAGTCCCCCAGAGCGAGCTGCCGAGAAGGGTGGGCGTCAGCCCCTATTTCCTCAAGGGCCTGATGCAGCAGGCCGGGCGCTTCGACACTGGCCAGTACCGTCAGATTTTCGAGCTGTTCCTGGCCACGGACCTGGCATTGAAATCGAGCGGTAGCGAGCCGAAGATGCACCTGGAGAAGCTGGTGCTGGAGATCGCGGCGATGGGACGGGGATGATGGCTGTAAGCCATAAGCTGGAAAGGGACTGGCTCCGAAGGTGCCTGTCCCCGGCAGGAGAAGTTGGCAGCTGATAGCTGATAGCTGATAACTGACAGCTGATCACTGGTAACTGAAAAAAAAGGGAGCAGCCCGTTGCTACGGGTGCTCCCTGATCGATGGAGATTTTGCAGATTGCTTATTCAGCCGAATCCGTCGTGTTGATCAATTTGGCCAGGCGGCTGATCTTGCGACTTGCCGTGGCCTTGTGAATCACGCCCTTGCTGGCGGCCTTGTCGATGTAGGGGATGGCTTTCTCAAGGATGCCCTTGGCTGCTTCCATGTCGCCGTCGGCGATGGCCGTGCGCACCTTCTTGACGTAGCTGCGCATGGTGGAGCGGATATGGGTGTTGCGGGCGTTGCGGATCTTGTTCTGACGGTTGCGTTTTTCTGCTGATTTGTGATTTGCCACTTTTATTTCCTCCGGTACTCTAGCTTGCATGTATTATTGTTTCAGCGTCAGTTTTATAACATTCACCGACAGGATAGTCAAGATAAAAAGATTCCAATCTATAAAAAAATAACGTTTAATTTAAGTATGTTATGTATGCAATATATGGGATTAATGAAAAATAATGCAACTGACTGACGATAATTGCCGTGTCTATGGCTAACCGGGAAAAGCATCAGATCGCCCGAGCGACCGGAATCCTCACCGGCGCGACCATGATCAGCCGGGTCGCCGGGCTGGTCCGCGATATGGTGGTCGCTGCGGTCTTCGGGGCCGGAATGGTGACAGACGCTTTTTTCGTGGCCTTCACCATCCCCAACCTGCTGCGGAGATTTTTTGCCGAAGGGTCGCTCACTGCGGCCTTCGTGCCGACCTTTACCGACGTCCTGCACCATGAAGGGACCGACGAGGCCCGCCAGGTGGTCCGCATCTGCTGGACGCTGCTGCTGATGGCGCTGGCCTGCGTCACCCTGGTTGGCATCCTCGCCTCACCCTGGCTGGTCAAGCTGATCGGCTACGGTTTTGCCGGCAGCGCCGGCAAGCTGGCCCTGACCGACCTGCTCAACCGGGTGATGTTCCCGTACATCTTTTTCATCAGCCTGGTGGCCCTGTTTGCCGGTGTGCTCAATGTCTCCGGCCATTTCCTGCTGCCGGCGCTCTCTCCGGTACTGCTCAACCTGGCCATGATCGGGGCCGCACTGGTCGTGGCGCCGCGCATGGAGCAGCCGATCCTCGCCCTGGCCGGCGGCGTTCTGGTCGGCGGCGCGGTCCAGTTCGTCACCCAGATCCCGGTCCTCTATAAGTTCGGCTACGACCTGCGCCTGAGCTGCAATTTCCGCCACCCGGCGGTGGTCCGGGTGTTGCAACTCATGCTGCCGGGAATTGCCGGGGTCGCCATTTACCAGATCAACGTCGTCGTGACCCGCCTGCTGGCGTCTTTCCTGGAGGAGGGGAGCGTCTCCTGGCTGTACTACGGTCAACGGCTGTTCGAGTTTCCCCAGGGCGTGTTCGTCGTTTCCCTGGCGCAGGCCGTTCTGCCGGCCATGAGCCGCCAGGCGGCGGCGGGCGACCAGGCCGGCTTTCGCGAATCGCTGCGCTTTGCGCTGGTCCTGATCCTGCTGGTCACCATCCCCGCCGCCCTGGGCCTGGTCCTCTGCAGCCAGGCCGTTTACAGCCTGTTCTTCATGCGCGGCAGCTTTACCTCCTTCGACGTTGCCCAGGCCGCCCTGGCCCTGGCCTGGTATGCGCCCGGCCTGCTGTTTGTCGGCATCAGCCGGGTCATCGTACCGTCTTTCTACGCCATGAAGGACACGCGCACCCCGGTGCTGGTATCTTTCTGGACGCTGCTGGTCAACGTGGCGGCCGGCCTGCTGCTCATGC
>JAHEEU010000162.1 GCA_024640545.1 Geobacteraceae bacterium
TCCAGCGCGCCCCATAGAGTATCTCCCGTCAGGGTGAACTGGGTTCCCGGGAATTTTCTTTCGCATTCACCCAGGACCTTTAGAACCGGGGGCAGGGGGCAGCTTGCCTCAATGGCGATGCCGAGCTCCGGTTCGCTGCCCCTGGCAAGGTGCTGTGCCATGCCGGTCAGGATCTCGCTCTGCCTGAGTATCGCCCGGGCCTGCTTGCAGAGAGCGGCTCCGGCAGGGGTCATGCTTGCCCGGTAGCTGTCCCGGTCTAACAGCTTCAAACCCAGTTCCTCCTCGAGCTTCCTGATAGCGACACTGACCGTCGGCTGGGTGCGGTGCAGTGCTGCCGCGGCCGCAAGGATGCCCCCGGTATCGGCAATTTTGACGAGCATTTTCAGCTGTTCAAGCGTCATCTCTCCTCCTGGCGGCACCGCTACGATTAATTATAGGTAAAAACTATATAAATCATCAATAATAAATATTATTATTTTATACGTTACCTTGTTAGTATCAATTCGGCCTGTTCAAGGCACTCAACCATCAACGCGATAAAGGAGAATGACCATGATCCGCAAAATATTGCTGCTTATTGCCGTGCTGATATCCTCGGCGCAACTTGTCTCCGCGGACGTTTACCAAGTTGACCCCGTACATTCCCAGCTCCAGTTTACGGTGGATCACCTGATGATTTTCAAGGTCAGCGGGACCTTTGATGATTTTCAGGGCACAATCGAAGCCGACTCTGCAACCGGCTCGCTCACCTCGGCGCGGGCAGTCATCAAAGTCGCCTCCATCGACACCCGCGAGCCAAAGCGTGATGACCACCTGCGCAGCACTGATTTCTTCGATGCCGCCAATCATCCGGAGCTGACCTTCGTCAGCAAAAAAATCGAAGGCTCAGGGAATGCAATCACTGTCTACGGCGACCTGACGATCCGGGGCACCACCCGGGAGGTGGCGCTCAAAGGCAGTTTCCGCGGCACGAACACCGACCCGTGGGGGAATCAGCGGGCCGGTTTTTCTGCCGGCACGGTAATCAATCGTCACGACTACGGGCTCAATTGGAACAAGGCCCTGGAAACCGGTGGCGTGCTGGTTGGTGATGATGTGACCATCAACCTGGAAATCCAGGCCATTCAAGTCAAGTAGCGGCGGGTGCAGACAAGCAGGCTAGGCAGGGGCCCAGAAAGAGGAGTAGAGTCATGAAAATCGGGCATGTCCATCTGAAGGTTCGCAGTTTGCCCAGATCCATAGCATTTTACCGGCGCTATCTCGACATGGCTGTGACTGAGAAGCTGGCGGAGGCCATGGTCTTCATGTCGGCCGACGAAATGCATCATCAACTGGCGCTGCAGGAAGTCGGCATGCGTGCCGCAGCCCCGGCACGCCACGATGTCGGTCTCTACCACGTCGCCTTCGAAGTTCCGGACCGCCAGGCTCTGGCGGCGACCTATCGGAAGCTCAAACAGGACGGGGTGTCTGTACACCCCGTTGATCACCGGATCAGCTGGGCTCTCTATTTCAACGATCCCGACGGCAACGGTGTCGAGGTGTACTGGGATATCCGGCAGACAGCAGAGGGGGCAAGGGTTTGGCAGGGTGTCGATCGGCCGCTCAGTGAAGGGCAGCTGCAGTGACCGGCCGGATAGTTCAGCAGCTACCGCCGCAGTCGCAGTTCGGTTCGCTGCCGGTCAGCCAGCCGTGGATGATGGCGCTGGCGCAGCCGACCCCCGCCTTGACCGTCAACGCTTCGACGGGACAGTTGCCCGCGCAGGCGCCGCATTCAATGCAGGCGTCGCGGTCGGCGATGCGGGCCTTGCGGTCTTCGACGACAAATACGCCATGGGGACAGACCACGCTGCACATGCCGCAGCCGATGCATTTCTGTTCATCGAATTGCAGGGTGACGACATCCCCGAGGTAACGCAATGATGACATGTTGGAGAGCCTTTCTTGTGCGTTAAAAAGCCCCTGCCAGCCAGCTGAGTCCACTGACCAGGAGTGCCGCCGCCTGCGCCGGGATCGCCTGGCGCATCTCCTTCTCGACCCCGGACGGCGAGGTGAAGGTCGACGAGCCGGTAAAATGCATGGCACACCACGAGGAGATTGCCATAACCGCCATGAGCAGGGCCAGGGAGTTGAGCCAGTCGAGTGAACTGCTGAAGAGCAGGGTTGCCAGCAGCCCGCTTGCCAGTCCGGCAATTGCCCCCTTGACGGCGAAGGACCGGGCTGGCAGCCAGGGGAGCAGGACCGGGACGGCAACGGCACCGGTCACGACCCCGAGCAGTCCCGCCGCTACGGCGGCGATACCGCGGTTCCATGCGGCAGAAAACGAAAAAATCTGCGGGCCGATGCCGCCGAGGATCAAGAGCGCCAGCGTGCTCCAGAGAACCTGCCAACGCATGTTGACCAGTTCCACCGGGGTCAGGACCAGGCGGTCGCTCAGACCAAACTTGACGCGCCGCATTTCCGGGGTGGCCTTCTGCCCGCTTTCGAGGAACTGCGGCAGGTCGCTGCTGCGGACGGGGCCGAAGACGACTTTGAATCCGCAGGCCTTGACGACCTTGTGAGCGGCAACCCCGGGAGCGCCAAGTTGAGGAACGATCAGGGCGCGGTGGTCAACCACTTCCTGCAGCCGGGCCCTCTGTACCTGGCGGACCAGTTCGTCGGTGCTGAAGGTGCCCTTGCCGGCCGCGCACCAGACGTTGACCCCCCTGGTATCGAGCACCAGCAGCCAGGCATCGTGACCGTGCATGTCGCAGCGCAGGATGTCGAAGGTCATCTTGTAATTGGCGGTGACCAGGACCGGGCTGCCGCTAGATGGCGTGCCGACGGCGTAGAGCCCGGGGGCGATGCTGTAGCGCGTGCGGCCGAGTCCCCAGCGCATCTGCCAGCGGCCCAGGATATCCGCTGCGGTCAGGCGTGTCGCGATCTGCGGGACACGTCCCGCCGGGCTGTCGAGCCAGGCACAGACAAAGGGCCAGAGCCGGTAGCCGGGGCGGTCGTCCCCAGGTGCCGTACAGCACGCCACAGAGCCCTTTTCCGCGGGGCCGCGAGAGCCTGCCTCTGCCTGGGGCGGACAGCAGGCCACGGGCTCTTTCGGGGGAGGACAGCAGCTGTTGGTCGTCATAAGTTCCCGGCCAGTTTGCGGCCGCCGCACGCCTTGAGGCGGGCGTGGGCATGGCGCAGCATGCGCTCCGTGGTTGCCCAGTTGACACATTTGTCGGTGATCGAAACGCCGTAAGCCAGGTCTTCCAGTTTCGCGGCCATCTTCTGGCTGCCTTCTTCGAGAAAACTCTCAATCATCATTGCGCCGATCCTGCCGTTGCCGGCGGCAACCTGCTCCATAACGTCAACCAGTACAGCTTCCTGGCGGGTGTGGTCCTTGTAGGAGTTGGCATGGCTGCAGTCGACCATGATGGCGGTTTTGATCCCGGCCGCGTCCAGCTTCTGCATGGTCAGGGCGATGTCGTCCGCCTGGTAGTTCGGCTGTTCGTTACCGCCGCGCAGGACCATATGCGCGTCGCGATTGCCGGTGGTCCGGACGATCGAGATGCGGCCCTCGCGGTTGATGCCGATGAAGTTGTGCGGATGGCAGGCTGCACCCATGGCGTCGATTGCGATCTGCAGGTTGCCGTCAGTGCCGTTTTTGAAGCCGACCGGGAAAGACAGGCCGCTCGACATCTCGCGGTGGGTCTGGCTCTCGGTGGTGCGGGCGCCGATGGCTCCCCAGCTGATGGTGTCGGCAAGGTACTGGGGGGTGATCGGGTCGAGCATCTCGGTGGCGACCGGCAGCCCCAGGTCGGTGATGTTGAGCATAAGGCTGCGCGCGATCCCAAGTCCCTTGGAAATCTGGTGGGTGCCGTTGAGGTCGGGGTCGTTGATCAGCCCTTTCCAGCCGATGGTGGTGCGGGGTTTTTCAAAATAGACGCGCATGACCAGAAGCAACTGATCCTGCAGCTCGTGGTTGAGCTTTGCCAGGCGGCCGGCGTACTCCAGGGCGGCCTTGGGATCATGGATGGAGCAGGGACCGACCACCGCCATCATGCGCGGATCACGCGCCCAGAGGATGTCCTTGATCTGCTCGCGGGCGTGGGCGACGAATGCGGCGGCCGACTCGGAAAGAGGCAGGACCTGCTTGAGGTCCGCAGGCGCAATCAGCGGTGTCAAGCCGCTGACATTGAGGTTGTTGGTCCGGATCATGGGCTTCTCCTTTATGCCAAAATGAATGAATGTATATAAAGTTCGCTATTATGTCCTCAAGATGTTGAGAAATCAACGGTTTTTCCCAGAGGGGGAAGGGAAAGGGTTTGACTGGGCCACCGGTGATAAGCTATATAAGATGCAACATAAATACTCATTATCGTTGTTTTTTCAACGATATCGCACGAGGTGGGCATGCAAGTTCTCTGGTCGGCACTTTATCAGGTCGTCAGCCTGTTCTTTCAGATTTACATCTTTATCGTGATCGCCAGGGCCCTGGTCTCTTGGGTCAACCCCGATCCACACAACCCGATCGTTCGCTTTCTCTATAATGCGACCGAGCCGGTGCTCGCCCGGATGCGCCGCATTCTGCCGCTGCAAATCGGCGGCTTCGACCTGACGCCGATTGTCCTGCTGGTTCTCCTTTCCATTGTCGAACAGCTGCTGCTCCGGCTCATCTGGCAGCTCAGCAACGCGCTCTGAGGTCACTATGCGCATCAGCCCGATCGATATCCAGCAGAAGCAGTTCAAATCCCGCCCCTTCGGTTACGAAAAGGCCGGCGTCGACCAGTTCCTCGAAATCCTGGCGGACGAACTGGAGCGCCTGATTCGCAAGAACCAGGACCTCCAGGAGGAACTCTCTCGTGCCCATGCGACGCTGACCGAGATGCGCGGCCGCGAGGAGACGCTCAAGGAGACCCTGGTCACCACGCAACGGGTGACCGACGAGCTGAAGACCGCCGCCCGCCGCGAAGTTGATGTCATGATGGCCGAGGCGGAGATCAAGTCGGAACGCCTGATGCACAATGCCGAAGAACGGCGCCAGCAGTTGATCGACGAGATCCAGGAGATAAAGCGGCAAAAAATCGATTTCGAAGTCAGCCTGCGCGGGTTGCTGGAAAAGCATATCCGTATGCTCGACCTGAATACCGTGGCCATTGAACAGAAGGGTGCCGACGCCCGGCTGCTTGACGAACCACTGTCGTTTTCCCGGCAGCCGGAGCGCCCGTCGACAGAGGCCCCTGCCCCTGACGACGATGACGAATCGCCGTTGGCAGAGGCGGAATTCTCCGAACCGGAAAAGCCGCGCGAGCAGTCTCCCGACATGCAGCCGGCGGACCTGGTCTTCGATTTTGTCCCGACGGCCGAGAATGACGAGGAGGATCTCCACAAGTGAGCCTGCCCTGCCTGCGGCCAACCGACGCAGGTGTTGAAATCTTTCTGTATGTTCAACCCCGTGCCAGCCGCAACCGGGTGGTCGGACTGCAGGGCGGGGAACTCAAGGTTGCCCTGACCGCTCCGCCGGTGGATGGTGCCGCCAACAAGGCCTGTTGCGCTTTCCTCGCCAAGCTCTGCAACCTGCCGAGGAGTAGCGTCAAGCTGGTTTCCGGCGACAGCTCCCGCCACAAGCGCTGGCTGCTCGAAAGCGGCGACCTCCAGGATATCGGTCAGCGCCTCAATCTGCTTCTGGGGGGTTGACATACAACTGCAAAGCCATTAAATTACCGTCGAATTTCTCCACGAGGTGATCAAGTTATGCCGATGTACGAATATCAATGCAAGGATTGCGGGCTGGTTTTCGAGGCCCGACAGAAATTCTCCGATGCGCCGCTGACTGAATGCAATGCCTGCGGCGGTAGAGTCGCGAAACTGATCTCACAGACCGGCTTCACCCTCAAGGGCGGGGGCTGGTACGATCAGGGCTACGGACCCAAGCCGGCAGCCTGCCCTTCGGCAGACAGCGGCGGCGGCTGCGCCGGCTGCCCGAAAGCGGCCAACGAGTAAAATATAGTCAATTTCGCTGAAAGGGATGGAGTCGAACTCCGTCCCTTTTTTTGTTGTACCCACAGTTTGATCATGGGTATTCGCTGGCCATCGATACCGGAAGCCAAGATCGCTTCGCCGTATTTGGACACGTCAATGCTGAGCGCCTCTATTACTCTGCCGGAACTCGGCTGGAGCCATTTTTTTCAACAGCAGTTGAGCATTGAAGAGTGGCAATCGACCACGCCTGTACGGGTCTTTGCCCTCAACCGCCACCTGGTCGATGGCGTCGGTGCCGGCGGGCGCCGGCAATTTGCCCTGCCCCATGCCTGGCTGGACTTGCCGGCGGAGGAACTGCCCACGGTCGGCGATTGGCTGCTGCTCGACGCTGAGGGCCAGCCGCTGCACCTGCTTGAGCGCAAGAGTCTGTTCAAGCGCATGGCCTCGGGACGTGACGCCAGGGTGCAGCTGATGGCGGCAAATGTCGACACCCTGTTCGTCGTAACCTCCTGCAACCAGGAATTCAACCTGTCCCGCCTGGAACGTTACCTGGCGCTGGCCCTCGACGCCGGGGTAGAGCCGGTGGTCATACTGACCAAAGTTGACCTGGTCGCAGATCTGGAGGCGTTCCGTGCCCAGGCCCGGACCCTGCGCCCCGGCCTGGCGATCGAGGCGGTCAACGCCAAGGATGCCAGGGCGATCAACACCTTGAAACCCTGGTGCGGCTCGGGGCAGACCGTGGCCCTGGTCGGCTCGAGCGGGGTCGGCAAGTCGACCCTGGTCAACACCCTGAGCTCGGCAAGGGTTCAGGAGACCGGTGCGACCCGGGAAACCGATGCCAAGGGCCGTCACACGACCACCTCCCGTTCGCTGCACCTGCTGCCGGAAGGCGGCCTGCTGCTCGACAGCCCGGGCTTGCGGGAGCTGCAGCTCAGCGATTGTGAAGCCGGGGTGGCGACGCTCTTCGAGGAGAT
>JAHEEU010000163.1 GCA_024640545.1 Geobacteraceae bacterium
TTTTCACAGGCACGCTGAATCCCGGAGATGATCTTCTGACGGTCAAAGGCTTCCCTGCGGCCATCCTTCTTGATCACCAGCGGCAAGGTCTCCTCGACGCGCTCGTAGGTTGTGAAACGCCGCTCGCATTCAACGCATTCACGGCGCCGGCGAATGTTGTTCCCCTCTTTGCCGAGGCGTGAATCGACGACACGGGTATCATCATAACTGCAGAATGGACATTTCATCATCAACCTCCGGAGACCACATGATCAAAAAGAAACGCCTCGATACCGGCCTCTTCGAGCATTTCCATGGAGAGGCTATCCGCGTAGCCCTGTAGATAAATCACCTTGCGGATTCCGGCATTGATCAGCATTTTCGTGCAGATGACACAGGGTGAATCAGTACAGTAGAGCACCGAATCTGAGATGTTCACACCATGCCTCGCCGCCTGGATAATCGCGTTCTGCTCGGCATGCAGGCCACGACAAAGCTCATGACGTTGACCGGAAGGCACTTTGAGCTGCTCGCGCAGGCAGCCGGTCACGTCACAGTGCGTGATGCCGCTCGGCGTACCATTGTAGCCGGTCGCCAGGATGTTCTTGTCCTTGACCATCACGGCACCGACCTGGCGACGCAGGCAGGTCGAGCGTCGCGCCACCAGCCGGGTGATATCCATGAAATACTCGTCCCAGGATGGTCTGTCCATCTAGACAAGTCTGTGCGCGTACAGGGGGAACTGCTGACATAGCTCGCGTATCTCGCCGCGAATCCTGGCCAGCACGGCTTCATTTGCAAGGTTCTGCAGAGCCTCGTCGATCCAGGCGCCGATCTGGCGCATCTCGGCCTCTTTAAGGCCGCGCGTGGTGCTCGCCGGAGTTCCGATGCGGATACCGCTGGTGACAAACGGCGAACGGGTGTCAAAGGGCACGGCATTCTTGTTGACGGTGATGCCAGCCTTTTCAAGGGTCTCCTCGGCAAGCTTGCCAGTCAATTCGGTACCGCCGAAGTCAAGCAGCATGAGATGGTTGTCCGTACCGCCGGAGACCAGGTTGTAACCGCGCGAGACCAGCTCTGCAGCAAGGGCCTGGGCATTTTTGACCACCTGCGCGGCGTAGTCCTTGAACTCGGGAGCAAGAGCCTCTTTGAGAGCAACCGCCTTGGCGGCGATCACGTGCATCAGTGGTCCTCCCTGAATTCCCGGGAAGATGTTGCTGTTCAACTTCTTGGCGAATTCCTCTCTGCCGAGGATCATACCGCCGCG
This sequence comes from Geobacteraceae bacterium, assembly GCA_024640545.1. Taxonomy (GTDB): domain Bacteria; phylum Desulfobacterota; class Desulfuromonadia; order Desulfuromonadales; family BM103; genus JAHEDT01. Next base: position 1,247 of record JAHEEU010000163.1, read on the forward strand.
CGGGCCACGCAGCGTTTTGTGCGTGGTGGTGGTGACGAACTCGGCATGGGGCACCGGAGTCGGGTGGACGCCGGCAGCCACCAGCCCGGCAATGTGGGCCATATCGACCATGACCGGGGCGCCAACCTGATCGGCGACACGCCGGAAAGCTTCGAAATCGAGAGTCCGCGGATAGGCGCTGGCGCCGACCACGATCAGTTTCGGTTTATGCTCTCTGGCCAACTGCTCGACTTCGTCGTAATCAATCCTGCCGGTCTCTCTACGCACTCCGTAAGGCACGATATTGTACAGCTTGCCGGAAAAGTTCACCGGTGAACCGTGGGTCAGGTGACCGCCATGGGCGAGGTTCATTCCGAGGACAGTGTCACCGGGTTGGCAGGCTGCGAAATAGACGGCCATGTTGGCCTGTGAGCCGGAGTGCGCCTGGACGTTGACATACTCTGCGCCAAAGAGCTGTTTGGCACGGTCGATCGCCAGCTGCTCGGCGACATCGACGAATTCGCAGCCCCCGTAGTACCTTTTCCCGGGGTAGCCCTCGGCGTACTTGTTGGTCAGCACCGAACCCTGGGCGGCAAGGACCTCCTCGCTGACAAAGTTTTCCGAGGCGATGAATTCGAGGCTGTATTCCTGGCGCTCCGTCTCCCTGCGAATCGCGGCCGTGATCTCCGGATCAAATTGGGCGAGTTTATCGAACATGGCGTGTGAACCTCCTGTTGATTGATCGCTGTCAAGATGCTGTGCAAAGTGAAACGGGCAGGCGATTGGCCTGCCCGCAGTCGCATACAGAATTACAACTTGCCGGCACGAGCGGCAGCCTCCAGCCGGGTAATCTTGTCGAGACGCCGTTGATGGCGTCCGCCCTCATAGTGTGCATCGAGCCAGACGCTCACCATCTTGACAGCCTGCTCTGCCGTCAGGACCCGTCCGCCCAAGACCAGGATGTTGGCGTTGTTGTGTTCCTTGGCCATCCGGGCCATGAACTCGTCGGCCGCCAAAGCGGCCCTGACACCGGGAAATTTGTTGGCGACAATCGACATGCCGATCCCCGTGCCACAGGCCAGGATGCCGAGGTCGGCTTCTCCGCGGGATACGGCGCCGGCGACCTTTTCGGCAAAGTCGGGGTAGTCGACCGAATCACCGTTGTCGGTGCCGAAATCCTTCACATCCATGCCACGCGCCACGAGGGCGGCCTCGATGGCCTCCTTGAGCGCCAAACCGCCGTGATCACTGCCGATGACGATCATCCGGCTACACCTTGCGGAACAACACTGTCGCGTTGGTGCCGCCGAAACCGAGCGAGTTGGAGATGGCAATCTTCACGTCAACCTGGCGCGCCTGGTTCGGCACATAATCCAGATCGCATTCCGGATCCGGCTCGGTGTAGTTGATGGTCGGAGGCACGACTCCTCGACTGATGGCGAGCAGGGAGAAGATCGCTTCAACACCGCCAGCGGCGCCGAGCAGATGGCCGGTCATGCTCTTGGTCGAGCTGACCATGAGCCGCTTGGCATGATCACCAAACACCGACTTGATGGCCATGGTTTCGTAAAGGTCGTTGAAGGGAGTCGAGGTGCCGTGGGCATTGATGTAATCGACCTCCTCGGGGTTGACGCCGGCAGTATTAAGAGCCATCTTCATGCAGCGGGCAGCACCCTCGCCACCTGGAGCAGGTGCCGTCAAGTGGTAGGCGTCACCGGTCAGACCGTAACCTGTTACTTCGGCGTAGATTCTTGCGCCACGCCGCTTGGCGGATTCGTATTCTTCGAGAATCAGGATGCCGGCACCTTCGCCCATGACGAAACCGTCGCGATTCTTTTCGAAGGGGCGGCTCGCTGCCTGTGGATCCTCGTTCAGCGTCGAGAGGGCCTTCATGACCGAGAAGCCGCCGATGCCGAGAGGGCAGACCGTTGACTCTGTCCCACCGGAGACGACCGCGTCGGCGTCGCCGCGCTGGATCATACGGAATGCGTCGCCGATCGCATGTGTGCCTGTGGCACAAGCCGATACCGGCGCGACATTGGGGCCTTTAGCGCCCAATTTGATGGAAATCTGCCCAGCAGCCAGATTGATAATCGACATCGGGATGAAAAAAGGACTGATTTTGCGATAGCCGCCATTGGTCAGAGCTTCGTGGTACCGCTCGATAGCAGGCAGTCCGCCCATTCCCGAACCGACCACGACGCCGACCCGCTCGGCATTCTCGTCATTGATCTCCAGGCCGGAGTCTGCCAGGGCCATCACTGCGGCGCCGAGGGCATAATGGATAAAGAGGTCCATCTTGCGGCCCTCTTTCTTGTCGAAATACTCCTCTTCAGGAAAGTCTCTGACTTCGCCGGCGAATCTGACCGGAAATTCAGAAGCATCAAAACGCGTGATCGGCCCGATCCCGGAGCGACCATTCGTCACTGCATCCCAGTTCTTCTCGAGACCGGTCCCCAGAGGTGAAGTGATTCCCAGGCCCGTTACAACAACTCTGCGCATGAGGCTATCGCCCTCCCAACACAAAACCAGCCCCCGGCAACCCGATCAGGGCTGCCGGAGCAGGTTCTGTCATTAAGTGTCGGCAACATAATTTCGGCTGCCGACCAGAGATTTAGGAATTCTCGCTGATATAGTCGATAGCATCCTGAACAGTCTGGATCTTTTCGGCATCTTCATCGGAAATCTCGATGTCGAATTCTTCCTCAAGAGCCATGACCAGCTCCACCGTGTCCAGAGAGTCGGCCCCCAGATCGTCCATGAAAGACGCTTCTGTCGTGACCTGGTCTTCGTCAACACCCAACTGCTCAGCAACAATCTGCTTGATACGCTCTGCAATACTAGCCATTTTATTTTCCTCCTTCTTGGTTTCGATCCGATCTGAGACCGTCTCATTATGATATTGTGGTTATACCCCTGCGGGTTTACTCCGGTTTACATATACATTCCACCATTTATGCCAAGCACCTGGCCAGTGATGTAGGAAGATTGGTCAGACGCCAGGAAAAGCACGGCGTTGGCGACATCGTCCGCTTCACCAAGACGGCCAAGCGGAATCTGTTCGGTCATGGCCTCGCGGGCCTTGTCTGTCATCTGTTCGGTCATGTCGGTCACGATAAAACCCGGCGTGATGGCATTCACCGTCACGTTGCGCCGGGCCAGTTCACGGGCGACAGATTTGGTCAGGCCGAGCAGACCCGCCTTACTGGCACAGTAGTTGGCCTGGCCGGCATTGCCCATTTCCCCCACCACCGAGGAGATGTTGATAATACGTCCCGACCTCTGCTTGCTCATGAATTTGGCCGCGGCACGAATGCAGAGGAAAGCGCCTTTCAGGTTGGTGTCGAGAACAGCATCCCAGTCGTCGTTCTTCATGCGCAGCAGCAGGCCGTCACGGGTGATGCCGGCATTGTTGACCAGGACGTCTACCCGCCCGTATGTGGCGACCGCCTGCTCGATCAGGTTGTTCGCATCAGCCTCAACCGCCACATCGCCGACAACCGCGACGGCCTCGCCACCCAGGGTCTTGATCTCGGCGACCAGACTTTCCAGCGCTTCGACATTGCGGGCCGACGCAACCACTTTAACGCCTTGTCCGGCAAGTGCAACTGAAATCGCACGGCCGATGCCGCGTGACGCTCCGGTAACGATGGCAACCTTATCAGCAAGCATAGTAAAAGACTCCTCTAATTATCCGGCCAGGGCACTGACATCAGCCGCATCCTGTACGTTCTGAAGGATGCTGCCCTTTGCCATGCGTTTGACCAGGCCGGCAAGAACCTTGCCCGGGCCAACCTCGACATACCGATCAACCCCGAGGCCTAGCAGACAGGCAATCGTCTCCTGCCAGCGGACCGGGGCGCTGACCTGGCGGACCAGCAGGTCGCGGACACGTGCGGCATCCTGGTTCGGGGCCGCCTCGACGTTGGTAACGACCGGCATGGCCAGCGGGTTGACGCTGATCTCGGCCAGGACTCTCGCCAGACGTTCACCGGCGGGGATCATCAGGCTGCAATGGAAGGGCGCGCTGACCGGCAAAGGCAGGGCCCTCTTCGCGCCTTTCTCCTTGGCCAGTTCAATTGCGCGGCCCACGGCTTCGGTGTGCCCGGCGATAACCACCTGGCCGTCGCTATTGTAATTGGCTGGCGCGACCACCTGCCCCTGGGCGGCGGCATGGCAAACCTCATCGAGAGCCTCGATGTCGAGACCGAGGATGGCCGCCATCGAGCCTGTGCCGACCGGCACGGCCTCCTGCATGAACTTGCCACGCTGCCGTACCGTGCGAACGGCATCGGCAAAGGACAGGCTGCCTGCGCAGACCAGCGCACTGTACTCGCCCAGCGAATGCCCGGCCGCAAAGTCAGGCACAAGGCCGGTCTCGGTCTCAAGAGCACGCAAGGCCGCCACGCTGGTGGTAAGTATGGCCGGCTGCGTATTGGCGGTCAGCTTGAGGTCTTCTTCAGGGCCATTATAGCAAAGCGCGGCCAGGTCGAAACCGAGCGCGTCGTTTGCCTCTTCGAAAATCTGGCGGGCAACCGGGAAATTATCGGCAAGATCCTTGCCCATCCCTGCATATTGTGAGCCCTGACCGGGGAAAATATATGCAATCATTGCGTTCTGAAACCTTGTCGCTAAAAAAGGATTCGAATCCGCTGCCCCGGTTTTTCCGGGGTGCACGAGTTACCAGCGCAAAAGAACTGCGGCCCAGGTAAAACCGCCGCCAAAAGCATCGAGCAGCACGATATCCCCCGCCTTGAGACGGCCGGCACGATTCGCTTCGTCCAGAGCCAGGGGGATTGTTGCCGCGGAAGTGTTGCCAAAGCGATCAACGTTGATATAAACCTGATTTTCCTTGAGCCCGATTCTCTTCGAAGTCGCGTCCAGGATACGGATGTTGGCCTGATGCGGAATAAACAGGTCGACGTCCTCCGCAGTCAGGTTGTTCGCTTTAAGGGCGATGTTTGCCACTTCGGTCAAGGAGCGGACGGCAACCTTGAAGACTTCATTGCCCTGCATCTTCAGAAAGTAATCTCTTTCCTTCAGCGTTTCCTCGCTCGGCATAAGCCTGGTGCCGAACCCCGGCTGGTAGAGGAGCTCGAGCTGGGTGCCGTCTGCGTGCAGGTGGGTTGACATGATGCCCTGCTCCCCCTCGGACGCTTCTAGAACCACGGCGCCGGCGGCATCACCGAACAGCACGCAGGTGTTGCGGTCCTCCCAGTCAATAATGCGGGTCAGGGTCTCCGCACCGACAACCACGGCTTTCTTGCAGCGACCGGCCTCAATACGATCGACCGCACACGACAGGGCGTAGAGGAAACCGCTGCAGGCGGCGGACACATCGAAAGCACCGGCATTCAACGCACCCAGGTTGCGCTGGACGACACACGCCGTCGCCGGCCAGGGATAATCACCGGTAATCGTGCCGACGACGATCAGGTCGACCTCTTTGGCATCGACACCGGCCATCTCGAGGGCACGTTGCGCGGCATGGGTCGCCAGGTCCGAAGTATATTCACCATCCGCAGCGACGTGACGCTCGCAAATACCCGTACGCGTTCTGATCCACTCATCGTTGGTATCGAGAAATTTCTCAATGTCCAGGTTGGTCAGGACCTTTTCGGGGACATAGGACCCGGTGCCGGTGATTCGTGCTCTGATCACGATCATACTCCTTGAGTATTCGGTTGAGC
>JAHEEU010000164.1 GCA_024640545.1 Geobacteraceae bacterium
CGGCCCGGCCGGCAACCTGACTGAGCAGCGAGAAGACCCGCTCGGCGCTGCGGAAATCCGGCAGGTTGAGAGCCGTATCGGCGTTGATCACCCCGACCAGGGTAACGGCAGGGAAGTCATGTCCCTTGGCTATCATCTGGGTACCGATCAACACATCGATCTCTCCAGCCATCATCTGCGCCACCAGCCGGTGGTGAGAACCCTTGCGGCTGGTGGTATCGCGATCCATGCGTGCCACCCGCGCCTCGGGGAACTTCTGGCGGATCTCCTCTTCGAGGCGCTCGGTGCCCATCCCCTCGGGGAGTATCCTGATTCCGCTGCAGCGAGCACAGCTGTCCGGCGGCTGCTGGCGGAAGTCACAGTAATGACAACGCAGCGTGCGCTGCACCTGGGAATAGGTCAGGGTGATGTCGCAGTTGGGGCAGCGCAGCGTTGCACCGCAATCGTGGCAGAGCAGGAACGGAGCATAGCCCCTGCGGTTGAGCAACAGCAGGGCCTGTTCGCCAGCCTGCAGGGTAGTGGCCAGTGCGGCCAGCAGCGGCTCGCTCAGCAGGCCTTCCTCGTCATGTTGTGCCAGATCGACCAGTTCGACCCCGGGAAGGGGTCGTTCTGCAGTCCGCTCCGGCAGCGGCAGGTATGCCAGGTGGCCGTCCATGGCACGCTGGTAGGTCGTCAGTGCCGGGGTTGCGCTGCCCAGCACCACCACTGCGCCATCCATCTGACCACGCATCAGCGCCAGGTCGCGGGCGTTGTAGCGGAATCCTTCCGACTGCTTGTAGCTGCCGTCATGCTCTTCATCGACAACAATCAACCCCAGTCCCGCAAGGGGCGCAAACACGGCGGATCGGGCGCCGATAACCACATCGACGCGGCCTCTCGCCACCTGCCGCCAGGCGTCGTAGCGCTCGCCCTCGGACAGCCCGGAATGCAGCACGGCCAGGGTCACGCCCCGCTCCTGGAACCAGCTGCGGAAACGGCTGACCAGTTGCGGGGTCAGGGCGATTTCCGGGACCAGGACCAGGGCCTTGCGCCCCTGCTCGAGAGCTGCGGCAATCGCCCGCAGGTAGACCTCGGTTTTGCCGCTGCCGGTGACGCCGTGCAGCAGGCAGGCATGAAAAGCGGGCGCCGCCTGCAGCGCTCTGGCAACATGGTTTACGGCCTGCTGCTGGGCGGGATTGAGTTCAAGCGCATGGTGGACGTCCACAGCCATCTCGGCAAAAGGGTCACGGTGCCGCTCGACCTCCTCGGCCTCCAGAAAACCCAGGTCGACCAGCCGCTGCAGGGCGGCGTGCGGCGCCGCAAACTGCTGACGCAGCTGGCTCAGACCGGCCTGGCCGACCGTCCGGATGAACTGGAGCAGCTCACGCTGGCGAACCCCTTGCGGAGTTTCTTCGCGGGCCGTTGCCCGGTAGACCCGGTCGAGCAGAACCGCCGGTTTGCTGTCAGGGGCCGACAGCCCGGCCGGCAGCGCCGTTCGGACCGCCTCCCCCGGAGGATAGAGATAGTAGCGTGCTGCACGCAGGTAAAATTCGGCATGCCGGGCGTGAAACAGGGGGTGGGGATCGATAACCTCGAGAATCTCCTTGAGCGGAGTCTCGCCGGGCACCGCCCAGTTCATGACGTAGCCGACAACCTGGCGACGACCGAGAGGGACCCGCACGCGGCTGCCGATCCGGACCTGCGTCGACAGGGCTTCGGGGATTGCGTAACTCAGCGTTTTGTCGAGCGGCGCAATGACGGCAATCTCTGCAGCCGGCTTCTTTTGTAATGATGATGTCACTTCAGGGAAGCACCAAGTTCAACAAGAGGAGGCCGCAAACAGACGGCATAAACCGCGGCCATGGCAATGCCGGAAGCGCAAAGGGCCCCTTTTACAGGGCGACCTTTGCGCCATGGCTTGCCGGATTTGGCCCCTACACATCATTTGTGAGCAAGCATGACCGGTCAATATGGACCATGGCCCTGCCCTTAAAATGACTCCGGGCCGATGATCTGCGCCGCGAGTTGACGGGCAAACTCGTGGCACTCGCGGGTATTGTCTTGCGTCGGCGTAAAGCGCAGTGTCAACCCCGGGACCGGCAGCTTGAATCGGAGACCCTTCAAGCGCTCTTCAACCAGCTTAACGGCTTCACCGCTCCAGCCGAAGGATCCAAAGGCGGCGGCAACCTTCGCCTTGGGCGTCACCAGGGAGAAGAGGGACAGGGCGTGCCAGACCTGTGGTGGAGCGTCCCGGTTGATCGTCGAGGTCCCGACCAGCACCAGATCCGCCAGTTCCAGTTCATCGCGCAGGTCGTTATCACGCATTTCGCAAACGCGCATGACGACAACGTTGAAATTTTGCACTTCCAGCTCCTGCCTGATATCGTCCGCCATGTGATGGGTGTTGCCGTGCGAGGACAAGGTCAACATCAGGGCGCGGGGATTCGGTTGCTTCGGCGGCAACGCCGACCAGCGTCGGTAGGAATCGATTACCGCACCGGGATCGATGCGCCGGATCGGGCCGTGCGAAGGACAGATCATCTTCACTTCCAGGGCATCGACCTTGGCAACGGCATCGCGCACCTTGTCCTTGAAAGGGCGCATGATGCAGTCGAAATAGAAATGGAAATCCTTGGAAAAGTCAGGGATTTCGTCATCAAAAAGCTTGCTGGCACAGTAATGTGCCCCAAAAGCGTCACAGGGGAAGAGTACGGCGTCCTCGACCAGGTAGGTGAACATGGTGTCAGGCCAGTGCAGGTAAGGGGCAAGCACAAAGCGCAGGGTCAGGTTGCCCAGGTCGACCTCTTCGCCGTCGCTGACCACATGGGCGTTGAACGGCCCGTTCAGCAACTGGCCGAGAAAATTCTGGGCCGGGCGGGTACAGTAGACCGGCAGGTCAGGGCGCTTTTCGAGCAGGCGGCCCAGGGCTCCAGAATGGTCCGGTTCGGTATGGTTGATCACCACCAGGTCGATCTGGTCGAGACCGACCGCCTCCTCGACCTTGGCAAAGAATTCATCGGTAAAAGGAGCCTTGACCGTATCGATCAGGGCAGTTTTCTGCTCGCCGCGGACAACATACGCATTATAGGTGGTGCCATTGTGCGTCGGGAAGAGCTCATCAAAAATTTTCAGGTCAGGGTGCCTGACACCGACCCAGGAAACATTCCCGGTAACCTCTTGGTATTGCTCCATAATGTGTATCGCCTTTCCTTTTCGGTATGGTTTCCTCTATAATTGCCTATCATGCAAGACCTTAAGATAATACAACCCGCCACTTCTGGCAACCACCGCCCGCATCCCTTCGGCAGGTGCGCATGAGCTTTGCTTCCCGCCGCCGACCGGGGCTGAGCAGACGACGTTTTCTGTCGCTCGGCATGTTCGGTATTGCCGGCGCCTTTGCCGCAGATACCGCCTGGTATGAACCAAAGGCTTTGCAGGTGGAAAGGACCATCCTGCCGGTCGATTACCATGGCGGGCTGGTTCGCCTGGTACAGATCAGCGACCTCCACCTGAGCAGCTTCAACAGCTATTTCAGCAAGGTCACCAGTATGGTTGCCAGTTTGCAGCCTGACCTGATCGTCCTCACCGGAGATTATCTCGAAGAAGAACGCAACATCCGGGGCGTATTGGACTTTCTCAGGCAATTGCGCGCTAACCACGGCATTTACGCCGTGCAGGGCAACTGGGAATACTGGTCACGACTGGAGGGCGAAAACCTGCGCCGACATTTTGCCGGGGCCGGGGTGAAGTTGCTGATCAACGAACGCGCCGACCTGGAAATCAACGGCCGCCCCTTGTCGATCTTCGGCCTGGACTACCCCTCCTCGACGGACCATCTGCAGCAACTGCAGCAGGAGATCGATCCAGAGCGTTTCAACCTGCTCTTGTCCCATGTCCCGGCCTTTGCCCACGAACAGCTCCACGAACAGATCGACCTGGTGCTGAGCGGCCACACCCACGGCGGCCAGATTCGCCTGCCCTACCTGCCCCCTTTATACCTGCCGCGCTATTCAGGCCGCTTCGTGGCCGGATTCTACCAGGTCAGCCCGCACCGCACGCCGCTTTACGTCAGTCGCGGAGTAGGCACCAGCGTCCTCCCCCTGAGATTCCTCTGTCGCCCTGAAATTGGTCTTTTCGAGTTGACTTAGTTGATCGAGGCCGGTGTTTCCAGGAGCCCGGCGTTCACCGCCCCGTTCAGGCGTGCAGGGCCCGGCCGAGCGCCTTGAGTGCGGCCTCCTGAAATGCTTCGCTCAGGGTGGGATGAACATGCACGGTGCCTGCGACATCTTCAAGACGTGCACCCATCTCCAGTGCCAGCGCAAAGCCGGCAGAGAGCTCGGCGACCCCACGACCGACGGCCTGGATGCCGAGCAGCAGGTGATTGTCGGCCCGGGCGACCACCCGCACGAAACCCTCTCCGGCTTCCATGCTCAGGGCTCTGCCGTTGGCCGCAAACGGAAACTGGCCCAGCTTGACCTGGTAGCCGGCCGCCCTGGCCTGTTCAGGCAACAGTCCGGCCACCACCACCTCGGGATCGGTGAAGCACACGGCGGGGATACAGACCTTGTCGAAAGAACGCGGCTTGCCGGCAATGATCTCGGCAACCATCTCCCCCTGAGCCAGGGCACGGTGGGCGAGCATGGCCCCTCCGGTGACATCGCCGACAGCCCAGATGTTTTTCATCGAAGTCCGGCAGCGGTCGTCGATACGGAGGAACGGACCCTGCATGTCGAGCACCAGGTTTTCCATCCCCCAGCCGTCAGTGCGCGGCCGCCGCCCGACGGTGACGAGCACCTTGTCGGCCTTGATCTCGATCTCGGCACCACCGTCCGCGGTCACCCGCAGGGCATCGCCCTTCTCCGTCAGGCCCTGAGCCCGGGCCCCGGTCAACACCTGCACGTCCATGATTTTCAGACGCTCGGCGACCGGCCGGGTCAGTTCGGCGTCGTAATGGGGCAGGATGCGCTCCTCGGCTTCGACGATCGTGACCAGGGAGCCGAATTTGGCGAAGGCCATGCCCAGTTCCAGGCCGATGTAGCCGCCACCCACCACGCACAGGCGTTTTGGCAGCGCGGTCAGCGCAAGCGCTTCTTTCGACGAGATCACCGGCCCGCCGAAAGGCAAAAACGGCAATTCCACCGGCTCGGAGCCGGTGGCCAGGATAACGTGCTCCGCGCTGATGCGCTGCAGGCCCCGCGCCGTCTCCACCTCGCAGGTGCGGCCGTCCTGGAGCACCCCCCGCCCCTTGACCACGGTGACCCTGGCCTTCTTGAGCAGGCCGGCGACACCGCTGTTGAGCCGGTTGACGATGCCGTCCTTCCAGGCGATCGTCCGTTTCAGGTCGATTGAGGGCCGGCTCAGCGAGACGCCGATCGGGCTCTCTCCCGAGGCATAGTGCAGCACCGACTGGAACTCTTCAGCGGCATGCAGCAGCGCCTTGGAAGGGATACAGCCGACGTTGAGACAGGTACCACCCAGCTGGTCGCTCTCCACCAGCACGGTCTCCATGCCGAGCTGACCGGCCTTGATGGCGGCCACATAACCGCCGGGGCCGCCACCCAGCACCAGCACTTTGGTCGTGATCGGTTTCATTTACAAATCCATAGTCAGCAGGGCTGGGTGCTCGAGCAGGGCCTTGAGCCGCTGTACGAATTCAGCAGCGTGCGCCCCGTCGATCACACGGTGGTCGAAGGACGAAGAGAGGTTCATGATCTTGCGCGGCAGCCAGGTGCCCTGGTCGTAGACCGGACGCACCGCGATCTTGTTGACGCCGATGATCGCGACTTCGGGTGCATTGATCACCGGGGTGCTGACGATGCCACCGAGGGCGCCGAGGCTCGAGATCGAGATGGTCGAACCCTTGAGCTCCTCCGCTTTGGCCCGGCCGGCCCGGGCGGCCTCCGCCAGTCGCTGGATCTCGGCGGCACCATCCCAAAGATCAACGGACTCGGCGTGCCTGAGCACCGGGACCATCAGGCCCTGCGGGGTCTGGGCGGCAATCCCGAGGTGGACTCCGCCGTAGCGATAAATGATCTCGGCGTCATCATCGTAGCGGGCGTTCATCATCGGGTAGTCACGCAGCGCCTTGACCAGCGCACGGACCAGGAAGGGCAGCAGGGTCAGGCGCGGCTGGTCTTCACGCCGCATGGCGTTGAGCCGGGTCCGCAGCGCCTCGAGTTCAGTGACGTCCACTTCCTCGACATAACTGAAATGCGGAATGCGCCGTTTGGCTTCCTGCATCTTCTGGGCGATGCGGCGGCGCAGGCCGATGACCCGGATTTCTTCCACCGAATGGTCGGCGAACAGTCCGCGCGGCGCCGGACCGCCGCCGCGTACCGCGAAGTCGTCCAGGTCGTCGTGGGTAATGCGGCCCGCCGGGCCACTCCCATGCACCAAGCGCAGGTCCACACCCATGCTGCGGGCCCGGCCGCGCACCGAGGGCGCTGCGATCGGCTTCTCCCCCTGCGCGCGCGCCAGGGCCGCAGGAGGTGCACGTCGTGGAGGCGCTGGTTTCGGCGGCGCTTCAGTCACCGGTTCAGGAGCTTGCTCAGCCCCGGCAGCCGGCGGCAGGCCTTCCGGAACGACTGGGGGTTCGGCGGCCGGTTCCGCGCCGCCGGCGTTACCTTCCCCTTCGACCTCGAGACGCACCAGCTCTGAGCCGATCGCCAGCACATCGCCGACCAGCGCGCCCAGCCACAGCACTTTTCCGGACACCGGCGACGGCAGTTCCACCGTCGCCTTGTCGGTCATGACCGAGACCAGCGGGTCGTCCTCCTGGACCAGGTCGCCGACCTTGACATTCCATTCCACGACCTCGGCTTCGGCAATGCCTTCGCCCACATCGGGCAGCTTGATGACGAACTCACCCATCTCAGGCCTCCATCATGCGTTTAAGGGCACTGCCGACCCGC
>JAHEEU010000021.1 GCA_024640545.1 Geobacteraceae bacterium
TGAGAAGAGAAGATTTCCGGCTCGATATTTCTCACGATTTTTTTGTTCAGATAAGCTTCGACACAAATAAAAGATCAGCGAGGCTGTTGAATATAAGTTCCACAGGGGCAGCCATTGAATTTTTCGAACTGGGCCTATTGCCGGAGGATGATTCTGAAATAGGCTTCCAATTGCTGCCGCCTGGGCAAGCGGAACCATTATCACTGCTTGCAAAAGTTGTTTGGATCGGCAAACCGGAAAAGGACACGTTGTCTCCAACAATCACTATGGGACTGACATTCAATGAGATAGACGAGGTGACGCGTGCGTGTCTTTGGGATTTTATTGTTAATGTTGAAACCTCGGCCTCGCCATAAATCGTTGTTTGAGAAAGCAGGCCTTCACTGATGCTTTTAATCTCTCTCCACTACAGAAAAACCGAGGCGTGGTGACAGGAATCACCATCAATCAGACCAAAGCCCGCCACCCTGAATGTAGTTGCCAGACCATGATGTCATTGATCCTTTGAGTGACCCAGTTCCTGCTGTTCTTTTGTATAAACGCAGCAAAAAAAATTCGGTTTTGACAAAGCCAAACCCGCCGTGAGGGGAGGGCGGAAAGCCGCGGGTCTGATCTTTTAATCGACCTTTAAAGACAGCCGGGCTTTCTAGGGTGTCACTTGCAGGTCAGTTCGGTTTTTTTCCTGATTCTGCCTGAGAAGTGCTTCCCACAGGATGGGGAGGAGGAAACTGTGCGGGTGAAAATGTCTATGCGGATGCTGCCCTTTGCCACGTCTTTGATTATATCGAGCGTTTACATGTCATCACAGCCCTGCTTGGTTTTACTTCAGGTGAAGCCGTGAAACATATTCTGAAAATCACGATGGTCGCCCTGTCACTTGGTTTTTTGACGTCTGTGGCAATTGCTGAAAATCTCGATAATGCCTTGCATTCAACTCCCTCCGATGATGAGCAAAAAGCTCGTAAACTCTTGCTTGCCGAAGCCAACAAAGGCCGCGCTGGATCTCAATCCGGTCCCGGGTTGATCCCCCGAAAGAGTGATGGTGCAGCTCAGGCATACAAGGAAGCGTTCCAGTGGTATCGTACAGCTGCTGAACAGGGCGATGCCTGGGCTCAGGCCAGTCTCGGTTTCATGTACCGCAAGGGGGATGGTGTCCCACAGGACTACAGGGAAGCGGTCAAGTGGTATCGTTTAGCTGCGGAACAGGGCTATGTTTTAGCTCAATACAATCTCGGGGTTATCTACGGTGAGGGGCAGGGCGTAGCGCAAGACTACGGAGAAGCCCGCAAGTGGCACCTGTTAGCTGCGGAACAGGGCTATGCTCCTGCTCAATACCATCTCGGGGTGATGTACGCACAAGGCCAGGGTGTGCCACAGGACTATCATGAAGCCCTCGAGTGGTATGGCTTAGCTGCTCAACAGGGATATGCCAGGGCTCAGTACCATCTCGGGATTATCTACGGCGAGGGTCAAGGCGTAGCACGGGACTACAAGGAAGCCTACAAGTGGCATCTTTCCGCTGCCGAGCAGGGTCATGCTGCTGCACAATACCATGTCGGGGCCATGTACTACAATGGTCGAGGTGTCTTGCAAAACTATGTCGCCGCTTATGCCTGGCTGGTTGTGGCTAAAACCAACGGAATTAAAGTCGCCGGTGACTTTATCGAAATGGCCCAAAAAAATATGACCGCCAGTCAGATGGAAAAAGCCCAGCAGATGGCCAAAAAGATTTTGGCCAGGCTCGGTCAATAGAGTCTCTATTTTAAAAGTAGAATTATATCAGCAGGGGAAATAGAGCGAATGATGTCTCACCTTCCCTTGTCTGCCTTTCTGATTCTTCTGTAAATCCTCTCCCCAGACCAGTCCTTGGCGGGAGCCCTGCTATTTGAACTTTTACCTCTGGTCAACCAGTCAGATACCCTCCACACCTCAATACTGGCCCCGGAGCTCATCAAGCTTGACATGAAGGTCGAATAAAAATAAATTGCGTCACGTATTCTCTGGCAGATTAAAATTTTTCAAATCGCAACTTCTCAGAGGCGAACCAAATGATCGAACCTTTCACAATGGGCTATACCGCCATCGGTGGGCTTGGCATCTTTATCCTGGGTATGAAGTATCTGTCCGACAGCCTGCAGTCGCTTTCGGGGGGGCTGATCCGCAAGGCGATCTCATCGGTGACCAGCAACCGCTTCCTGGCGGTCCTGGTCGGCCTGGTGGTCACCTGCTTCGTTCAGTCCTCGTCGATTACGACGGTCATGGTGGTCGGCCTGGCCAATGCCGGCCTGATGGGGCTGACGCAGGCGATCGGCGTCATCCTCGGCGCCAACATCGGCACCACCATCACCGGTTGGATTCTGGCGGTCAAGGTCGGCAAGTACGGCCTGTTGCTGATCGCCATCGGTATCTTTCCGATGCTTTTCTCCAAAAATGATCGCATCTCGGCAAGTGCCAAGGTGATGGTTTCCCTGGGACTGATCTTCTTCGGCCTGGAGATCATGAGCGACTCCTTCAAGCCGCTGCGCAGCGATGAAGGCTTCATGAACCTGATGCTGACTCTCGATGCCCAGTCACTGCTGAGTATTCTCGGTTGTGTCGCCATCGGTTGCTGCATGACGATGATTATCCAGAGTAGCTCGGCGATGCTCGGCATCACCATAGCCCTTGCCTTGACAGGTGCCATTCCGCTATACACAGCTGTCGCCCTGGTCATGGGTGAAAACATCGGCACCACCATCACCGCCCAGTTCGCAGCGATTGGCGGGAGCGTTTCTGCAAGGCGCGCTGCCATGGCCCACACCGTGTTCAATGTCCTGGGGGTCTTCATCATCATTACCATCTTCTCGACCTACGTCAACATGATCGAGCGGTTCGTCCCCGGTCTTTCAAGCTTTGTCGATGCCGAAGGCAACCGTCCCTACATTGCCGCTCATATCGCCATGGCCCACACCTTTTTCAATGTGACCGCAACGATTGTTATGCTGCCGTTTCTCAACTATCTGGCCAAGCTGGTCAGCAAAATAGTCCCAGAAAAAGCAGGGGCTGAAAAAGGCGCCTTCAAGTATATCGGTGCTCCCGGCACCATGCCCGTGGCGATGGGTGTTTCGATGGTTTACGAAGAACTCAAGCGGATGCAAGAGTGTGTTCATGAGACCCTGATAAATGCCGAGAAATTTCTGCAGCGCGACCACAAAGGACGCGATCGCATTTATCGCAAGGTAAAGGCCCTCGAAGACAAAACCGATGTCATGCAGCACGAAATTACGACCTTCACCGTCACCCTGATGCGCTCAGGCGGCGGCAGCGTCGAGCAATCGGACCGAGCCTATAGCTATGTGCGTGCTGCCGACGAGCTGGAGTCGATTGCCGATTACGCCGCATCACTCTGTTCGTACATGAAACGGCTCGACAAGCATGAGCTTGATTACAGTGAAGAAGGCTGGAAAGACCTGCGCAACTTTCACAGTGAGGTCTTCGCCTTTTTCAACCAGGTCTGCCAAGCCTTCAATAACGGGGATGTGAGTAGTACGCGCAAAATCTACGACGAGGCCACCCGGCTCAACGACCTGGCCGATGAGGTTCGTAAAGCACACCTCGATCGGATGAAGGAGGGCTCATGCGAAGCGCTGCCCGCCCTGACTTTCAGCGACATGGCCGTTGCTCTGAGACGGATCAAGAACCATACCGTCAACCTGCATGAGGCAATCTTCCACGAAATCCCTGCAATAACTTGATGTCATGGCAGGTAAAAGCTCGGGCAAGGCTCCTGCAAGTCTGAGCCCCGTTCTTACCAGCCGGCATTTCCAAGTCAAACGAGCCCCTTCCCCTTTCCCGGGGAGGGGCTTTCTTTTCTTGTAAGTGCGGTTCCAACGTCTTCCCGGAAGGCCCCTGGATGTTTGATCCGCCGGATATCCGCAAAGCATAGGAACCGAGCCATCAAATAAACGGCCGCCAGCTTAACGCTTGTCTTGCTCTTGCCAGGTGGGATGCAGAGCAGTGGGAAGCACGGTTGAGGGGGAAGGCCCTGACAAACACGACGGCTGGTGGTCTTGGACCACCAGCCGTTTGTTCATCTTCATGATGTCCGGGAGACCATGCGGTTTTCCCGTCCGTTACGCGGGCCCCGCATGGCAGGTCAGGCGTGCACCGCTTTGCCGAAGGCGCCGAGAGCTGCTTCCTTGAAGGCTTCACTGAGGGTCGGATGGGCGTGCATGGTTAGGGCGACGTCCTCGATGCTGCCATCGAAAGACATGATGGTCACCGCTTCACTGATCAGTTCCGAAGCGCAGGGGCCGATGATATGCACGCCGAGAAGACGGCCGCTCTCCGGGTTGGCGAGGACCTTGACGAAGCCGTCGACGTTATCCATGGCGCGGGCGCGGCCGCTGGCCATGAAGGGGAAGCGGCCGACTTTGTAAGGGGTGCCCTGGGCTTTGAGCTGCTCTTCGGTGTTGCCGATGGATGCCGCTTCGGGGTGAGTGTAGACAACCCCGGGAATCAGGTTGTAGTCGACGACCGGATGCTCGCCGGCCATGCGTTCCGCGAACACAACTCCCTCGTCCATGGCCTTGTGGGCGAGCATCGGTCCATGGATCAGGTCGCCGATAGCGTAGATGTTGGGAGTGCTGGTCTGGTAGTCGGCGTCGACGACGATGCGCTTGGTTTCGTCGAGCTTGACCCCCGCCTGGTCGAGTGCTAACCCTTCAAGGCACGGCTTGCGCCCGGCGGCCACCAGGACCTTGTCGCAGGACAGAGTCTCTGTCACCTTGCCTTCCAGGCTGAGTTCGACCCCTTGTTTGGTCTGCTCCATCCCGGCAACCCTGGTGCCGGCATGGATCGTCATCCCCTGCTTCTGCAGGCTCTTGAGCAAAGCTGCCGTCACCTCCTGATCGGTGCTGGGCAGCATCTGCTCGAGCATCTCCACGACCGTGACCTTGGCGCCGAGCCTGAGCCAGACGGAGCCGAGTTCCAGGCCGATGTAGCCACCGCCGATCACCACCAGGTGTTCGGGGACCGTGGTGTACTCCAGGGCGTCCCTGGCCTGTCCGACGAGCGCGCCATCCTGGGGCAGCCCGGGGATGTCGATGGCAACGCTGCCGGTGGCCAGCAGGACTCTTTTCCCCTGCAGGGTCTGCTCCCCTTCACCGGTCGTGGCGATGACCTGCAAGGGGCCCTCTGCCGTCGGTTTGCCGAGGCGGCCGGTGCCAGTGACCAGGGTGATCTGGTTTTTCTTGAACAGGCTGGCGATGCCGCGGGTCAGACGGGTGACGACGTCCTCCTTGCGTTTCATCATTTTGCCGAGGTCGAGCGAGGGAGGTTCGACGATGATGCCGTGTCCGGCGAACTTGTCGCGGGCCTGGACGAACAGTTCGCTCGAGTCGAGCAGGGCCTTGCTCGGGATGCATCCTTCGTTGAGACAGGTTCCGCCGAGGGCGTTGCGTTTTTCGACGACGGCAACGGTAAAGCCCAACTGGGCGGCACGGATTGCTGCGACATAGCCGCCGGGACCGCCGCCGATGATGACCAGGTCATAGATGCTGTTCATGGATGGCTCCGCAAATCAATGGGGCGTGACGCGCGACGCGTGACGCGGATTAGATGACCTCATCACGAACCGATCAAGTTAAAGCTCGAGGAAGAGTTCTGAAGGATCCTCGATGTAGTCCTTGATCAGTTTCAGGAAGCCGACTGCTTCTCGGCCGTCGATGAGACGATGGTCGTAGCTGAGCGCCAGGTTCATGATCGGCCGGATGACGATCTCACCGTCCCTGACCACCGGCCGGTCCTGGATCGAATGCATGCCGAGCACCCCGCATTGCGGCGGGTTAATGATCGGCGTGCTCAGCAGTGAGCCGTAGATGCCGCCGTTGCTGACGGTGAAGGTGCCGCCCTCGAGATCGGCCAGGGTCAGTTTGCGGGCGTTGGCCTTGGCGGCCAGGTCGGCGATCTGCTGTTCGATCTCGGCGAAAGTCAGCCGGTCGGCATTCCTCAGGACCGGCACCACCAGGCCGCGATCGGTGCCCACGGCAATGCCGATATCGTAGTAGTGATGGTAGACGATATCGGTGCCGTCGATACGGGCGTTGACCGCCGGGAACCCCTTGAGGGCCTCGATGCTGGCTTTGACGAAGAAGGACATCATGCCGAGCTTGATGCCGTGTTTGGCGGTAAAATGCTCCTGGTGGCGGCTGCGCAGTCTCTTGACCCATGACATGTCGGCTTCATTGAAGGTCGTCAACATGGCGGTCTGCTGCCGCGCCTGCAGCAGTCTTGCGGCAATGCGTTGGCGGATCGGTGTCATCGGCTGGCGAGTGACCGGTCGGCCGTCGGCAGAAGTCTCCGGTTGTTCGACGGGGGCTGCGGCCGGTTCGACCTTTGCGGCGGGCGGCACCGGCGCCTGCGGTTGCGGGGCGGCGGTCTTGCCGTGGGCCAGGACATCATCGAGGATGACCCTGCCTTCCCGCCCGCTGCCGGCAACGTCCTTCAAGTCGACACCTGTTGCTGCCGCCTGCTGGCGAGCCGCGGGGTTCGCAGGAGGTTGGGAGGCCGGCCCGGCAGGCGCCGCGGCAGCAGGTGCCGCTTTGGCTGGCGCAGCGGCCGCGGCAGTTTCCTTCGGCGCAGTGGCCGGTTGTTCAACGGCCCCCTCTTCCAGGGTTGCGATGACCGTTCCGATCGGGACGGTCTGCCCTTCCGGAATCAAGATGTGCAGGGTCCCGGAGGCCTCCGCGGTCAATTCGACATTGACCTTGTCGGTTTCCAGTTCGCAGACGATATCATCCTTGGCGACTGCGGCACCGTCTTCCTTCAGCCAGTTGGCGACCAGGGCTTCGAGGATCGACTCGCCGATTTCAGGGATTTTTATGTCCATTTATTTATCCTTGCCATTCAGGGCTGCGTCTATGATCAGTTGCTGTTCTTCGAGGTGACGCCGGTGAGAGCCGACGGCGGGGGCCGAGGCCGGCCGGCGGCCGCAGTATTCCGGCATCTTGCCGAGGTGGCGGGCCAGGCTGGTGTGCAGGTGAGGCCAGGGCCCCATGTTCTTCGGCTCCTCCTGGACCCAGACGATGCGCTTGGCGTTGCCATAACGGGCCAGCTCAGCCTGCAGAGCTTCGTGACGCAGAGGGTAAAGCTGCTCGATGCGCATCAGGCCGACGTTGTTTTTCTCCTGAACGGCGATCGCCGCTTGAAGTTCATAGAAGATCTTGCCGCTGCAGAGCAGCAGGGTTTCCACCTGTTCTGCGGGGAGGGCGCTGGGGATAAATTCCTGGAAGGAACCCTCGCTCAAATCCTGCAGGGTGCTGCTGCATGCGGGCAGACGCAGGAGGCTCTTCGGTGTGAAGACGATCAGCGGCCGACGATAAGGCAGTTTGCACTGGCGGCGCAGCAGATGAAACAACTGGCCCGGGGTGCTCGGATAGGTGACCTGAATATTGTTGCTGGCACAGAGGTTCATGTAGCGTTCGATGCGGGCGCTGGAATGCTCTGGTCCCTGGCCCTCGTAGCCGTGCGGCAGGAACATCACCAGGCCGCTGGAGCGATCCCACTTGGTGCCGCTGGAGCCAATGAACTGATCGATGATTACCTGAGCGCCGTTGGCGAAGTCGCCGAACTGGGCTTCCCAGATCGTCAGGCCATGTGGCGTCTCCAGGGAGTAGCCGTATTCCAGGCCCAGCACCGCGGCTTCGGACAGCATACTGTTGTAAATCTGGATCGCTGCCTGGCCTTTTTGCAGGTAGGCCAGCGGCACGTAAAGCTGGCCGGTCTTCTGGTCGACCAGGGTCGAGTGACGTTGGTTGAATGTGCCGCGCCGCGAATCCTGACCCGAGAGGCGTACCGGGATGTTTTCGGCCAGCAGGGTCGCAAAGGCGAGCGACTCGGCATTGGCCCAGTCGATCCCCTCTCCGCTCAATATGCACTCCTCCCGTCGCTTCAGCAAACGGGAAATTTTCGGGTGGGCCTTGAGGTTGCCTGGCAAATCGGCCAGGCGTATGGCGAGCTGCTTGAGGGTCTCCGCGTCAACCTTGGTCTCCGGGCTCTCAGGGGTGTACTCGCGCTGAATGCCGGTCCACTTGGCCTGGAAGCCGACGTCGGTCTGCGGCTTGGGCTTCCCGGCGAGGGCCTCTTCGAGTCGGTTGGTGATCCGATCGGCGCTTGCGGCGATATCAGCAGGTTCAATGCCGCTCTTGATCAGGCGCTCCGCGTAGATTTCGTGCAGGGGCGGCTTCTGGCGAATCTTCTCGTACATGAGGGGTTGGGTGAAGAAGGGTTCATCGCCCTCATTGTGGCCGTGGCGTCGATAGCAGATGACTTCGACGACTACGTCATCGCCGAACTCCTGGCGGTATTCGAGGGCCATGCTGGTGGCGAACGCGGAGGCCTCCGGGTTCTCGCCGTTGACGTGGAAGATCGGGATCATGAGCATCTTGGCGACGTCGGTCGCATAGAGGGTCGAGCGGGCGTGTGCCGACGATGTCGTAAAGCCGATCTGGTTGTTGAGGACCAGGTGGAAGGTCCCGCCCGATTGGTAGCCATCAATCCGCGAGAGGTTGAGCACCTCGGCGACCAGCCCTTGGCCAGCGAAGGCGGCATCCCCGTGAATCAGCACCGGGAGGACCCGCTTTTTGCCGCCGGGGCCGTAACCGGTGTGGCGTGCCCGGCATCTGCCTATGACCACCGGGTCGACCGCCTCCAGGTGGCTGGGGTTGGCCGCCAGACTGAGGTGAATGTTGTGCCCGGAAGCAAGGGCAAGGTCGGCGGAATAGCCCTTGTGATACTTGACATCGCCGTCACCGACGAAGGCCAGTTCAAGATTGTCCTGGAATTCTGCGAAGATGTTCTCCAAGGGTTTCCTGAAGGTGTTGGCCAGCACGTTGAGCCTGCCGCGGTGGGCCATCCCCATGATCAGATCGCTGACTCCTCTTTGTGCGGCCTGATTGAGCAGGCAGTCGAGGACGGGGATGATGACTTCGCCGCCTTCGAGGGAGAAACGCTTCTGGCCGAGGAACTTGCGATGCAGGAATGTCTCGAAAAGGGTTGCCTCCTGGAGCTTTTCGAGGATGTGGAGTTGTGCGTCACGACTGAATTCAGGCCGGTTGCGGTTGCCCTCCATGCGTTTTTTCAGCCAGTCACGCTTGACCGGATCCTGGATGTGCATGAATTCCACCCCGATCTCCCCGCAATAGGTCTCGCGAAGCAGCGCAATGATGTCGTGCAGCGAGGCGCTCTGCTGCGGAAAGCGCAGCGGGTAGAAGGTCTGCTCCAGGTCGGCTTCGGCGAGCCCAAAGGCGGCCAGGCTCAGCTCGGCATGCTCGGTCTGGGCGGGGGAAAGCGGGTCCGTGTTGGCGATCAGGTGCCCGAGGTCACGATAGCGGTAGATCAGCGAGTCGACCGCTGAATTCTTGGCCGCCAGGTCCCGGCCGGTGGTCGGCGTCTGCCGGGCCAGGTCGAAGCCCTCGAAGAATGCCTGCCAGTCAGGAGTTACCTGGCCCGGGTCGGACACCCAAAGTCGATACTGCTCTTCCAGCCACTGGGGGCTGACATTGCTGGATATACTCATTGATTTCCCTGTCAGGAAGAAATAAAAATCCCGAAAATTATATCAGGGGGGTAGCGTTCAGGCAAACGTAACCTCCTCCCGAGGGTCTCCGGCATCGGGCTTTGCTTGGATTGCCTTGGGCTTTCCTCCCCCTCGATGCTAGACCTTGGTTCGGCACACCCCTTTTTGGCAGGAGAGATTCGGATCGTAAGGCAGGTCGTCGAGAAAACGCTCAGCCTGGATCGCCGCCATGCAGCCGGTTCCTGCCGCGGTCACGGCCTGGCGAAACTGGTTGTCCTGAACGTCACCCGCGGCAAAGACGCCGGGGATATTGGTCTCAGTACCGTTCCTGGTGAGCAGGTAACCATCGTCGTCCATTTCCAGCTGGCCGGCAAACAGTTCGGTATTCGGTTGATGACCAATGGCGATAAAGACCCCGTCGCAGGGTATTTCCGATTCCTCTGCCGTCCTGATGTTCTTCATGCGGATCCCGGTCACGCCGCTTGCGTCGGCGAGGATTTCCGTGACCACTGAGTCCCACTTGAAGCTGATCGCCTTGTTGGTCAGCGCCCGTTCGGCCAGAACCGGTGTGGCCCGCAGCGAATTGCGACGATGAACGACAGTGACCTTGCTGGCGAACCGGGTGAGAAAGACGGCCTCCTCCATGGCGGTGTCTCCGCCGCCGACCACGATCACTTCGCGATCGCGATAGAAGAAGCCGTCGCAGGTCGCGCACACGGAGACCCCGCGCCCATAGAGGGCCTCCTCGTTGCCCAGGTCGAGCAGCTTGGGCGAAGCGCCGGTGGCGATGATCAGCGACAGGCAGCGGTAAATCTCATCGCCCATCCAGAGCCGGAACGGACGCTCCTTGAAGTCGATCCTGGTCACCTCGCCTTGGATGAACTGGGTCCCAAAGCGTTCCGCCTGCCGGCGCATTTTGTCCATCAGGTCAGGGCCGTCCACCCCCTCGGGGAAGCCCGGGAAGTTGTCGACAGCCGTGGTTGTCGTCAGCTGCCCACCCGGTTGTATACCATGGATCAGCAGTGGACAGCAGCGGCTGCGTGCGGCATAGATCGCGGCCGTCAGCCCCGCCGGCCCCGAGCCGAGAATGATGGTTTCGTAGATCATGTCAGGATTGGTCATGGTGATCCCCTTCAAATTGTTCCGCGGCGTGGTAAGAAGAGCGCACCAGGGGCCCGGCCTCGACATGGGTAAAGCCGATCTGTATCCCTGCCTGGTGCAATTCCCTGAATTCGCCAGGCTCGATATAGCGGATGACCGGTAGGTGGTTTCGGGTTGGCTGCAGGTATTGACCCAGGGTGAGCATCCCGCAACCGGCCCGGCGCAAGTCCTGCATGACCTCGAGAATCTCGTCCATGGTTTCGCCCATGCCCAGCATCAGGCCCGACTTGGTGGGAATCCCTGGGGCAATCTGCGCAGCTGCAGTCAGCAGTTCCAGGGAGCGCCGGTAATCGGCGCCCGCCCTGGCGGCCCGGTAGAGGCGGGGAACCGTCTCCAGGTTGTGCCCCAGGACTTCGGGCTTGGCGGCCAGGATGGTTTCCAGGGCGCCAAGGTTGCCCTGCAGGTCCGGGATCAGTAACTCGACGCGGCACTGCGGGCTGCAGGCATGGATCGAGCGGGTCACCGCGGCGAACTGGGCGGCGCCGCCGTCGGCGAGGTCGTCGCGGGTCACCGAGGTGATCACGGCATGCCGTAAGTCAAGTTCGGCGATTGCCCGGGCAACCTTGTCAGCCTCCTGTGGGTCGACGGGCAGCGGCGTGTCGTGGGCGACGTTGCAGAACCGGCAGTCGCGCGTGCAATGGTTGCCCAGAATCATAAAGGTTGCGGTGCCCTGCTCCCAGCATTCTCCCTGGTTGGGACAGGCGGCGCTGCGGCACACAGAGTGCAGTCCCTGTTCGCGATGCAGGCGGTCGATGCGGGCATAATTTGGCCCGGCAGGAAAACGGACCTTGAGCCAGTCAGGTTTGCGAGGTGGTTGTGTCATGGTAACTGCCGAGCAAAGGTCGTCGCAGGATCTTGCCGAAGTGTCCGATCAGCGTCTCGGCAACGGCCTGCTTGTCAACCGGTCTGCCGAGCTCCTTGCTCATGGACGTCATGGTGACGCCTTGCAGACCGCAGGGGATGATGGCACTGAATGCAGAGAGGTCATTGTCAATGTTCAGGGCAAAGCCATGATAACTTATCCAATGGCGGACTGCTACGCCAATTGACGCTATTTTACGCTCCTCGAGCCAAACGCCGGTTTTCCCTTGCCGGGATTCCCCCGTGAGACCGTGGTCGGCGAGGGTGGCGATAAGGATTTGTTCCAGCAAGCGCAAAAAATGGTGCAGGTCCCTCTGGTAGTGATTCAGGTCAACGATCGGGTAGCCGACCAGCTGCCCGGGAGCGTGCAGCGTGACGTCGCCGCCGCGGCGGCTGGCCGCGCAGTCGATCCCGGCGGCCTGAAGGGCGGCATCACCCCAGAGGAGATGTTCCTGCCTGGCATTGCGGCCAAAAGTGATCACCGGCGGGTGCTCCAGAAGCACCAGCAGGTCGAATGGCCAGAGCCGACGCTCTGCCACCAGCTTTTCCTGGCAGGTCTGGGCGTCCCGGTAGGCCATCAGACCGGGACGCCAGACCTTGAACCCGTGTGGTGAGGACTGCAGGTTTACAGCAGGTTCGAGCGGGGTCAATGAAAAAGTCAAACCGGCTCAAAGTTGCTCTTGTCAGCACCGCAGAGAGGACAGACCCAGTCATCGGGCAGATCGTCGAATGCCGTGCCGGGGTCGATGCCGTTGCCCGGGTCGCCTTCAGCCGGGTCGTAGATGTAGTCACAGATTACGCAGCGGTACTTGGTCATGGTTCACTCCTTCTAAGATATGTTGGGACCCTCCAGCCAGATGGCCGGATACAATTTCCGACTTTGCATGGTCAGACATCTGTTCCGGCAAGTCGGGGCATAAAAAACGGGACTGTCTCACAAGGGTAGACTTTGCCACGGCGAGAATGGCTCTCGGGGAAAGCCGCTCAACGGACCGGCACCAGTGCACCCTTGGCTCACAGCAGTGTAACTGAAATTCCAGCGGGCGTTAAGCTATTCGATCAAGCCGATCAACGCCTGGACGGTTTTCTCGATGCCTTCGGCCGCTTCGGAAATGCGGCCGGCAAGCATGTAGGCCGGGCTTGAGACCAGCTTGTGCTGGCGGTCGACGACAAACTCCCTGACGGGACACTGGATATGTTCCGTGCCCATTTTTTGGAGGGCCTCTGCCGTTGCGGTATCGTTGCCAATGGTCAATTGCGGCGAACCCTGTGTGCTGCCCAGCACCTTGGCAAGAACCGCCGGGGCGATACAGACGGCAGCGATCGGTTTCTTCGCGGTATACATCTCCTTGATCAGGCGGGCCACCTCGGCGTTGACCGAGCAGTCAGGGCCCTTGACAGCGAAGTCGCAGAGATTCTTGGCGGCACCGAAGCCGCCGGGCAGGATCAGGGCGTCTAGTTCGGCCGCCTTGACCTTGGCCAGGTCCTTGATGTTGCCGCGGGCGATGCGGGCCGATTCAACCAGAACGTTGCGCGATTCCCCTTCAGCAGGCTCTCCGGCCAGGTGATTGATGACATGCATCTGCGGAATGTCAGGAGCCATGCAGACCGCCTCTGCGCCGGCACGGTCAATGGCCAGCAGGGTGACGACAGCCTCGTGGATTTCGCTGCCGTCGTAGACGCCGCATCCGGACAGGATTACGCCAATACGCTTTGCCATGGGTCTCCTCCTAAGAATCTGGTGAGAGTGTCTGCGGTGCTCATCAGTCGGACTCTGTCAAGATTAAAGAAAAATCCCGCCATGTCAAGGTCGTCGGAAATGTGTGCTGGCCGTTGCCCGACCGGTCATGATATTCTGTCAGGCATGTTCTCGTTATTTAGGCGCAAGGGCAGGACGAAGCAACTCGACCTCGACAGCATCCAGGCGGTTTTTTTTGACCTTGATGGAACCCTGGTCGACGTTGACATGCACCGGTTCGTGCCGAGCTACCTGCTGCGCTTGACGGAGCAGATGGGCGACCAGGTCGATCCCGCAAGGGCGACCCGGGCTCTGCACCGTGCGGTGGCTGCCATGTTTGCCAATGCCGATGCCGACAAAACGCTCGAATGCATCCTGCTCGAGGTGCTGCAGTCGGAACTGTCCATGTCGCCGGGCGCTTATGCAGCCAGCCTGGAACGCTTCTGTCGTAAGGATCTTGAATCCCTGAGGCCCCTGGTTTCCGGGCATCCCCTTGCGCCCCGCCTGGTCGAAGCTTCTCTGGAGCGGGGGTGGCAGGTCGTGCTGGCGACCAATCCCATATTCCCGCGGGCGGTGATCGATGCCCGTATTGCCTGGGGGGCCCTGGACGGTGGCGCGTTTCATCATGTGACCGCCTATGAAACGGCACATTTCTGCAAGCCTAATCCGGGCTTCTTCGAAGAGCTCCTGGCCCGGCTGCAAATCCCTGCCGCTGCCTGCCTGATGATCGGCAACGACACCTTGCATGACCTCGCCGCCTGTCAGGTCGGCATGCAGACCGGTCTGCTGACGCCGTGGAGAATCCATCGTCCGGACGCGCACTTCACTGCGGACTGGCAGGGAAGCCACGAAGAACTGCTTGCCATGATTGCTGCCAATGGTTGCATGACCAGGCAGAGGGCAGGCTGTCCAGATTGACATAAGGACCTGCTTTCGCTACCCTGCAGAGTCGTAATCAAGGGATACGTAACAGATGCTCATGCTCTTTTCCAGGTTGTCAGGCGGGATGCTGCTCTTATTGCCGTGGCTGGTTCTCGGCGGCTGCAACGAGCGGCAGGAGACGCACCTGACCAGCTCGGTCCGTCAGGAGGAGGCTCCGCCGCCGGTGGAGGCCCCGGCCCCGGAGCTGTTGCTCTCGCAGAGAGCGTTTATCGACGTCTCGGAAAAGGTCACTCCGGCGGTTGTCAATATCCGTGCCGAACGGGTGCGGATGGTCGACCGGATCAGCCCCCTGTTCGAAGATTTCTTCGGCGAGTTCTTTAACGCTCCCCCCGCCGAGCAGCGTGAACGCAGCCTCGGTTCAGGGTTCATTCTCAGCGCGGACGGCTACATCCTGACCAACGAGCACGTGGTGTCTGGCGCCGAGCAGATCAAGGTCCGCCTTACCGATCAGCGGGTGTTCCCCGGCAAGGTCGTCGGTGTTGACCCGAAAACCGACGTGGCGGTGATCAAGATTGATGCGGCCGGCCCGCTGCCGGTTGTCGTGCTCGGTGATTCGGACCGGCTCAAGGTCGGGCAGTGGGCGCTGGCAATCGGCAACCCCTTCGGTCTCGACAGCACCCTGACGGTCGGCGTGATCTCGGCCACCGGCCGGACTGACGTGGGGATCGAGGATTATGAAAACTTTGTCCAGACCGATGCTTCGATCAATCCCGGCAATTCCGGCGGGCCGCTGCTGAATATTTACGGTGAAGTGGTCGGCGTCAACACGGCGATCGTCGCCAGCGGCCAGGGGATCGGGTTCGCCATTCCGATCAACCTGGCCAGGCTGATCGCCGACCAGTTGATCAGCAATGGACAAGTCACCCGCGGCTGGCTGGGTGTCAGTATCCAGCCGCTCGATGCCGCGCTTGCCGCATCTTTCGGCATGGACCGGGTGACCGGTGCCCTGGTGACGGGTGTCCTGCCAGGAACGCCAGCTGAAGAGGCCGGTATCCGGCGCGGCGATGTCCTGCTCAACTTCGACGGCAAGCCGGTTCGCACCGTCAAGGAATTGCAGCTGCTGGTCGCCAGTGCACCGCTCGGCAAAAACCTCCCGGTTGAGGTTCTGCGTGAGGCGACGCGCCTGACGCTCGAAGTGCTCCTCGTGGCGCGCGAAGAATCGGCGCCGTCGGCTCAGCCGACGCAAGCTGAGGAACCGGCCCCCTGGCTTGGCATGCGCTTTGCGGAAACCGGTGAAGGGGTCCGTGTCGCAGAGGTTGAACCGGACAGTGTCGCTGACGATGCCGGCATCCAGGGCGGCGACCTGGTCCTGGCGATCAACCGCCATGCGGTCAGGACGCTGGCGGATGTCCGTTCAGCCCGCCAGAGGGCACGGGTCAAGGAAAGCGTCCTGCTGCTCCTTCAGCGTGGTGATACGAACCTGTTTGTGGCTTTGCCGCTCGTGGAATAGGGCAGCGGGTGTAAACCGCCCGTGAAAATTTTTTATTTACTCCAAATGTGGAGGTCTCATGGCCAAACTGGTAGATAACCCCAAACTGGCATTTCGGTTGGCCCGTGCCATTGTCTCGGATATCGCCCTCTATAACCAGGAAAAGGTCAAGGAGGGGATCAAGAACGACTCGGTTTTTGATGTCCTGGCTGCCGAGCTGGATGAAGGCCGCGAGCATTTCTATGGCCGGGTTTCTCCTGACCTGACGGATCGTGCTCATCTGTATGATCGGGCGATCGTCGACGTTATGATCAAGCAGGCCGGCAAGATCGAGAGCTCGATCTGGTAAACTGCATGGCTGCTTCATGCTGTCTTCAGGTCACCACCGCGCACGTGGCGGTGCGGCTGGATCGATTCCTGGATGACAGCCTGCCGGAACTGACTCGCTCGCAGATCAAGCGCCTGATTGACGAGGGGGCCGTGACCCTGGATGGTGTCAAGAGCAAAGCCGGCGTCAAGCTGCGTGGCGGGGAAAAAATTTGCGTGGTTCTGCCGGAGCCGGTAGCGCCCTCGGCCCAGGCGGAAGATATCCCTCTGGATGTGCTTTATGAAGATGCAGCGCTGATCGTTGTCAACAAGCCGGCCCATCTCGTGGTGCACCCCGCCCCGGGCCACCACGGCGGGACCCTGGTGAACGCCCTGCTGCATCACTGCCAGGACCTCTCCGGGGTGGGAGGTGAGCTGCGGCCCGGCATTGTCCACAGGCTCGACAAGGAGACCTCCGGGGTGATGGTCGCAACCAAGGACGACCGCACTCACCAGCATCTCGCCAGGCAGTTCAAGGCACACACGATCCGGCGGCGCTACCGGGCACTGGTCCACGGCATGATGCCAGGGTCCAAAGGTACGATTGACCAACCGATCGGCCGGCACCCCGTCCATCGCAAGAAGATGTCCATCGAAGCGCGCGCCAGCCGCCACGCGGTCACCCACTGGCAGGTCTTGCGTCGTTATGAGGCCGATCGCCTGAGCCTTGTTGACCTGCAGCTGGAAACCGGTCGGACCCACCAGATCAGGGTCCACCTGGCCGGGCTCAACTGCCCGGTCGTCGGCGATCCCCTCTACGGGGGGGCCAGCCGGACCAAGTCCCTCGGAGACAGCGCATTGCGGCAGATGGTGGCCCGCCTGGACCGGCAGTTCCTGCACGCCTGGCAGCTCGGTTTTCATCACCCCGACGGGACCGCAATGCTGTTCCAGGCTGCTCTGCCGCCGGAACTGCAGGAGATAGTAAGTTACCTGGAAGAGAAATACCACTACCAGCCTGCCGACCTCGATATCCCTTCGCATGCGGGGCCGGTTGAAACGACATCACATGAAAACAGTTAAGCAGGGCAAAGTTCACTATATGCAGCCGGCCTGGGCTGACCGGGACAACCTGGTGTGCGGGTTTAGCACACGAAACGGCGGCAGCAGCCGGCCGCCTTTCAATTCGCTCAATCTCGGGTTCAATGCAGGTGACCAGCCGTCGCAGGTGGAAGCCAACCGGGCCGCAGTCGCCAGGGCCTTCGATCTTGAGCCCCATCTGCTCCTGACGGTCAATCAGGTTCACGGCAGTGAAATCCTGGTGATTGATCAGCCAAATCCGGAGGTCTCGCACTTCCAGCGCGTCAATAGCGACGCAATAATCACCAACCAGCGCAACATCATGATCGGGATTCTGGTTGCCGATTGTTACCCGGTCATACTCTACGACCGGCAGAGGCATGCCGCCGCCTCCATTCACCTCGGCTGGCGGGGTACTGCCGCCGGCCTGCTTGGACGGGCGGTAGAGGCGATGCTGGAGATTTTCGGTTGCCGGACGGGAGATCTCTGTGCGGCGATCGGCCCGGGAATCGCCGCGCACAGTTATGAGGTCGACCGACCGGTGCGCGACGCCTTTCGCCAGGGGACCGACCAGTGGGGGAGAATCGCTACGGAAACCAGCCTCGGCCACTGGCAACTGGATCTACAGCAGAGTATCCTGCTGCAACTGGAGGAAGCCGGCGTCGAACGGGCCGCAGTCGATCTCGTCAAGGAATGCACCTGCTGCCATAAAGAGACTTTTTTCTCCTACCGGCGCGACAAGGGTCGAACGGGCCGTCAGATGGGCTTCATTTTGCTGCGCTGAATTTATTGAGAGAGGCCGTTAATATCATGGACAGGACACATGTCCTCATTGTCGAAGACGATGCCAGCGTTTCCGAACTGCTCTTCTCCTGCCTGGCCGGATCCGGCTATCGGGTCTCGGTAGCCCAGAGCGGTGAAAGCGCCCTGCAGCAGATCGAAGAGGATCCGCCGGAGGTGATCGTCCTCGACCTCAACCTGCCGGGGATGAATGGGCTGGACGTTTGCCGTGCCATGCGCCAGGACCCTTGGATGAGCAAGCTCCCGGTCCTCATGCTGACCGGAAAGACCGAAGAAGATGATATCGTCGCCGGCCTGGAAGTCGGTGCCGACGACTATATGACGAAACCCTTCTCCCCGAAGCTGCTGGCGGCTCGCGTCAAAGCCCTGTTGCGCCGGGGCAGCAACCGCCAGGGGACGGCGTCTGCTACAGGAGATACGCCCGTCGCAGAGAGCACCACGCAAACGCTTATCGTCAAAACCCTCGGCAAATGCGAATTGCTCTTTGCCGATCGTCGACTCTCATGGGATGAAGAGTTCAGCCCGGCGCAACGCCAATTCATGGCCATGCTGGTGGGCGAATCTGCCGGCAAGGTCTCCCAGGAAGAGATCCAGCTGGCGCTTTGGCCGGACAGCCCGGCAAGCAGGGCCCGCTCGAGCTTTGACTCCCTCCTATCCCGTGTACGGCGCACGCTCGACCAGGTTCTGGAACCTTTCGACAGCAAGAAGCACCTGGTGGTCAAGCGCGGCTATCTCTTCCTGGTAAATGCCCGGATTGACGCCCACGAGTTCCGCCGCCTGGTCCGCAAAGGGACCCAGCAGGTGGCGGCGGGCGATTTATGGCCGGCGGAAATTTCCTTTTCCTCTGCATTCAGTCTCTGGCAGGGGACCTTTGTGCCGGGATGCTTCGGCCTTGACTCCGGGTCGGCGTTTCAGAACGAAATGGAGCAAACGTATCTGGAAAGCAGCCTGACCTTTGCCCGGCTGCTGGCGGAGAGCAAACGCTACCAGCAAGCCGCCAAGTTGTTGCGCAGTGCCCTGCGCTACGACTCCACCAACGACAGCGTTACCCGACTGCTCTACCAGTTGTATCTGACAGGAGACAACCTCGGGCAGGCAAACCAGGTTCTCAAGCATTATATTGAAGCGCTGGCCAGGGAAGGGTTCAATGAAGACGAGTTGCAGGAATCGATACAGGGTTTTGCCAAAGACCCTCCAGCGCAAAGCTGGCTGGCCGGGCGCTGAAAAAGTGCGCTGAGTGGTCAGGCTGCGAAAGATTCGCACCGACCAGCAGGTCTTGTGAGAGATTTGTGAGAAGTGCTGTGTATAATCCCTGAAAAAAATGACCGCTTGTGTTTGCAGGCTTGAGTGATTGATACGAAGAGAGGGTTTGTAATTGTTAGACAGGGGGGCCCCCATCCGATGGATGGGGGCCATTTTTTTGTGTTCCAGAGGCGGTGTGCCCGGCGCCGGCGACCTGGGTCCAGGAGGCTGCTCGCCTGAAATTGCCCGCCTCGAACCGCTGCTCACGCCAGGCTCTCGCCCTCACGGCAGATATGCAAACACGCCGTTCTCCCGGGGCCGTGGCTGCCAGTTCCCCGACTGCACAGATCCCGGGTGATGTTTAAAAACCTTGATCTTGAGTGCCTGAAGCCCCAGAAACTGGTATATTGATTCAATTATCCTTGGCGATGGTGGCGCGTAGCCGTCACCCGTCCGGCGGCCGCAAACCTGTCGAAAAGAGAAAGTCCTGGTCCTGACATGAGTCTGCGCGCGATTTTAAAACGGATCAAAGCGTTTTCTCCCGCACAGGCCCTGATGTTTTCCTACGCCCTGGCCATCCTCGTTGGGGCTGTTTTGCTGGCGACGCCACTGGCTGCCAACGGCGAGCCCTTGTCCTTTCTGGATGCCCTGTTTACCGCCACTTCCGCGCAGTGTGTCACGGGGCTGGTGGTGGTCGATACGGGGACCAGGCTGAGCTTGTTTGGTCAGAGCGTGGTCCTGCTGCTGATTCAGATCGGCGGCCTGGGGATCACGACCTTCTCGGTCTACCTGTTCATCTACCTGCGGGTCGGGGTCAGTGCCCGCGGTCGTTGGATCATCAACGAGACCCTGATGCACACGCCAATCAGCTCGTGGCGCGAGTTGATCAATGATATCGTCATCATGACCTTTATCATCGAAGCTGCCGGGACCGCGCTGCTGTCGGTCACGTTCATCCCGCAACATGGGTTCTGGTTCGGTCTCTACTATGCCATGTTCCATTCCGTTTCCGCCTTTTGCAACGCCGGGTTTTCTCTGTTTCCCGACAACCTGGTCGGGTTCCGCGGCGATGCCCTGGTCAACGTGACCGTCATGGCGCTGATCATTCTCGGCGGGATCGGCTTCCTGGTGATTCGGGAGCTGCTCCAGGTTGGCCGAATCCGCGCCAGGCAGGCCAAGCAGAAGGTGAAGCTGTCCCTGCACACCAAGATCGTCCTGGTTACCACAGCCCTGCTGATTATCTATGGGGCCGTCATGATCGGCGGTCTCGAAGTGCGCGGCGCGCTGGCCGGGATGCCTCTGATGGAGGGTGTCTGGACGGCGCTTTTCCAGTCAGTGACGGCCAGGACCGCCGGGTTCAACACCATCGACCTGAATCTGCTCAGTGCGCCGACGCTATTCCTGATGATCTTCCTGATGTTCATCGGCGCCTCTCCGGGTTCCGCGGGAGGAGGGGTGAAGACCACGAGCCTGGCGCTGTTTTTCGCGATCTTCTACTGTCGTCTCAAGGGGAGCCCGCATACCAACCTTTTCCGGCGGACCATCCCCGCGGATGTCATCACCAAGGCCCTGACCCTGGTCATTCTGGCCAGTATCCTGATTGGGCTCGCCCTGTTTGGCCTGCTGGTCGTCCAGTCGCCCGATATGGCCCATGAAAACAAGCGAGAGTTCTTGGGTTACCTGTTTGAAACCTTCTCAGCCTTCGGGACCGTCGGCCTGTCGATCGGCGCGACGGCCAAGCTGAACGTTTTGGGGAAATGGATCATCATCCTCCTGATGTTCGCCGGCAGGGTCGGCCTGCTGACCGTGGCCTTCGCCATCGCCGGGAGGACGCGCCTCCATGCCGCGCAATACGCCGAAGAGAACATCATGATCGGGTAATTTAAAGGAGACACCCTTATGAAGAAGAAATTCTGTGTGATCGGCCTGGGCAACTTCGGGTTTCACATGGCCGCCGCCCTTTACCAGGCCGGCCATGAAATCATTACTATCGATTCTGACAAGGAGAAGGTCCAGGCCGTCAAGGATATCTGCTCTTACGCGATTTTGGGTGATGCGGGGAACAAGGAGTTCCTGAGCGCCCAGGGGGTGGCGGAGATGGATGCTGTGGTGGTCTCCACCGGTGATCGCTCACACCTTTCGACCCTGATTACCCTGTATGCCAAGGAACTGAAGGTGCCGCGCATTCTGGTCAAGGCGGTCAACGAAGATCACGGAAGAATCCTCGAACGTGTCGGCGCGACCGATATCATCTTCCCCGAGAAGGATATGGCCAGGAGAATTGCCCACAACTTGTCGAGTCCGAACATCCTGGAGTTTATCCCCCTCGCCGAGGAATACTCCCTTTCTGAAACCGACCCGCCGAAACATTTCATCGGCAAAACCCTGGTCGAACTGGACCTGCGCAAAAAATTCAATGTAACGGTGATTGCCATCAAGGATGTCCTGACCGATCAGTTCCTGCCGGCGCCGCCGCCGAGCTACCTGATCAAGGACAGCGACGTCCTGGTCCTCATCGGCAAAACCGAAGACATTGACAAGGCGCTGCGCAAACAAAAACCAACCTAGAAAACGCGCTTCCTGCGCACAAGACCTGCCTCCTTGGGGCAAGCTCCCGGCCCCCTCGCCGGGGCTTGTGCCTTAGTTAAGCCGGGCCTTCATCTCCAGTGTGCCGTTTCAATTGCCCTCGGCAGAGAACCCCGTCCAGCGCATGATGGCCTGGCGCAAGGCGTTCCGGTAGGAATCGCCGCCGCCGACGAGGCCGTCATTGTGATCAGCGCCTGGAATCCAGAGTATCTGCTTGTCCCGGGGCGCCTTTGCAAAAAGCTCTTCGGCCATGAATGGCGGGCAGATGGTGTCACTCCTGCCGTGGATCAGCAGGAGGGGACTCTGCAGCCGGGAGATCTTGGCCAGGTTGTCGTACTTTGCGCCGATCAGCCAGCCGAGCAGCAGATTCAGCAACGGGTAATGGTAGCGGCCCATGGCTTTGATCGAGGTGAAGGCCGATTCCATGATCAAGCCGGCTGGCGGCACGTGCAGGGCGGCCTCGAGGCCGATCGCGGCGCCCAGCGAGCGGCCAAAGATGATGGTCTGCCCCGCCGGCCAGCCGCGGCTTTTCAGCAGTTCCATGGCGCCGGCGATATCCTCGTAGGTCCCGGCCTCGCTGGCTTTCCCCGCGCTCTTCCCGTACCCTCGGTAATCGAAGATGAACATGGCGACACCCAGGCCATGGAGCAGTTGCATGGTTTCCAGGCGGTGGGAGATGTTGCCGGCATTGCCCATGCAGAACAGCACCAGCGGTGCTCCGGGCTGCCCCGGAATCAGCCACCCGCCGAGCCGGGTACCATCGGCTGCCGGGAAGACGAGCTCTTCGAAGGCCAGTCCGACATCCGCCGGAGTCGCTGCGTGGCGGGTGTCAGGGAAGTAGAGGAAGTGATGTTCCAGAGCCGTTCGGGCAGG
Organism: Geobacteraceae bacterium; assembly: GCA_024640545.1. GTDB lineage: Bacteria > Desulfobacterota > Desulfuromonadia > Desulfuromonadales > BM103 > JAHEDT01. The sequence continues at coordinate 22,573 of JAHEEU010000021.1, forward strand.
CATGGCCAAGATCAGCGCGGCGAGCAGGTAGATGCAAAGTCGTAAGGGCAGCCCCTTGCCGAAGGCGGCTTGGCGTCCGGTTGCCATGGCACGTTCATTTCCTCCAGAAGCTTGGGAAGACCAGGACCAGAACGGTGAAAAGCTCCAGGCGCCCCAGCAACATGCAGAAGGCCAGCACCAGCTTGCCGACAGCCGGGACGTGGGCAAAGTTGTCGACCGGCCCGACCGAACCGAGTCCCGGTCCGATGTTGCTCAGGGTGGCGATGACCGAGGCGCCGGCCGAAGGGAGGTCCATGCCGAGTCCGGCCATGATGAAGGAGGCGGCGACGAAAACTCCCATGTAGAGGGCGAAAAAACCGAGAATCGACTGCATCACTTCCTTGTCCACCGGGCGGTCGCCGAGCTTGACCAGGCGCACGGCGCGCGGATGGATCAGGCGGAAGACCTGGACCTGGGCATGCTTGAACAGGAGCAGGATGCGGGCGACCTTGATGCCGCCCCCGGTGGAGCCGGCGCAGCCGCCGATGAACATGGTAAAGACCAGCAGGTACTGGCAAAGCACTGGCCAGAGCTCATAGTCGGCGGTGCCGAACCCGGTGGTGGTCATGATCGACACCACCTGGAAAGCGCTGTAGCGCAGGTTGTCGAGCAAGTCGGGGTAGGTGCTCCCCATGTTGAGCAGGACGACCAGGCAGGTCCCGGCTACGACCAGGACGGTGTAGAAGAGAAACTCCTCGTTGCGGATAAAATCGCCGATCTTGCCGCGCAGGGCGAGGTAGTGGAGGGAGAAGTTGACCCCCGCCAGGAACATGAAGCCGGTGATCACCCAGTCGATGTAAGCACTGCCGTAGGCGGCCACTGAAGCGTTGCGGGTGGAAAAGCCGCCGGTTGCCATGGTGGCGAAGGAGTGATTGACACTGTCGAAGAGGCTCATGCCGCCGGCCATCAGCAGGACCACTTCGGCCCCGGTGAGCAGCACGTAAACCCCCCAGAGCAGCTTGGCGGTATCCTGGATGCGCGGTTTCAGGCGGTCGGCAGTCGGACCGGGGACCTCGGCCTTGAACAGCTGCATGCCGCCGACACCGAGCATCGGCAGGATTGCGAGGGAGAGCACGATGATCCCCATGCCGCCCAGCCACTGGGTCAGGGAGCGCCACAGGAGCAGACTGGGCGGCAACGCCTCGATATCGGTGAGGATCGTCGAACCGGTGGTGGTGAAGCCGCTCATGGTTTCGAAAAAAGCATTGATATAGGAGGGCACCGCACCGGTAAAAACAAATGGCAGGGCCCCGAACAGGGCGAAGAAGGTCCAGCCGAAGGTGACCACGGCAAACCCTTCGCGGACCGACAGGTCGGTTTCGGAGCGAAACTGGCTGTACAAAAGTCCGCCGCAGGCTGCTGATATGACAGCCGAGAGGATGAAGGCCCCGGCTGCTCCGTCGCCGTAAAGCCAGGAACAGGGCACCGGCAGAAGCAGGGCGATGGCCAGAAAGAGCAGCAGTGCGCCCAGGATGCGCAGGGTCAGGGTGATGTTCATCTACTCGAAGAACCTTTCCACCTTGGCAAGCGCTTCGGGGAGGGCAAAGACCAGCACGCGGTCGCCGGTCTTGAGGCGGCTCTCCCCGTCAGGGATTTCATAACCCTTCTGGTGAACGATGGCGCCGATGATGGCGCCGCGCGGGAAGTGCAGCTCCTTGAGCGGAGTGTTGATCAGCGGGCTGCCGGATTTTACCTCGATCTCGAGGACTTCCGAATTGCTTCCCTCGATCGTCGCCAGGGAGATGACATTGCCCCGGCGGACGAATTTCAGGATCGCTCCCGCCGCGGCGAGGCGCGGCGAGACGCAGGCGTCGACTCCCAGGGAAGGGGCCAGGTCGAGAAATTCCGGGCGGTTCACCAGGCAGAGCGTGCGGTGGGTCCCCTGGCGCTTGCAGAGGAGCGAGCAGAGGATGTTGGTCTCGTCGTTTTCGGTGGCGGCGATGAAGATGTCGGCATCGGCGACCCCTTCGTCGAGCAGGACCCGGATGTCGGTCCCTTCGGCGTGGATCACCATGGTCTTCTTCAGGCTTGCCGAGAGCTTCTCGCAGCGGCCCTGGTCACGCTCCACCAGGCGGACGATGAAGCCGCGCTGCTCCAGATGGCGGGCAACGCGCAGGCCGATGCGGCCGCCGCCGAGGATGAAGGCCCGGCGGGCACCGCGGCGCTTGTCCTCCTTGATATGCAGCAGGTACTGGATGGCCGGAAGTTCCTGCTTGTGGGCAAAGATGAAGATGCTGTCGCCAACCTGGATGGTGTCGTCTCCGCGGGGGATGATGGTATGGCCGTGACGGCTGATCGCGACGACGACGAACCGGTACATGCCGCGAATTTCTCCCAGCTCCTTGAGAGTCAAATCGCACAGCGGACTGTCTTCGGTGATGCGGTAGCCGAGGAACTGGATCTGGCCGTCGACGAATTCAGCGACATCGAAAGTCCCGGCCCGCCCGGCCAGGTTGGCCAGTTCGTCGGCCACGGCATCGTCGGGGTTGATCATCAGGTCGATGCCGAGCTTGTCCT